>CABTXQ010000015.1 GCA_902488835.1 uncultured Ileibacterium sp.
CTGATGCAGCCATTATAGCTGCGAGGAGAAATCCTGCGATAGCCGGAGGGAAGAACTTCCTTGCCATTACAATAAACACAGTTTTTTGAAGTCCTTTTGTCAGAAGCTCTTCAGCAACGATCATCCTTGCAAAATAGGCAACGAGGCAGGCACCGATTATGGATAAGATAACCCATATGATGGCAACTGCTGAAGCCTTCTTTATCATTGAAGGTTTCTCTATAGACATGAAGCGAACAAGTATATGAGGCATTCCGAAATATCCAAGACCCCAGCCAAGACCTGAAATTATATCCTTAGGTGATGCAGAGAAAAGTCCTGAACCGAAATCGCAGGTTACAATTTGTCCTGCCGCATCCTTATATGTATAAACATTATGCAGAACAGAGGTATCGAGATTCTGTGTGCAAATTACAAGAATAGGAATTGATAGAAGTGCTATCATCATTAGTATTCCTTGGAAAAAATCTGTCCAACATACAGCCTTAAACCCGCCTAGAAAAGTGTATCCAATTATAATGATTGCAAAGATCAGCATTGCCACCTTTTCACTTATAAAAGGAAATAGCAGAGTGAATACTGAAGTACCTGCAACGAATGCAGAGGATACATATACTGTAAATGCAATCAGGAAAATGATTGCACATATTATCTGTAAAGTTTTCTTTTCCGATGCAAAACGATTTGTAAGGTACTGGGGAAGAGTAATTGAATCACCTGCAGCCTTGCTGAAAGTTCTAAGTCTCTTTGCACAGAACATCCAGTTTGCAGCAGTTCCAAGAGCGAGACCTATTCCTATCCATATCTGACCGAAACCGAATGCAAGTATTGAACCGGGTAGTCCCATAAGAAGCCAGGCAGACATATCGGAAGCCTGAGCAGACATTGCCGTAACCCAATATCCCATACTCCTGCCGCCAAGGAAATAATCTTCTTGATCTTGGTTACTGCCATTAAAAAAGAATATTAAACTGACAAAGAAAAGCAGTACAAAATACCCTATGAATACAATCATTTCAGAATTAAACATAAAAAATCCTCTTTCTAATTAATGACTGTATAATAGCATGAAGAATATACATGTTAAATACTGACTAAAGTACATATTTATTTTTATAAAATCCAATTATAATATCTTGAATACTTAAAATAACAATGATAAAATTTATAGACTGAAGTTTAGACTATTTTTTATAATATTAATGATGAGTTTATATATAGGTGTGAGCAATGAAAAAAAATAACAATCAGGTTAAGAGCAATATTGTATCTGCTGCCTGGGAGCTGTTCTATCGCTTCGGGTATGAGAATACGACAATAGATGATATAGTTCATCGTGCACACGTATCAAAAGGGTCATTTTATTATTATTTTTCAACAAAGGCTGATCTCCTTGAATCTCTGTCATATCTTTTTGATAGGAAGTATGAAGAGCTTATGGAGACCATGCCTAGCGACCTAAAACCTGTTGAGAAACTGTTGTTGCTAAATAGAGAGCTTTTGATTATGATAGAAAATACAGTTCCTGTTAGCCTACTTTCACAACTCTTTGTATCACAACTTTCAGCAAAGGGAGAAAGACATCTTCTTAATCCGGAGCGTTCTTATTTCAAGGTTATAAGACAAATAGTTCTTGAAGGTAAGGAAGAGGGAATTTTTCTTGACGAACTTACAGTGAATGATATCACGAGATCATATGCTATGTTTGAAAGGGCACTTCTCTATGATTGGTGCATTTTTAACGGTAATTATTCACTTTATCAGTATTCAAGGCAACAGCTCAAACTTTTTTTGAACGGTATGACGAAGACAGATGTGTAGAGGTATTAATTATGCTTAAAGATGGAAAGATATGGGTCGGAAATAACGACAAAGGCGAGAATATTTCAATTATTCCAAAGATGGCTCAAAGGCATGGACTTATTTGCGGAGCTACAGGAACAGGAAAGACAGTAACTCTTAAGGTCATGGCGGAAAGCTTCAGTGAGATGGGAATTCCGGTATTTATTTCAGATGTAAAAGGGGATGTTTCCGGGCTTGCTTCTCCTGGAATAATTAATGATAAAGTAAAGTCAAGGATTGATGATTTTAATATCGAAGAGAGCGATTTTCAGATGAGAGAAAATCCTGTCGTTTTATGGGATTTATTGGGAGAAAAAGGAATCCAACTCAGAACCACGATATCTGAAATGGGACCATTATTACTTTCAAGAGTTCTTGATCTCAACGAGTTACAAAGCGGAATTCTTT
Organism: uncultured Ileibacterium sp.; assembly: GCA_902488835.1. Classification (GTDB taxonomy): domain Bacteria; phylum Bacillota; class Clostridia; order Peptostreptococcales; family Anaerovoracaceae; genus Alterileibacterium. The sequence continues at coordinate 2,251 of CABTXQ010000015.1, forward strand.
CGATTGTTTTCAAGATAGCTGATGATAATAATTTACTTCTTATCGATACAAAAGATCTTAAATCAATGCTCTCATATGTGGGGGATAATGCAGATAAGTTCGCAGCTGATTACGGGAAGATAAGCAGTGCTTCAATCGGGGTCATTACAAGAGCGGTAGTATCCCTTGAAATGGCTGGTGGAGATATTTTCTTTGGGGAACCAGCATTAAATATTACAGATTTGCTTTCTCTAGATAACGGTAGAGGAGTAATTAATATTTTAGATAGTTCAAGTATTATTAATAATAAACAATTATATTCTGCATTTATGCTTTGGCTTTTGTCAGAGCTGTTTGAGACGCTTCCCGAGGTTGGAGATATTGATAAACCTAAGATGATATTTTTCTTTGACGAAGCCCACCTTCTTTTTACCGAAGCATCTTCTGTGCTCCTTGACAAGGTTGAGCAGTTGGTAAAACTCATCAGATCTAAGGGAGTAGGAGTTTATTTCTGCACTCAGAATCCAAATGATATGACTGACAGTGTTCTTGCACAGCTTTCAAACAGGATTGAGCATGGGCTTAGAGCATACACTCCTAAAGAACAGAAGTTTGTAAAGGCTGCAGCAGAATCGTTCAGAGAGAATCCTGATTTTGATGTGTACGATGCAATTCTTAACCTCGGTACGGGAGAAGCTGTTATATCATTCCTTGGAGAAGATGGAATTCCGTCGGTTGCTGAAAAAGTTAGGATACTTCCTCCAAGGTGCTCATTTGATGCTATCCCAGTAGACAAAAGAGATTCAATCATAAAGTCATCTTTACTTTACAGCAAATATGCGAATGCTGTTGATCCGGACTCCGCCTATGAATTTCTTCTTAGACAGGGTGAGGAAGAGGCAGCAAATATAGCTAAAGAAAAATCCGAGAAGGAAAAGAATAAAGCTGATGAAGCTGCCGAAAAAGCCAGAAAGAGAACTGCAGGGAAAATTGGGAATTCGGTTGCCGGTACAGTAGGAAGAGAAGTTGGAAAAACAATCGGAGGGTCGATGTTTGGAAGGTTTGGTAGAACTCTCGGTGGAAACCTTGGAGCAAGTGTTGGAAGAGGCATACTTGATACATTTATTAAAAAATAATTATTTTAATGATTTTATTATTAAGAAAGGGTTTATTAAATATGAAAAAATTTGTTATTGAGATGGAAAACGGGAATAAGATGATTGGAGAATTATATGAAGATATTGCTCCAATAACCGCTGCTAACTTTGAAAAGTTAGCAAATGAAGGATTTTATGATGGGCTGATATTTCATAGAGTAATACCCGGTTTTATGATACAGGGAGGAGATCCTCTTGGCAACGGTACAGGTGGTCCTGGATATGAAATAAAAGGCGAGTTCAAGAGTAACGGATTTGATAATGACTTAAAACATGAAAGAGGTATCTTGTCGATGGCGAGGTCGATGAAACCTGATTCTGCAGGATCACAATTCTTCATAATGACAGAAGACGCTCCACATCTAGACGGAATGTATGCTGCTTTTGGGAGAGTAACTGACGGAATGGAAGAAGCCGACAGAATCGTTTCCGTAGAAAGAGATATGATGGATAAACCAAAGAAGGATCAGGTTATAAAGTCTATAAGAATTGAAGATTAAAAAGATTGACAGTTCTTTGCAATCAAATATAATGAAACATGTATATAAGAATTTATTAACTTATTTAATGATGTATTAAAGAAGGAGGTTAATATGACTAAATGGGTGTGCCAGGTATGCGGATATGTTCATGAGGGAGATACTCCGCCGGAAGCTTGTCCACAGTGCAAAGCACCTGCATCAAAGTTTACGAAGCAGGAAGAAGGAGAGCTTGATTGGGCTGCTGAGCATGTTCTAGGTGTTGCAAGCGGTGTGAGTGAAGATATAATGGAAGACCTTAGAATGAATTTTAATGGTGAATGCACAGAGGTTGGAATGTATCTTGCAATGTCAAGAGTAGCTTTTAGAGAAGGATATCCTGAGATTGGTATGTATTATAGACAGGCAGCTTTTGAGGAAGCAGATCATGCTTCGAGATTTGCTGAGCTTCTAGGTGAAGTTCTTACAGATAGCACGAAGAAAAATTTGGAGCTTAGAGTTGCTGCTGAACATGGTGCAACTGCAGGCAAATTTGATCTTGCAAAGAGAGCTAAAGAGGCTAATCTTGATGCAATACATGACACAGTTCATGAGATGGCTAGAGATGAAGCTAGACATGGTAAAGCTTTCGCAGGCTTACTGAAGAGATATTTCGGATAATAATCAAGCATATCTTATATATTATTTTAAAGCAGTCCCTTGGACTGCTTCTTTAATTCTTTTTTGAATTAAATGGTTCTATTTATGTTTGAAAATCTTTTACGATGACATTAAAATTTAATTGTAATAATGATTTATATGAATAGAAAGGAGCTTACTTAATGGCAAGAGAAAAAAATTCTAGAGGAAACAGATCTGGAGAAATAACTTATAATCTTATTAAACACATAGGTGTGGTTTCCGAATATAAGACAGGATGGAGGAGGGAGATGAATATAATTGAATGGAACGACAACGGGCCTAAATACGATCTGAGAGATTGGGATAGAAAGAATGATCATATGGGTAAGGGGATTACTTTTGTAAGGGCAGAGGCAGAGCAAATATGCAAGCTTCTAGAGGAAAGCTTTGAATCGAAAGATGCTAAGATGATCCCGGATAAAACCGAAAAAATGATCTAATTAATGAATCTAATAATTTGCTAAATTTTGTATTAGCAGGTGGTGTTGACCATTTTTAAGCGGTGTGATAAACTTTTTAACTAAGTTTTCAATAAATGAATTTTGGAGGCATCACTTATGATGGTGAAAATAATGTATCCTGATGGTACATGTGAAAATGTAAAAGAAAGACAAGGGATAACTGTAGAAGAGCTGTATATCGAACATAGGGAAAAGTTTCGATATGACATAATAATAGCTAAGGTGAACAATCGCATAGAACCCCTTGATCATGCAATTAATGAAGATTCGAATATAGAGTTTTTAGATATAACGAATAACGAAGCCTATCTTTCTTATCAGAGCAGCTTAACCTTGCTATTTTTAAAGGCATCAAATGATTTGCTAGGACATAATGCCGGGATGAAGGTAAGATCATCGATAAATGACGGACTTTATATTACATTTGATATTAGTGTAGATGAAGAATTTACTGCAAAAATTTATCAGAGAATGAAGAGACTTGTTGAGGAAGATATACCTATAATAAGTCGTGAATTTACCAGAGAAGAAGGGAAAAAACTTCTTGAAGAAGAAGGACTTGATGACAAATCAAGGCTTCTCAACAAGCTTGCAAATGATGAAACAATCAAAATATATTCTTTAGATGGATATAGTGAGTTTTTCTATAACTTCCTTGTTCCATCAACCGGTTATCTTAGCAATTTTGAACTTATGAGATATAGAGATGGAATATTGCTAAGATATCCGCACCCATCAAATCCAGATTCAATACCGAGATTTGAAGATGATTATATTGTATATAATGCCTATGTTGAACAGGCAGAGTGGAAGAACCTTCTCGGAATAAATTATATGGCTGACCTTAATGATGTTACACTAGATAAAGAGAGAAGTCGTACAATTGTTCAATTAAGTGAAGCTCTTCATGATAAGAAAATTGTTCAAATTGCAAACAGGATCACCGAAGAAAAAAAGAGAATGATTCTAATACTTGGACCTTCTTCTTCAGGAAAGACTACATTCGCGAGGAGACTCCTTATTCAGCTTATGGTGAATGGACTTAAGCCATTATATATAGGGACGGACGATTATTTCGTTGAAAGAGAAGATACTCCAAGGGATGAGAACGGCGAATATGACTTTGAATCTATTGATGCTGTAGATATTGAACTCTTTAATAATAATATGAACGATCTGCTTTTAGGCAAGGAAGTAGATATGCCAATATTTGATTTTATTACAGGGCATAAGGAGTTTGGGAAGAGGATCACAACGCTTGAAGAGAACCAACCTATTATAGTTGAAGGAATACATGCTTTCAATCATGCTCTTACAGGCGAAATTGATGATTCTGAGAAATTCAAGATTTACATAAGCCCTTTAACGCAGCTTAATTTGGACGCACATAACAGAATTCCTGCGACAGATACCAGGCTATTCCGTAGAATAATAAGAGATGCAAGGACAAGGGATCATACTGCAGAGGAAACTCTGAAGAGGTGGTACAAAGTTCACGAAGCTGAAAGCGTTAATATATTCCCTTACACGCATGAGGCGGATGTTTTCTTCAATTCAGTTCATCTATATGAAATGGCGGTTATAAAAAAGTACGCTGAGCCGCTACTAAATAAGGTTAAGGATGATTCACCTGAATATGCCGCTGCATCAAGGCTTTTGAGAGAGTTGAGATATGTTTCAAAATTTGGTGATGATTCTTATATTAATAACGATTCCATTCTTAGGGAGTTCATAGGAGGCGGCACTATCTGATGGAGCAAAATAATAGATTGAAGATTTGTGTACACACTCTTGGATGCAAGGTTAATCAATATGAATCAGAACTGATTTGTGAAAAGTTTGCATCAAATGGTGATGAAATTGTCGGCGAAGATGAATTCGCCGACGTTTATATTATTAACACATGTACGGTAACGGGAACTGCAGACAAAAAGTCAAGACAGTTTATTAGACGTATGAAAAGGATAAACCCTGAGGCGGTTATTGTAGTAACCGGATGTTATGCACAAGTATCAAAGGAAGAAGTAGAACAAATAGATGAAGTAGACATTGTAATAGGAAACAATCTAAAATCTACAATTTATGAAAAAGTGCATGAGAATTATAATAAAAAAAAGATTTCCGGTGATAAGATTGTCAATGTTCTAAACTACTCTGAATTGAGTTTTTACGAGAATATGGGTAAAAACAATAATCTGAATAAGAGCAGATCAAGAGCATATATAAAAATAGAGGATGGATGCAATAGATTCTGCTCATACTGTATGATTCCTTTTGCAAGAGGACCTATAAGGAGTAGAGATAAGTCTGATATTATTGAAGAAGCAAAAACGCTTATTGAAAACGGGGTAAAAGAAATCGTATTAACAGGAATAAATACAGCGCTATATGGCTTCGATTTCAATAGCAATGTTGATTATCCTCTTGCAGATTTAATTCGAGAGATAAATAGTATAAATGGAGATTTCAGGATAAGATTAAGCTCCCTTGAACCTACAGTTGTTGATGTAAATGATGTAATGAATCTTGTCGGATATGAAAAACTTTGCCGACATCTTCACCTGTCTGTACAGAGTGGAAGCAACAATGTGCTTCAAAATATGAACAGGTCATACAATGTAAACGACTACATTAATATAGTAACAGCACTTAAAGAATTCGATCCTTTGTACGGAATAACAACAGACATAATAGTAGGATTTCCAAGTGAAACGGAGAAAGATTTCGCTGAATCAATGTCTCTAGTAAAAGATACTGAATTTTGCAGGATACACGCGTTTAAGTATTCCGAAAGGAAGAATACAAAAGCGGCATCTCTTTCAGGAAAAATTTCAGAGAAAATAAAGAATGAACGAATTAAAAAATTGATTAACGAAGGAAGAAAAGCTTCATATAATTTCATTAAAAAAAATATTGGAACATACCATAAATTGCTTACAGAAGAAAGATATGGAGATTATATCTCAGGATACACAGGAAACTATATAAAGACATACGTTAATGATCCGGAGAAAAAACTCAAAACGGATGAATTTTACGAAGTTAAAATTGAAGAAGTTTTTAAAGACGGATGTCTTGCAAGCTTGAAAGTGGTAGAATAAGAAAGAGTTAATAAGAATATCTTAAGAAAGGAGAGTAAATATGAGTGATTGCATTTTTTGCAAAATCGCGAATGGGGAGATCCCATCGGAAATAGTGTATGAAGACGAATTAATCACAGTCTTTAAGGACGCCGGGCCAATGGCACCCGTACATGTTCTTATGGTTCCTAAGACTCATATATCATCATTGGACGATATAAAGGACGAAAACGCTCCACTTTTGGGACATATGCTGCTGAAAATTAAAGAAATTGCAAAAATTCTCGACCTTAAAGACGGATATAGGGTTGTAATAAACTGCGGAGAAGATGGACAGCAGACTGTAAAGCATTTGCATGTTCATATCTTGGGAAAGAGGAAGATGACCTGGCCTCCGGGCTAGAAATAGGTATATTCAAGGGGTTAGTCTATGCTGTTTAAAAATATTTCAATTCTGGACGAAAACTTTGAGATAAAAGACAATATGTTCGTTGCGACAGAAGGTGAATTTATAACCTATATTGGTAATTCCTTCCCTGATGAAATGGACTATGGAGAAATATTCAACGGGGAAGGAACTCTTTTGATGCCCGGATTCTACAATTCCCATGTTCATTCACCTATGTCTCTTATGCGTGGATATGGGGAAGGACTGCAGCTTCATGAATGGTTATACGAAAGGATATTTCCATTTGAAGCTACACTTGCTGAAGAAGATGTCTATTGGGGGGCTATGCTTTCTATGGCAGAGTCTATGAGATTTGGAATAGTGTCAGGTAACGATATGTATTTTCTGACAGATGGCTTGGCTAAGGCGGTTATCGAAAGCGGAATGAAGGCAAATATATGTAGGTCTGTTTCGAACACGACTGGTTTAAGTCCACATAATGATCCAACATATAAAGAGATGGTGTATACCGATAAGACTTACAACGGTTCAGGCGAAGGGAGGGCGCTTGTTGATGCTTCACTTCATGCGGAATATACTAATGACGAACCTACAATCAGAGCAGTTGCAAATTACGCAGCAGATAATAATTTAAACATACATGTGCATCTCGCTGAGACCGAAAGAGAGGTCCTAGAATGCAAGAAGAGATACAAGGGGCTTGGACCTGTTGAACTTTTTAATATTAATGGAGTATTTGATGCACCTACTATAGCAGCTCACTGCATCTTTGTTGATGATAAGGACAGGAGAATTTTCAAAGAAAAGGGAGTTACTGTGGCAAGTTGCCCTGTGAGCAATCTCAAACTTGCGAGCGGAATTTGCGATGTATGCAAGTTATATGATGAAGGCATTAATGTAACAATTGGTACTGACGGAGTTTCAAGCAATAACAGCCTGAATTTCTTTGAAGAGATGAAAATATTTGGACTTTTGGGAAAGTTTAAAAGCATGAATCCGGCAAGAATGAAGCCTATTGAAGTTCTAAGGAGTGCTACGATTAATGGAGCAATAGCACAGGGAAGAGAGAAATGCGGAAGCTTAAAGGTAGGCAACAGGGCAGACCTTATAGCTCTCGATATCAGTTGCCCGAATATGAATCCCCAAAATGACCTTATATGTAATATAGTGTATGCTGCATCCGGAAATGATGTAAGACTGACGATGGTTGATGGAAAAATTCTCTATAAAGATGACGAATATTATACTCTTGATATTGAAAAGATTAAATTTGAAGTAGAGAAAAGATCTTCGTTCAAGAATATAAATAAATAAAATAGATAATGAGAATAATTGATAAAATAAGAAGTGAAAGAAAGAAGAAAAAAGATCCATTGTATTCGATGAAGTTTGGAAACAATCACAATGTTGAAGAATTCCTGCACGGGTACTGCGATCTTTTTCTCGTTTACTTTTTGGAAAACACAAGAGGCTGGACAGGAAAGATTATGGTCAGACCTTCAAATAAGATGATAATACATGCCTATGCAACTCGAGTTAATGAAGATGGTGAAGTTCTTTATGCAGATGCAAGAGGCGTTACTAATGATGAAAAAGAATTCTTTAAACCATATTGGTTTAGAAGCAAGGATGTAAAAATTCACGATATTACGCAAGAGGAAATAGAAAAATCTTTTATTAGAATAAAGGAGGAAGGGCTTGAAAAAGCTATTTCTGAATTGTTTGAATACGTATACTGCTAAATAAATCAGAATTATTTTAAGAAACGCGTATATACGTGTTCGGAGCAAAACCCTATAATGCTTGAAAAACTAACATTAAAAAATTAAAATACATCAAAATTATTTTAAAAAATCACTTGCACAAAGCTTTTATGCATAGTATAATAACAAGGCTTGTCTAAGGCGAAGATGTGGGAGATTGCCGTGCTATCGGGGAACTTTCACTGAGAAATGTCCTCACCAGATGGGGGCGAAGGATCGCTTTATATTTTGTTTTGCTCAATAAAGAGGGAAACGCACGAATAAGTGTAAGTAGAGCGAAATCCTGTGCAAGTATAGCGAAAACAGTACAAACGGAGGTTTAGAAATGAGTGAATTACAGAAGATCAGAATAAGACTTAAAGCATATGATCACGCATTGCTTGATAAGAGTGCTGCTAAGATCGTAGAAGCTGCAGAGAAGACGGGAGCTAAGGTATCAGGCCCTATTCCGCTTCCTACAGAGAAGGAAGTTGTAACGATAATCAGAGCTGTTCACAAGTACAAAGACAGCAGAGAGCAGTTCGAACAGAGGACTCATAAGAGACTTATAGATATTAAAGATGCAACTACAAAGACAACAGATGCTTTGACAAGACTAGATTTGCCTGCAGGAATTGATATTGAAATCAAGCTCTAACTCATTTAGTAAGATCGCACGAGAGGGATAATAATCCAAACCGGAGCGATCCGCTGTAAACAAAGTAGGAGGAAATTATGAAAACGTTAATTGGTAAGAAGATCGGTATGACACAGATTTTCACAGAAGACGGTAACGTAGTTCCGGTAACCGTTATAGAAGCGGGGCCGGAAGTAGTTACTCAGGTCAAAACTGTTGAGGCAGACGGATACAATGCAGTACAGGTGGGATACGAAGACCAGAAACCTGGCAGAATTAATAAGCCTGAAGCCGGACATTTTGACAAAAGTGGCGTAGAGCCTAAAAAGTATCTTGCGGAATTCAGAGTTGAAGACGGTGAGACATATGAAGTAGGACAGGAAATTACTGTTGCTGACTTCGAAGAAGGTTCAAAGCTCGATGTTACAGGAATTTCAAAAGGTAAAGGAACTCAGGGTAACATCAAAAGACATGGACACAGAAGAGGACCTATGACTCACGGTTCAAAGCACAAGAGGCTAGTTGGTGCACTTGCAGCCGGAACTTATCCTTCAAGGGTGTTCCCCGGCAATAAGGCACCTGGAAGAATGGGTCGAGATAAGGTCACAGTTCAGAATGTTGTACTTATGAAGGTTATAGAAGATCGCAATATAATGCTTATCAAGGGAGCTATACCTGGTAAAAAAGGCGGAATTGTCAAGATTAGATATGCGATTAAAGGTCAGGACAAATAGTATAGGCAGAAAGGAGAAACTACAATGGCAAAGGTAAAAATGCTGGACATGTCCGGTAAGGCTGTTGGCGAGATAGATCTATCGGATGCGATATTCGGTATAGAGCCAAATGAGCATGCTGTACATGACACAATTAAAAATTACTTGGCAAACCAGAGACAGGGAACTCAATCTGCCAAGAACAGAGGAGAAGTCAGAGGCGGCGGACGTAAGCCTTTTAGACAGAAAGGTACGGGACGCCATAGGCAGGGAAGCACAACGGATCCATCTCAGATAGGGGGCGGAGTTGTTTTTGCACCTAAGCCTAGAGACTATAGTTACGCTGTTCCTAAGAAGGTAAGAAGACTTGCACTTAAATCGGCTTTATCAAGCAAGGTCATTGATAATGAACTTATCGTTATAGATGATATCAAATTTGAAGCACCAAAGACAAAAGATATGATTAAGATGCTTGACGCAGTTAAAGCTGATAAGAAGGCACTGATCGTTATGAGTGAAAAGGATGACAATGTAATCAGATCTGCATCCAATATCAAGGGTGTAAGGACAGCACTTGTAAGCACGATGAATGTATATGAGATTATCAATCACTACAGTCTTATCCTAACAAAGGATGCTGCGAAAAAGATTGAGGAGGTGTATGCATAATGAAAACTGGTTACGATATTATTGAAAGACCTATCATTACCGAGCTTAGCATGGACCTTGCAGAGAATAAGAAATATCTGTTTAAGGTAAACGCTAACTGCAATAAGACAGAGGTAAGAAAAGCTGTAGAAGAAATCTTCGGCGTAGATGTTTTGAAGGTAAACATCATGAACGTTAATGGAAAGAAGAAGAGAATGGGCAGGACTCAGGGAATGACATCTTCATACAAGAAGGCTATAGTCACTCTCACAGAGGATAGCAAAGAAATAGAACTCTTCCAGGGGCTCTAATAAAAGGAGGAATGTAGGAAAATGGGAATTAAAAAATATAAACCGACTACTCCGGGCTTGAGAGGTATGACAGTTCTAACATTTGAGGAAGTAACTGCAAAAAAGCCCGAAAAGTCTCTTACAGTAACTCTTAAGAAGCATTCCGGAAGAAATGCAAGAGGAAAGATTACAGTAAGACATAGAGGCGGCGGCACAAGACCTAAGTACAGAATAATAGATTTCAAGAGGAATAAGGATAACATTCCTGCAACTGTTAAGACGATAGAATACGATCCTAACAGATCAGCAAACATAGCATTGCTATTCTATGCAGATGGAGAAAAGAGATACATAATCGCTCCTGAGGGACTAAAGGTTGGAGATGTTATCTTCTCAGGTGCAGATTCAGATATCAAGGTTGGTAATGCACTGCCAATCGCCAACATACCTATAGGTACAATGATTCACAATATAGAGCTTAAACCGGGTAAAGGTGCTCAGCTCGTAAGATCTGCAGGTAACGGAGCTCAGCTGATGGCAAAGGAAGGAGAATACGCACAGGTAAGACTTCCATCCGGAGAGGTCAGAATGGTAAGAGCAAACTGCAGGGCAACGATAGGTGAAGTAGGAAACGAAGAGCATGGAAATGTTCATATAGGTAAAGCCGGAAGAAAGAGACATATGGGAATAAGACCTACAGTTAGAGGATCTGTAATGAACCCTAACGATCACCCACATGGCGGTGGTGAGGGTAGAGCTCCTATTGGACGTAAGAGTCCTGTTACACCTTGGGGCAAGCCTACACTTGGATATAAGACACGTAAAAAGAAAAAGCCTTCTGATAAATATATAGTTAGAAGAAGAGACGGAAAGTAGGAAAGGAGTAGACAATGTCAAGATCGCTAAAGAAAGGACCATTTGTCGATGCGAAACTGCTAAAAAGAATCGAAGCGATGAATGAAGCCAATGAGAAACAGGTTATTAAGACGTGGTCAAGAGCGTCTACGATCTTCCCTCAGATGGTCGGACACACGATAGCTGTTCACGATGGTCGTAAGCATGTACCTGTATATATTACAGAAGATATGGTAGGACATAAACTCGGAGAGTTTGCACCTACTAGAACATTCAAAGGTCATTCCGGTGACAAGGTAGTTAAAAAGTAGGAAAGGAGAAGGTAAAGAGATATGGAAGCAAAAGCAATTGCTAAATATGTCAGAATGTCTCCAAGCAAACTTAAGCCTGTTGCTGATTTGGTAAGAGGAAAAGACCTTAACGAGGCATTGACAATTTTGAAATTCACTCCCGGTAAGGGATCAGAGCTAATTGAAAAGGTGGTTATGTCAGCGGCTGCAAATGCCGAGAATAACTTTGATATGAACCCCGACAATCTATATGTCGCTGAGGTGTATGCTAATCAGGGTCCTACTATGAAACGTTACAGAGCAGGAGCTCAGGGCAGGGCATCTATGATATTTAAGAGAAGTAGCCACATAGGAGTAACTCTTAGAGAAAAAACTGAAATTACAGAAAAAGCGGCAGAAAAAGTAGAAGGAGGTTCACCTGATGGGTCAGAAAGTTAATCCACATGGCTTAAGAGTCGGTATTAACAAGGACTGGAATGCGAAATGGTATGCTAACAAGAAAGATTTTGCCGATTTCCTTGTAGAAGATAATGAAATTAGAAATTATATTAAGAAAAAACTCTATGCAGCCGGAGTAGCCAATATTCTTATTGAGAGACCTGCGGCAACTCAGATAAAGGTTACGATGCTTGCAGCAAGACCTGGTATGGTTGTAGGAAGGTCAGGAGAGGGAATAGACGAGCTCAAGAAAAACCTTGAAAAAATGACAGGCAGAAAGGTGGATCTGTCAATAGAAGAGGTAAGAAGATTCGAGCTTGATGCACAGCTTACAGCTGAAAGTGTTGCTCAGGCACTTGAAAGAAGAGTGTCATTTAGAAGAGCAATGAAGCAAGCAATTCAAAGAACCATGAAAGCCGATGCCAAGGGAATTAAGATTCTTTGCTCTGGAAGACTTGGCGGAGCTGAGATTGCAAGAAGCGAAAAGTATAGCGAAGGAAACGTTCCTCTCCACACACTTAGGGCAGATATTGACTATGGATTTGCAGAAGCAGATACAACTTACGGAAAGATCGGAGTCAAGGTCTGGATAAATCATGGAGAAATTCTTGATAAAGGACTAAAGAGCCCTGTAGCAACAGAAAAGACAAATGATAGAAGAGAGAGAAAAGGCAGAAGAAACGACAGGCGTGATCGCAGAAGGTCGTTTAACAAGAGAAATGACAGACGCGATGCAAAACCTGAAGTAAAACCTGCAACAACTAGAGTTAGGAAGGCACCTAAGCCGGAACCTAAACCGGTAGAGGCTGAACCTAATACCACCGAGGAAAAAACGGAAGAGTAAAGAAAGGAGAGGCTTGCCATGTTAATGCCAAAGCGTGTAAAACGCAGGAGAGTCCACAGAGGCAGAATGAAAGGTGTTGCAACTAAGGGTAACACCGTGACATATGGAGAATATGGACTCATGGCAGAAGAATGTGCTTGGATTGATTCAAAACAGATCGAAGCAGCGAGAATTGCCATGACCAGGTCCATTAAGAGAGGCGGAAACGTCTATATAAAAATTTTCCCACACAAACCTGTTACTAAAAAACCTGCAGAAGTTCGTATGGGATCCGGAAAAGGCGCACCTGAATACTGGGTAGCTGTTGTAAAACCCGGAAGAGTTATGTTCGAGATTTCTGGAGTAAGCGAAGAGAAGGCAAAAGAAGCATTGAAACTCGCTTCATATAAGTTGCCTATCAAGTGCAAATTCGTCGTCAAAGGACACGAACAAAAAAAGGATGGTGACGAATAATGGATTTGAATAAAATAAGAAAGATGACAGATCAGGAGAGAACTGCAGAGCTAGAAAGAATGAAACAGGAACTCTTCAATCTAAGATTTCAACATGTTACAGGACAGCTTGAGAATCCCGTCAAGATGAGAGAGGTTCGCAGAGATATTGCGAGAGTTAAGACAATCATCAGAGAGAATGAACAGGCTGCAGAAAAGAATGCATAGCGGAAAGGAGGATGTAAACTATGGAAAAAAGAAACAGACGCAAGACCAGAGTTGGCATTGTAACGAGCGACAAAATGGATAAAACTGCTGTTGTAGCAACTCGTGAGCACGTTAGACATTCCCTTTATGGCAAAGCAATCAAGAGGACAAAAAAATTCAAAATTCATGATGCGAATAACGAATGCGGTATAGGCGATAAGGTTAGAATCATGGAGACAAGACCTATCTCTAAGGATAAGAGATGGAGACTTGTTGAAATCATAGAAAAAGCTAAGTAAGGAGGCGGCACAATGATACAGACAGAAAGTAGATTAAAGGTTGCCGACAACTCCGGAGCAAAGGAACTTCTATGCATCAGCGTGCTTGGAGGAACCGGACGCAAATATGCCAATATCGGAGATGTGGTTGTTTGCACTGTTAAAGATGCGACACCGGGTGGAGTTGTCAAGAAAGGTGACGTTGTTAAGGCTGTAGTAGTAAGAAGCAAAAGAGGAACAAGAAGAAGCGATGGTAGCTACGTCAAGTTCGATCAGAATGCTGCAGTTATTATAAAAGATAAAAACGATAAAACACCAGTAGGCACACGTATTTTTGGACCGGTTGCCAGAGAACTTAGAGATACAGGTTATATGAAGATTGTCTCTTTGGCACCTGAAGTTCTATAGGAGGTAAGACTATTATGAAAATTAAAAAAGATGATACGGTAGTAGTTATCTCCGGAAAAGACAAGGGTAAAACCGGTGTTGTAAAGAAGGTACTACCGAAGAAAAACAAAGTTATAGTAGAGGGAGTCAACATGCAGACTAAGCATGCTAAGGCTACACAGAAGTCACCTGCGGAAATTAAACATGTTGAAGGCCCTATTGATGCATCAAACGTAATGTACTACGATGCGAAAGAAAAGAAAGGTTCGAGAATAGGTTATAAGTTCGAGAACGGTAAAAAAGTAAGGGTGTCAAAGAAGTCAGGCACCGTAATAGACTAGGAAAGGAGGAGAAAAATTGGAAATCAGATTAAAAGATAGATACAAGACTGAAGTTGTCAAGGCTCTAACAGAAAAGTTTGATTATAAAAACCTTATGCAGGTTCCAAAGCTTGAAAAGATTACTATCAATATGGGTCTGGGAGAAGCTAAAGAAAATGCAAAGATTCTTGATAGTGCAGTTAAGGAAATTGCAAAGATTACAGGTCAGAGACCAGTTGTAACAAAAGCTCGTAAATCAATAGCAAACTTCAAAGTTAGACAGGGAATGCCTGTTGGCGCTAAGGTAACATTAAGAGGCGACAATATGTACAACTTTGCAGATAAGCTTTTCAACCTTTCCCTTCCTAGAGTAAGAGACTTCAAAGGAGTTAGTAGAAACTCGTTCGACGGCAGAGGTAATTACTCAATGGGTATAAGAGAGCAGTTGATTTTCCCGGAAATAGTATATGACGAGGTTGAGACTGTAAAGGGAATGAATATTGTTTTCACAACGACAGCTAATACTGACGAAGAAGCTATGGCTTTGCTGGAGCTCCTCGGAATGCCGTTCACTAAATAGCAAGAAGGAGAAGGAGGAAAAATGGCTAAGACTTCACTAAAAGTTAAGCAACAGAGAAAACCAAAATATAAAACAAGAGCTTACACGAGATGCAAGATTTGTGGCAGACCTCACTCTGTCTTGAAGAAGTATGGAATTTGTCGTGTATGCTTCAGAGAGCTTGCTTATAAAGGAGAAATTCCGGGCGTTAAAAAATCAAGCTGGTAAGATTCATTTGCGAAGGCCTGTCACCGTATAATAGGTGCGGGAACCACGTGAGGAAAGGAGAAATTACTGTTATGGCAATGACAGATCCAATAGCAGATATGCTGACAAGAATAAGGAATGCAAATACGGCAGGGCATGATTCCGTAGATATTCCGGCATCAAATATGAAGAAATCTATTGCGGAAATCCTAAAAAATGAGGGATTTATTAAGGACTATAAGATTGTTAAAGACAATGCTCAGGGAACAATCAAAGTAGATCTTAAATACGGTCATGGCAAGGAGCGTACAATTATAGGAATAAAGAAGATCTCAAAGCCTGGTCTTAGAGTTTATGCTAAGGCTGATCAGGTTCCAAAGGTACTTGGAGGCTTGGGAGTGGCTATAATTTCTACATCCAAGGGTGTAATCACCGACAAAGAAGCAAGGAAAGAAAGAGTCGGTGGAGAAGTAATTTGCTACGTTTGGTAGGAGGTGTATTATGAGTAGAATAGGATTAAAGCCTGTTGATATACCTGCCGGCGTAGAGGTATCAACAGATGCTGATAATTTTGTAAAAGTTAAGGGGCCTAAGGGCGAATCAAAATGCAAAATATCAGACAATCTCAATATTGAGGTAAAAGATGGTATTCTTTCAGTTATAAGAAAGAGTGATTCAAGAAAAGACAAAGAGCAGCACGGTCTTGCAAGAGCATTGATTCATAATATGATAGTAGGCGTTACATCAGGATATGAAAAGAAGATGACAGTTAATGGAGTCGGATATTCTGCTGCAAAACAGGGTAATAAGCTTGTGCTTAAACTTGGACTTTCACATCCTGTAGAGATGGTTGATCCTGAAGGAATAACTACAGAATGCCCTGATGCTAATACAATTGTTGTTAAGGGTGTTGACAAGGAGTTAGTTGGAAATTACGCAGCTAACATAAGAAAGTGGAGAAAACCTGAACCATATAAAGGAAAAGGCATCATCTACGATGGAGAAGTTATTCACAAAAAAGAAGGAAAGAGCGGAGTTAGTGCATAGGAAGGGAGGATTATAATATGGCAAAAGCAAGTAGAAATGACAGACGCCTTATGAGGCACAAAAGAGTCAGAAAAGACGTTCATGGTACTCCCGAGAAGCCTAGACTCAGCGTTTACAGATCCAATAACAATATTTCAGCTCAGATTATCGATGATGTTAACGGTAATACTTTGGTTGCTGCATCTACTTTAGATAAGGAAATCAAGGGAGAACTTGTTAAAACAGGTAATAAGGAAGCTGCTAAGAAGGTTGGAGAGGCTCTTGGAAAAAGAGCCTTGGAAAAGGGCATTAAGGAAGTCGCATTTGACAGAGGCGGTTATATTTACCACGGGAGAGTAAAGGAACTTGCCGACGGTGCTCGTGAAGCAGGATTAAAATTCTAAGGGAGGAAACGGAATGCGCACAAAAATAGATGCATCCAAGCTTGAACTTACAGAGTCAATTGTTAACATTAGGCGTGTTGCAAAAACTGTAAAGGGTGGACGAAACATGAGATTTAGTGTTACCGTTGTAGTAGGTGACGGTGCCGGTCATGTAGGTATCGGTCTTGGAAAATCTCAGGAAATCCCTGAAGCTGTAAGAAAAGCTACAGAAGATGCGAAGAAGAAGTTGATATATGTCCCAACGGTAGGCACTACGGTTCCTCACCAAATTACGGGAGTTTTCGGTGCGGGCAGAGTTTTGATTATGCCAGCTGCACCTGGTACCGGAGTTATTGCAGGTTCATCAGTACGTATGGTCCTTGAAGCTGCCGGAATCAAAGATGTAAGAGCTAAATCTCTTGGATCAAGCAATACAGGTAATATGGCACTTGCTACACTTGTCGGTTTGAAGAATCTGACAACTCTTGAAGAGGTAGCAAAACGTCGTGGAAAGAAACCTGAAGAAATTTTAGGATAAGGAGGAGAACATGGCTAAAAAACTAAGAATTACATTGGTTAAGAGCACTATTGGTTCTTCACCTAAACAAAAGAAGACTGTTGAAGCACTCGGTTTGCGCAAGCTCAATCATTCAGTAGAGCTTATAGATTCACCCGCAACTCGTGGAGCAATTACGAAGGTTTCACATCTTCTTAAAGTAGAAGAACTGTAAGGAGGTGCATATAGATGAGACTTCATGAATTGAAGGCGGCTGAGAATTCAACAAAGAATCGCAAAAGAAGAGGCCGTGGAACCGGTACCGGACAGGGCAAAACATCCGGTAGAGGTATGAATGGACAGAATTCAAGAAGTGGCGGTGGAGTCAGACTTGGATTTGAGGGCGGACAGATGCCGCTATACAGACGTATTCCTAAAAGAGGATTTACAAACCGTTTCAAAAAGGAGTATGCTGAAGTTAATGTAAGCGTTCTCAATAGATTTGATGAAGGAACTGTAGTTGACCTTGATGCTCTGAAAAATACAGGAATTGTTAAGCAGGTTAAGGACGGAGTAAAGATTCTTGGAAATGGAGAAATTGAGAAAAAGCTTACAGTAAAAGCTTCAAAATTTACAAAGAGTGCTGCTATGAAGATTGAAAAAGCAGGCGGAAAGATAGAGGTTGTTTAGCTATGTATTTGCTGAAAACGCTCTCCAAGGCATGGAAAATCGAAGAGACAAGAAGCAAGATTATATTTACCTTGCTTATGCTTCTCGTATATAGAATAGGTTCAAATATTCCGGTACCTGGAATTGACAGAGCTTATCTCGCAAATATGTTCAATGGAGAGACAGGATTGTTTGATCTGTTTGATCTATTCTCCGGTGGTGCATTCAGCAATTTTACAATTTTTGCACTGAGTATTACACCTTATATTACGGCATCAATCATAGTCCAACTTTTGACGGTAGCTTTCCCATATTTTGAAAGACTTGCCAAAGAAGGTACGGAAGGCCGTAAGAAAATGGCTCAGATTACAAGGTATATGTCAGTTGTACTTGCCTTAATTCAGGCAATAGGTCTAACCATAGGATTGTTTAGAAAAGCTATAATAAATCCAAATGCTTTTACAATGATTACAATCATAGTAATATTGACAGCAGGATCAACTTTCCTTATGTGGCTCGGTGAAGAGATCAATGACAAGGGAGTTGGCAACGGTATTTCGCTTTTGATATTTGGCGGAATCGTGGCAAGGATCCCAACAATGATAAGAGGCCTTTCAGTTAAGATAAAGGGCGGGGAACTTAGCATTATAGCTATAATAGCAATCGTAATAATTTCGATACTAATCGTTATGGTAGTTATAGAGATGCAACAGGGAGTCAGGAAGATTCCTGTACAGTATGCAAAGAGAGTTGTAGGACGAAAGATGTACGGTGGACAATCAACTCATATACCTATGAAGGTAAACCAGGCAGGCGTAATTCCAATTATTTTCGCACTTTCATTGTTACAGTTCCCACTTACAATTACATATTTCTTCCCGGGAACTAAATTTACAGATTTTGTAACAAAATATTTATCGCCGTCAGGTAATCCTGGGGTTTGGGTTTATGCTGTTCTGAATGTTGTGCTTATAATGATGTTTACATATTTTTATACGGTAATAACGTTTAATCCTAAGGAAGTAGCTGACCAGATGAGAGCAAATGGTGGATTTATACCGGGAATTAGGCCAGGAATAGCAACCATTGAATACTTATCAAGAATAATGTCAAGGTTATGTCTTGCGGGAGGAATATTCCTTGCTGCAGTTGCGACATTGCCAACGATAATAAACCAATTTACTCCACTACATAATCTTGCTTTTGGAGGCACATCACTATTGATTATGGTCGGAGTTGCACTTGATACCGTTCAACAGCTTGAAAATCAGATGTTAATGAGGAATTATCAAGGATTCCTCAAATAAGATAAAGTTCAAGTGGAGAGAGGAGAATAAAATGTTAAGAGCTATTTTGCTCGGACCTCCGGGCGCAGGAAAGGGCACACAGGCTGCTAAGCTTGTTAAGAAGTACGATGTTCCACATATTTCTACAGGAGATATCTTCAGAAAGAATATTAGCGAAGGAACAGAGCTGGGTAATAAAGCAAAAGAGTACATGAATGCCGGTAAGCTCGTTCCAGATGAACTTGTAGTTGAACTCGTTACATCGAGACTTAGCGAAGACGATTGCAAAAATAAGGGATTCCTTCTCGATGGTTTTCCAAGAACTGTTTTTCAGGCAGAAAAGCTTGATGAATTTCTGAAAGATAATGATGATCAAATTGATATTGTCATTGACTTTAAGGTTGCACATGATGTCCTCGTTGAAAGAATGACGGGAAGAAGAGTATGCAAGAATTGCGGAGCTAGTTTCCACATCAAGAATATTCCACCTAAGAAAGATGGAATTTGTGATGTATGCGGCAATGAGCTCGTTCAAAGAGCAGATGATAATCTTGAAACCGTTACAAACAGATTGAGTGTATATGACAAGGAAACAGCACCTCTGATTAATTATTATGAGAAGAGCGGAAATCTTAAGTCATTTGACGGTGAGATGGAGCTTGATATCTTGTTTGAAAAAATCTGTGAGGCAATTGGAGATAAATAATGATAATAATCAAGTCTGATCGAGAAATTGCATTGATGCGGGAGGCGGGAAAAGTCACTGGTGAAATACTAAGAGAACTAAGTGATTATATAAAACCCGGCATTACAACCTTTGATATCAATGCTTATGTTGAGGACAAGATTGCCCATTATAAAATGATACCGACCTTTAAAGGATACGGAGGCTTCCCTGCAGGAGCCTGCGTATCCGTAAATGAAGAGATAGTTCACGGTATTCCGTCAAAAAAGCGTAAGCTCTATGAGGGAGATATAGTCAGTGTCGATACCGGAGCTACTTACCGAGGATATGTAAGTGATGCTGCTAGGACATATTCAGTCGGGGAAATAGACGATTCTGCAAAGAAACTTATAGATGTTACAAAGCAAAGTTTTTTTGAAGGAATAAAATATGCCAAAGTTGGGTTCAGACTTCACGATATTGGAGAAGCAATACAAAGATATGCAGAAGCTAATGGTATGGGTGTAATAAGAGAATACCTTGGTCATGGACTTGGGAAAAATCTACATGAGGATCCACCAGTTCCAAATTACAAAGATGAAGGTATGTCGCCTGGGCCACATCTCAAACAAAATATGGTTATTGCCATAGAACCAATGCTTTCAATTGGTTCTTACGGGACTCTGACGATGGATAATGAGTGGACAGTTATTACAGATGATAATAGCCTGTCGGCACATTATGAAAATACAGTTGTCATTAATGACGGAGAACCTGAATTATTAACTCTTTAAGGGGAGTATGATTTATGTCTAAAAAGAATGTTATAGAGGTAGAGGGTAGAGTAGTTGATGCTATGCCAAATGCAATGTTTAAGGTAAAGCTAGAGAACGGTTTTGAGGTACTCGCCCATATATCCGGTAAGATAAGAATGAATTACATTAGAATTTTACCAGGGGATAAGGTCAAGGTTGAACTTTCGCCGTACGATCTTTCTCGTGGAAGAATTACATGGAGAGAAAAGTAGGGAGGCAGCAATGAAGGTTAGATCTTCAGTTAAACCGATCTGCGAAAAGTGTAAGATTATTAAGAGACATGGCAAAGTCATGGTCATCTGTGAAAATCCTAAGCACAAGCAGAGACAAGGTTAATAAAGTCATCATTATGCCGGGATTTTGATGCAAATATTAAATTAATTTTTACACCTGTCTATATCACCCCCGGAGAGGTGACGGAAGATAGGAAAGGAGGAAGAGATGGCAAGAATTGCCGGAGTTGATCTACCTAGAGATAAGAGAGTAGAAGTTGCTCTTACATATATCTATGGGATAGGTCTTTCAACATCTAAAAAAATCCTTGACAAAACAGGAGTAGATCCTGATTTAAGAGTCAAGGATATGACAGAGGAAGATACACGTAAGATTGCTTCGTTTATAAATGATGAACTTATGGTTGAGGGAGATCTGAGAAGAGAGACATCCCTAAATATCAAAAGGCTCATGGAAATTGGAAGCTATAGAGGTATCAGACACAGAAGAGGTCTTCCTGTCAGAGGCCAGAAAACTAAGACAAACGCAAGGACACGTAAGGGTCCTAAACGTCTAGCAGGAAAGAAAAAGTAAGGGGAAAAGGAGGTAGAGAAATATGGCTACTGTTAAGAAAACAGTCAGAAAAAAGAAAAGGGAACGTAAGAACGTTGAAAAAGGCCAGGCTCACATCCAGTCCACCTTTAACAATACGTTGGTTACTCTAACAGATATGGATGGAAATGCACTGTCATGGTCAAGTGCCGGATCAAACGGATTCAGAGGGTCAAGAAAATCCACTCCTTTTGCAGCATCAAGTGCTGCAGAGGTTGCAGCAAAGGCTGCTATGGAACACGGTCTTAAGAGTGTAGAGGTTTACGTTAAGGGACCAGGTTCAGGCAGAGAAGCTGCTATAAGAGCACTTGAAACTGCAGGTCTTAGTGTGACTATGATCAAAGATATAACACCGATTCCACATAATGGATGCAGACCACCTAAGAAGAGAAGAGTCTAGAAGATAGGAGGAGTAACAATACATGGCAAGAAATAGAGAACCAGTACTGAAGAGAGCCAATGCGCTTGGTATTGAACCTCAGTACATGGGAATTAATAAAAAAAGCAAAAGACAGCCTAAACAAACTAGAAGAAAAAAGAGCGAGTATGGAATACAGCTTACAGAAAAGCAAAAAGTTAAGTTTATGTACGGACTTCAGGAAAAGCAGTTTAGAAACCTTTTTGTAAAAGCTTCTAAGAAACCTGGCGAAGCAGGTACAAATTTCTTAATTGCTCTAGAGAGCAGATTGGATAATGTTGTATTCAGAATGGGATTTGCTGCAACAAGAAGAGAAGCAAGGCAACTTGTTAATCACGGACATTTTCTTTTGAACGGCAAGAAAGCGAACATTCCTTCAATGGAAGTAAGCGTAGGAGATGTTATCTCGGTAAAGGAAAAGTCTAAATCTTCACCTAAATTCAAAGAACTTAAAGAGATGGTGATAACTACGCCTAAGTGGATTAGTATCGATACAGATAAATTAGAAGGTAGAATTCTAAATGCACCTACCCGAGAAGATATAGATTTACCAATTGAGGAACACAATATCGTAGAGTTCTATTCCAGATAGTAGACTTATAGGGAGAATGTTTTTTCAATACAATATGGTAAATCGGAATGGGAGGAATATATGATCGAGATAGAGAAACCTACGATCACAAAGGAGATTAGCGAAGATGCTACCTATGGCAAGTTTGTGGTTGAGCCTCTTGAGAGGGGTTATGGAACAACAATAGGTAACTGCATGAGGAGAATTCTTCTCAGTTCACTACCGGGGGCTGCAATAACGTCTGTTAAGATAGATGGAATATTGCATGAGTTTTCGACAATTCCGGGAGTTAAGGAAGACGTTACTGAAATCATCCTTAATCTCAAGAGACTAGCGGTAAAGGTAGATGATCCGGCAGCAGAGGATAAAAGAGCAATTATTAATGCTGTAGGACCTAAAGAAGTTACGGCTGCAGATATCGTAATTGATAACGAGACGCATATTTTTAATCCAGATCTTCATATTGCAACTCTTTCGGAGAATGCAACACTTGTGATGGAGATGAATATAGCAACAGGCAGAGGTTATGTTACAGCAGAAGAAAATAAGACTGAAAGTACACCAATTTCAGTTATTCCGGTAGATTCAATCTTCACTCCGGTTAAGAGAGCTAATTTCTCTGTTGAGAATACCAGAGTAGGACAGACTACTGACTATGATAAGCTTATATTGGAACTGTGGACTGATGGATCTATTACACCGGACGATGGCGTGTCAATAGGTGCCAAGATTATGCGGGAACACTTGAACTTATTTATCGGTCTTGGAAGAGACATGGATGAAATGGAATTCATGATCGAAAGAGATGTTGATCGAAAAGAGAAAGTACTCGAGATGACGATTGAAGAGCTTGAGCTGAGTGTTAGGTCGTTTAACTGTTTGAAGAGAGCAAACATCAATACTGTAGATGAGCTGATCAAGAAAAGTGAGGCGGAAATGATGAAAGTAAGAAATCTCGGTATGAAATCTCTTGTTGAAGTTAAGAACAAATTGAGCGAACTTGGTCTGGAACTCAGATCAAATGACGATAATTAGAAGAAAGGAGAACGTGGATGAACGGCTATAAGAAGTTGGGCAGAAATTCCGCTCACAGAAAATCGATGCTGAGAAACCTCGTAACGGATCTCTTAAGAGAAGGTAGAATCACCACTACTAAGATGAGAGCAAGGGAAGCCGGTCGTAAAGCTGAGAAATTGATTACTCTGGCAAAGAGGGGAGATCTTCATGCAAGAAGGCAGGTCCTTCAATACGTATATGATGAAGATGTTGTAACAAAGCTTTTTGATGAAATTGCTCCAAATTACGAGGATAGGAATGGTGGATATACAAGAATTCTTAAGCTTGGACCTCGTGATGGAGACAATGCAGAGGTAGTATATCTGGAACTCGTATAATATCCAATATATGTCATTAGATAACATCCGGAGTGGATATATAGTATCCTCTCCGGATGTTGACACTAAGATATAATAATAATATAATGTTCAAGGTGCTCTTTTGGCGGCTTGCAGCCGTTTGGGGTCCTGCGCAACAGTAAGCCGTGAACCTTGTCAGGTCCGAGAGGAAGCAGCAATAAGCGGACCTGCTGTGTGCCGCAGATCAACCTCGCTTGTCTGCAAGCCACCAAAGGAGCATTTTATATATTTTTTCAAAACAATGGAGGTATTCATGCATCTTGCTCTTTATCGGATGGAAAGACCTGAGAACTTCGATCAATTAATTGGTCAAGATCACATCATACGAATATTAAAAAATCAAATAAGTACAGGAAGAGTAAGTCAGGCATATTTATTTACGGGAACAAGGGGAACTGGCAAGACAAGTACAGCAAGAATTCTTGCTAA
>CABTXQ010000016.1 GCA_902488835.1 uncultured Ileibacterium sp.
CAATTTGTGTCGGACAGGCCGCAAGTATGGGGGCACTTCTACTTTCATCAGGCACAAAGGGCAAGCGCTATGTATTACCAAATGCAGAAGTTATGATACATCAACCTCTTGGCGGAGCACAGGGGCAGGCATCAGATATAAAGATTCAGGCGGATCTCATCCAAGAGACAAAAAAACGTCTAAACAGAATTCTTGCGGAGAATACCGGTAAAAGTATAGATCAAATTGAAGCCGATACTGACAGAGATAAATTTATGTTTGCAGAAGAATCAATAAAATATGGGTTGGTAGATAGTGTGCTGACCAACAGTAAATAGGAGTACAATTTGGAGAAAAAAAATGATAATTCAAAGAACATAATGAAATGTTCGTTTTGTGGAAAGACAAATGATCAAGTTAAAAGAATAATTGTCGGACCTAACGATGCCTGCATATGTAATGAGTGTATCGAGACTTGTGCAAATCTGATAGAGAATGCACCTCAAGAAAAAATCGATGAGCTTGATAAGATCCCTACCCCGGATGAAATTTCAAAGCACTTAAGTCAATATGTAATAGAACAAGATCAGGCAAAAAAGACGCTTTCAGTCGCTGTTTATAATCACTATAAGAGAATTAAATATTTGGAATCAAGCGGCAATGAAAGTGATATTGAGAAAGTTGAGCTCCAAAAAAGCAATGTGTTGATGCTCGGACCTACGGGAAGCGGAAAGACACTTCTTGCACAGACTCTTGCCAAAATATTGCAGGTACCGTTTGCCATGGCGGATGCAACATCTCTAACGGAAGCTGGATATGTCGGCGAAGATGTTGAAAACATACTTCTAAGGCTTTACCAAGCAGCGGACGGAGACTTGGAAAAGGCACAGAAGGGAATAATATACATAGATGAGATAGATAAGATAGCAAGAAAATCTGAAAATATGTCGATTACGAGAGATGTTAGTGGAGAAGGTGTTCAGCAGGCGCTTCTCAAGATAATAGAGGGAACTGTTGCAAATGTTCCACCACAGGGAGGAAGAAAACATCCTTTTCAGGAATTCATACCATTTGACACGAAAGACGTTTTATTCATATGTGGTGGAGCTTTTACGGGACTTTCCGATATTATAAAGAGAAGAAATGGTAGTAAGATTATTGGTTTTAATTCTGATGAACAGATGAGAAACTCTGAAGAAGATGACGTGCTCTTAAAGGTTGAACCTGAAGACCTTCTTAAATATGGGCTGATACCCGAACTGATAGGACGTCTTCCTGTAATAGTTCCTCTTACGGAGTTAAGTGAATCGGCACTTTCTAGGATAATGACTGAACCAAAGAATTCCATTATCAAGCAATACAAAGCATTGATAGGAATGGATGATATCGAGCTTATAATTGAAGATGATGCTGTGATGTCAATAGCAAATAAGGCAATTAAATTAAAAACAGGAGCAAGGGGACTTAGAGGAATATTTGAGGATATTATGAGGGACGTGATGTATGATCTTCCATCATTTGAAGGAATATCTAAGTGCATCATAACAAAGGATACGGTAGAAAAGGGAGTACCGCCAAAGATTATTAAAAGAAAAGAAAGTTAATAGATGATGGCGGCATTGAATAATGAAAAATGCCGCTTTTGTTTAATATAGGCACGAAAGGGGATAATATGACGAATAATATTGTTGAAAATATAAACATTGAAAACGGTTGGTTTGTACCGCTTAGGGGACAATGTTTCTTCCCTGATACAATTGTCGGATTTGATGTTGCGAGAGATAAATCATTGAAATCCGTTGAATATTCGATGAATTCTGACAAAACTCTTATTGTTGCAACGCAAAAAGATGCGTCTGTAAACGAGCCTTTACAGGACGATTGTTATGACACAGGTGTTATTCTTACATTAAAGCAGGTAGTAAAAAGGCATGATGACTATGTAAGGGTTTTGGCTGAGACTGGTAAGAGGATTAACATAGTTTCTATTACAGAAAAGGACGGGGCATTATGCTGCGATTATGTAATAAAGGATGATATTACACTCCCTATGGATGACGATCTCCTTATTGCAAGTCTTAGAGTACTCAAAAAAACTTTCTTCGAATATGTAGAGCTGAACAATTCTGGAGAAACTGCTGCAAGAACACTTATCTCAGGCATTGAAGATCCGCTTAAAATTACAAATGTGATTGCGGGGGAGATAGATGTTGACTATGATATAAAACAGGAAATACTTGAAATCGATCTTATAACGGAAAAAATCGAGAAACTTATCGATATCATAACAAAAGAAAATAATATTCTTGAACTGACAAAAAAAATAAATAACCGTACACTCCAGAATATGAGCCGCGGACAAAAGGAATACTTTCTAAGAGAACAGCTTGAAGTGATAAAGAGCGAACTTGGAGAGGGGGATTCTGATGATGAAGATATAGATAAGTGGGAGAAAAAACTTGATGAATTGAAACTTCCTGAGAAAGTTGATGAAAAAATCAGAAAAGAGATAAAGAAATTCAGGAAGATGAATATGATGAGTCCAGATGCAAATGTTTCAAGGACATATATAGAGACAATTCTTGATCTTCCTTGGAACACATCTTCTGAAACATCACTTGATATCGATAGAGCGGAAGAAATTCTTAATCAAGATCACTATGGACTTACAAAAGTGAAAGAGAGGATATTAGAGAATCTTTCGGTCCTTAAGCTTACAAAGATGATAAAGGGACCTATAGTGTGCCTTGTGGGACCTCCCGGAGTGGGGAAGACCTCAATTGCAAGATCAATAGCGAGGGCGACAAATAGGGAATTTGTCAGGATGTCTCTAGGCGGAGTTAGAGATGAAGCTGAGATAAGGGGACATAGAAGGACTTATGTAGGAGCGATACCTGGTCGTGTAATAAACAATATTATAGAAGCGGGTACAAATAATCCATTATTTTTGTTGGATGAGGTGGATAAGCTCGGAAATGATTTTAGAGGTGATCCAGCTTCAGCACTTCTTGAGGTTCTCGATCCTGAGCAAAACAAAACATTTACAGATCACTATCTTGAGATTCCTTTTGACTTATCAAAGGTTATGTTTATTACGACTGCAAACACCACTCAAACAATTCCTCGGCCACTTCTAGATAGAATGGAAATAATAGAGCTTTCAAGCTATATTGAGGAAGAAAAAGTCCAAATAGCGAAGAGATTCCTTATACCTAAAGTAATGAATGAACTTGGGATAGATGAGGAAAAGGTTAGGTTTTCAGATCAAGCCATTAAAGATTTGATAAATTACTATACGAGAGAATCGGGAGTAAGGAACTTAGAAAGGCAAATTTCATCACTTCTTAGAAAAATTGCAAGAAAGATTGTCACAGATGATAGGAAGGTATACCGAATCAATCAAAGCAATCTGAAGACATATCTGGGAAAGCACATATATAAAGAAGATGATATCAATAAAGGATCAGCTATTGGTGTAACGACAGGAATGGCTTGGACATCAGTAGGAGGAGTTACGCTTTCAATCGAAACTGTCAAGATGCCTGGTACAGGAAAGCTTATTCTGACAGGACAGATGGGCGATGTTATGAAAGAGTCCGCAGGTACTGCACTCGGATATATAAGATCTGTATCTGACAAATATGGTATAGACGACAAAGTATTCAAGGACTATGACATTCAGATTCACATACCTGAAGGTGCTACACCTAAAGATGGACCATCTGCAGGCATTACAATGTGTACTGCGCTAATGTCCACACTGTCAGGTAATAGAGCTAATAGAAATATAGCTATGACTGGAGAAATAACATTGACTGGGAGAATTCTACCTGTTGGAGGAATTAAAGAAAAGGTATTAGCAGCATATAGACAGGGAATCAATACAATTCTTCTTCCTAAAAATAATGAGGCAGATATTGATGAAATCCCGACTTCTGTACGTAAAAAATTAAAATTCCACATGCTCGAATATGCGGATGATGCTTTTAAATTGGTGCTTGAGAATATAGACGGTAATAATGATGAAAATAAATAAGTCAGATATTGAAGCTATAGCGGTAAAACCCAATCAATATCCACCAGGTGATTTACCAGAAATTGCCTTTGCAGGGAGATCAAATGTTGGGAAGTCTTCTCTTCTAAACAACATTACAGGAAGAAAAAAGCTTGCACATGTAAGCGGAAGCCCTGGAAAAACAAGAACTATTAATTTTTACAGAATAAATGATGAATTTCGAATTGTGGATCTGCCTGGATATGGATATGCTAAGCTGTCTAGGTCAATGACGGAATCTTGGTCAGAGATGATTGAAGGATATATTGAGAACAGAAAGAATCTTCTGAAGGTAATACAGCTTGTTGATATTAGGCATGAGCCTTCAAAGCTTGATATTCAAATGTATGAATACCTTAAATACTATAATTTGAGCGGAATTGTAGTAGCGACAAAATCTGACAAGATATCAGGTAATCAAAGGCAGAAGTCAATTAACACAATAAGGAAAACCTTAAATATGGATGATAACGATGTGATAATTCCCATCTCATCCTTAAAAAAAACAGGAAACGATGTGCTTCTTGATGAAATTGAGTTATTGCTAAAATCTAATTAAGGAGAAATAGTTATGGCATCTGAAACAATTGGAACAATACTTTTTACTCAGGAACAGATTCAAAAAAGAGCAAAGGAACTCACAAAGGAGATAGAAAAGGATTTTGACGGTGAAGAACTCATTGTAATAGGCACTCTAAAAGGTGCAGTTCTTTGGATGGGTGATATATTAAAAAATTTGACAATTGATACCAAAATAGATTTTATGATTGCAAGCAGCTATGGTTCTAGCACAACTTCATCGGGATTCGTTACTATTAAGATGGATTGCGAAACTAACCTATATAATAAGAATGTATTGGTGGTTGAAGATATAATAGATACAGGAAAAACCCTTGAATTTCTTATTGCAAGACTTAAAGAGCGACATCCCAAGAAGCTTAAGGTATGCACAATGTTAGATAAACCATCGAGAAGGACAAATGATTACGAAGCGGATTATGTCGGATTTTCCGTAGAAGATCTTTTTGTAGTAGGATATGGGCTCGACTATGATCAAAAATACAGGAACTTGCCATATATAAGTTATCTGGATAATTCAAATGAGTAAAGCTGATATATATGCAGGATATACGTTACGACTTCCATATACACAGTAATTTTTCTGATGGTGTCCTTAGCCCTTCGGAGATTGTTGACAGATATGAGAGACGAGGTTTTAAATTCATATCCATAACGGATCACGATAATACAAAGGGTTCTGAGAAAGCTTTTAAGTATGCAATAAATAAGAATATCAAAGTCATACCAGGTATTGAACTTTCAACTAAAAGTACTGAGGGATACGAGGTTCATATCCTCGGATATTATATCAATTATTCAAGCGAAGCACTTAATTCCGCGATAAAAATCATGGATATGTATAGAAATCAAAGGAATATAAGACTTATTAAAGAGCTTAATAACAGGGGATATGACGTTACTCATGAAGAGATTAACAAACTAAACGAAGGAAGGTTCATAGGTAAACCTGTGATAGCAAGAATCCTTGTAAAGAAAGGTTATGTATCTTCAGTTGAAGAAGCATTTAGAAATATTTTTAACAAGATAAAAACAGACAATGTAAAAAAGAAGGTCTTTAGCACTGAAGAAGCAATAAAACTAATTAAAGATGCGGGAGGAATTGCAGTGCTTGCCCATCCGATGGAACTTATAGAAAAAGGCGAAGATAAAAGCATATTTACAGAAAGATTGAAATTTTTTCTTAATAAGATGCTTGAGATGGATATTGATGGAATCGAATGTTTTCATCCATCTGCAAATATAGAAGACGAAAAAATGTTAAGAGAATATGCAGCAGAACATAAGTTAATTATTACAGGAGGGTCGGACTTTCATTCCGACAACGATAGGAGATTTAAATATGAAAATTGAATTTTGCGGAGCAACAACTGGTGTTACCGGGTCATGCCATAAGGTTTCAACATCAAGGTATTCCATACTTCTCGATTGTGGGCAATTTCAAGGAGGAAAGGAAAGAGATCTTCTTAACTACGAGGATTTCCCTTTCGACCCCAAGGAAATTGACTGCCTTGTTTTAAGCCATGCTCATATTGACCACTGCGGAAGAATACCACTATTAGTAAAAAGGGGATTTACAGGTAATATATATTGCACAAAGGCAACAGCAGATCTTCTTCCAATCATGCTTAGAGATAGCGGATATATACATGAAAAAGAAGCAGAATGGAAGAATAAGAAAGCAATTGAGAAGGGAGAAGAACCCGTTAAACCTCTTTATACTGTAGTTGACGCTGAGAGATGCCTTAAATATATAACTCCTCTTCCATATGACAAAAATATTGAGATAAACGATCAAATGATTGTGAAGTTCAACGATGCAGGACACATACTTGGATCATCAATAATTGAACTCTTTGTTAATGAAAATAGAAATGAAAAAAAGCTTGTTTTCTCTGGCGATCTTGGTATGAAACACAGACCTATTCTGAAGGATCCTACCTTCATTAAAGAAGCAGACTACGTAGTTATGGAAACCACATACGGTAACAGAAACCATCCTGAAAACTCAATGAGTATTGATGATCTTGTTAACAATATCTTAAAGACTACTCAGCGTGGCGGAACTGTTGTAATACCATCATTTGCGGTTGGAAGAACTCAGGAAATGATATATGAGCTCAACAAACTTTATGATAACAGCCCTGAACTATATTCAAAACTCAAGAATGTAAAAGTATATATCGATAGCCCGATGGCAACATCTGCAACGGAGGTATTCAAGGAAAATCCTGAATGTTTTGATAAGGAGACTAGGAGTTATATTGAAAGAGGAGATAATCCATTAGACTTTAAGAATCTGATTTTTACAAAGACTACGGAGGATTCAAAGAGGTTAAATACCAATAAAGAACCTAAGATTATAATATCTGCAAGCGGCATGTGCGAAGCGGGAAGAATTAGACATCACCTAAGGCATAACCTCGCTGATAAGAAAAATACTGTTATTTTTGTGGGATATCAGGCTGAATATACACTTGGAAGGAGACTCCTTGAAGGAGCAGAAAGTGTTAACCTCTTTGGAGAGGAAGTTCCTGTAAATGCTGAAATCGTTGATTTAGAAGGGTTCTCAGCACATGCTGATAGAGATGCACTTGCTGAATGGATTTCATCATTTTCTAGCAATCCTAAGGTGTTCCTCGTACACGGAGAACAGGATGCAAAGAAGGATTTTGCAGAATATATTAAAGAAAAATTCGGCATAAAAGCCGTTGTTATAGAAAAAAATTCGGAATTTGAACTTTAATAAAACTAAACTAATATGAGATTTGCCGCTTTGTATTACAAATGATACTTTATGCGGCATTTTTAATTGCAAAAACAATTTGACTATTTACATAAAATTCATAATCCATTAACCTTTATAAAATGAATTATTAAAAGAGGTTGGGAATTGGGAAATTTTAAATATGGCGAATACAAGATGCCTTTGAATATTAATCGCGAATGTATAAGGATAATGAGGGATAGAAAAAGATTAGAAAATATTCTTAAAGAAAGTAACGGAGAATATGATATGGAAGAAAGTCAAGCATATGAACGTCTTGACGCTATTCACAGAGCTTTGCTAGAGATTCCCTATGAATATAGGAAAGCCGTGGTTGAGAGCACTTTCAAAAGGCAAAAGAATATTGAAATGTATATTCATGAAAACACGTTAAAAAAATACAAAAGCAAATTTTTGTATCATTTAGCAAAAAATCTCTCATTATATTGATAATGAATATTGAATACTTTGTTATATGTGATATATTTTTACTGATAATAATTATATGTAAGCAGGTTGATTATGCCATTTATTGAAAAAACGATTTCAAGCAAGATAATATATGAAGGTCCTGTTTTTAAGATAAGAAGACACAGGATAAATTCCATAAACAATAAAATATCGGAAAGGGACGTTCTCGAGCACCCGGGAGCATCGGTAATGCTTCCAATTCTTTCGGACGGCAAAATAATCATTGAGAAACAATATAGAAAAGCAATAGATGAGGTTATTTATGAGCTACCCGCAGGGAAAAGGGATCCGGGGGAAACCTTTACTGAAGCTGCTCTTAGAGAATTGAAAGAAGAGACAGGATTTGTTTCAGAAAATATTGAATTTCTAACAACAATTTACCCAAGTGCAGGCTATTCATCGGAAAGGATGGATATATTCATATGTACTGAGCTTCATGAAGAGGAAAGAAACCTAGACGAAGATGAAGATATAGAATTACTATTTTTGGATATTGATACAGTAATTGAAATGATAGAAAATCAAAAAATAAAAGATGCCAAGACAATCGCTGCAATTTTGTTTGCTAAAGCAAAAAAATTGATTTAGGGGGATGACATGAACGAATTTATTCAATATCTTGAAAATGAGAAAAACAAGGCACCTAATACTATTGTTGCATACGGTAGAGACATAAGAGCCTTTGACAGATATCTTAGGTCTCGTGATGTTGAATCTCTCCTAGACTGTCGCGAGAATGATGCCGTTAGCTATGTAATGGATTTAGGCAAAAAGAAGAAATCAGCATCCACTATTAACAGAAAAATTTCTTCTTTGAGACTTTATTTTGACTTCTATAAAGATCGCGGGGAAATAGACGTCAATCCATTTGATGATATCAAGACGGCAAAACCTGAGACTAGAGAAATTGAATTCTTGACGGTTGAGGAAATAGAACAACTTCTATCACTTCCCGATAACTCACATAAGGGTTATAGAGATAGAGCCTTACTTGAATTTATGTATGGAACGGGAGCGAGAGTTACAGAGGTAGTTAAACTAAGGTTCAGCGAAATCAATTTCAAGATGAACTTTGTAATGACAAGTGATGGAACAGAGGAGAAGAGGATCATTCCACTTGGCAAATACTGTAAAAAAGCACTCATCGAATATATTGATAATGCATATAATGCCGTTAAAGGAGATGTGAGACTTCCTGATGACTATGTCTTTATTAACTTCAGAGGGTCTCCGCTTACAAGGCAGGGAATATGGAAAATATTAAAAGAATACGGGGAAATTATGGGCATTAAAGATAAGATGACCCCTCAGACACTTCGTAATAGTTTTGCTGTTCATATACTACAGAATGGAGGAGATCTTAAGAGCCTATCTGAACTCATGGGATTTGATGACATATCAGCAGGAATGGCATATCTTTCAGTTATTAAAGTAAGGGTCAGGGATGTGTACAACAGATCTCATCCGCGCGCATGAGAAATTTCTAAAGAATTATTGACTTGTTGCAACAGATATGATAAATTTGAGAGGTTATTACGGACGGTCCTCTGGTACTGATTGCATTATCAAGAACGTCTTGGAGAGGAAGGAGGAATAACGATGAATATTTTAGATCAGATTACAGAAGAGTATAAGAAAACAGACATTCCTGAATTTTCTGTGGGAGATACGGTTAGAGTCCATATCAAAATTATTGAAGGACACAGAGAAAGAATTCAGGTTTTTGAAGGTTATGTTCTTAAGAAGCAGCATGGTGGAATCAACGAGACATTTACGGTAAGGAGACTTTCTCAAGGAATCGGTGTTGAGAAGACATTCCCTGTTCATTCACCTAAGATTGAGAAAATCGAGCTGGTAAGCAAGGGTAAGGTAAGAAGGGCTAAGCTTAACTACATGCGTGAAAGAACTGGTAAGGCTGCTAGGATTAAGAAGGGCATATAATCTTGTACCCATATAGATTATGACTGTTGATGCATACTGAAGACTTTCGTCTATGGTATGCATTTTGTTTTATCGATAAAAGAGAAGAGGTATAAGAGGATGACTAATATTAACTGGTATCCGGGACACATGAAGAAGACGAGAGAATTGATAGAAGAGAACCTTAAACTAGTAGATCTCGTTATAGAAATTCTTGATGCTAGAATACCTATTTCAAGTAAAAATCCTGTAATTAACAAGATTATAGAGAGAAAAGATCGTATAATCATCTTGAATAAACAAGACTTGTCAGATCTAAATAGGACATGGGAATGGGTTAAATATTTTGAAGATGAAGGGATTGATTCAGTCCAGTTGGATTCATCAAAGGGAAAGGGAATCGATAGCTTATATAGACTCCTTGATAAGCATAAGTCAAAGAGGATGATGATCTTAGGAGTTCCGAACGTAGGAAAATCTTCACTCATCAACAGACTTTCAGGGAGAAAAAGCACAAGGATTGGTAATAAACCGGGCGTTACCAAGGGTAAACAGTGGATAACGCTTGATAACGGGATGAATCTTCTTGATACGCCAGGAATACTATGGCCCAAATTTGAAGATCCCAATGTCGGATTAAATCTCGCATTCTGCGGCAACATCAAGGATGAGGTGCTTAACATTCAGGATATCGGATATGAGCTAATAGGATTCCTAATAAGGGAATATCCTCATGAGTTCCGGGTAAGATATAAAATCACGGATATATCCGATGATGCACTTTACAATATGGAAGAGGTAGCGCGAAAACGTGGCTTTCTGATGCCCGGTAAACGTATAGACTATGAAAGGACGGCTAGAACAGTAATTGATGAATTTAGAGCTGGGAAGATAGGAAGAATTACTTTAGAAAAGGCACCATTAAAAGAAAATGAATAAAGAAGAAAAATTAAAGATAAATAAAGAGAAGTGGCATAAAATGCGTGAGCATGAGCTGGAACTTCACGATAAAGGCTTCAGGTATATCGGAGGAATAGACGAGGTTGGAAGGGGCCCGCTTGCAGGACCTGTCGTCTCCGCATGTGTTCTTCTCCCAAGAGACTGCGAGATACTCGGGGTAGACGATTCAAAGAAGCTGTCAGAGAATAAACGTAATGAACTTGATAAGATTATTAGGGAGAAGGCTATTTCATTTGGAATAGGTATCGCAACAAATGAAGAGATCGACGAGATCAATATTCTAAATGCGACAAAGCTCGCAATGAAACGTGCGGTAATCAATGCATCTCGGGAAGTTAAGCCGGATATCTTACTAATAGATGCAATAAAGCTAGATGATATTGATATAATTCAAGAATCTATCGTAAAAGGCGATGAGAAATATGCTTCTGTCGCTTCGGCTTCAATTATTGCAAAAGTTGCAAGGGATAGGTACATGGTAAAGATGGATGAGAAATATCCAGGCTACAGTTTCAAAAGCAATAAAGGCTATGGAACAAGAGCCCATTACGAGGGGATTTCAAGCCTAGGAATATGTCCAATTCACAGAAAGACGTTTCTAAAGACAGCAAAAAAGAATATAAACAAAATCAAGATGAAGAAAAAATACTATGCGGTAAAAAACGGAAGAAATAACGGGATATACGAAACCTGGGATGAATGTAAGAAAGAGGTAGATGGATATAAGGGAGCCAAATATAAGAGCTTCGGAACACTCGATGAAGCTAAGGAATATCTCGGTTATATTGAAGCGAAGGAGAATAGAGGTTACGAAGCATATGTCGACGGAAGCTATGATGAAGCGACGGGCAGGTATTCAGGTGCAGCTGTAATTATCCATAATAAAGAGGTGGTTAAAGAAATTGCAAAGAGTTTCTCTGATGATGAGGACGGCAAGCTCAGAAATGTATCAGGTGAGATAGAAGGCTCCATCCTTGCGATAGAATATGCCCTAAATAATGGCATTGAAGAGATATCAATATTCCACGATTACTCGGGTATAGGTAAATGGGCTGACGATGAGTGGAAGGCGAATCTACCAAAGACAATAAGGTATAAAGAATACGTGAGAGAATCAAGAAAAAAATTGAAGATTAACTTTGTTAAGGTGAAAGGACATTCAGGCAATAAATATAACGAGATGGCAGATAAACTGGCAAGAGATGTACTGAAATAATTTGAATCATATGATATAATAAAAAATCATGGAAAAAGAAATTAAAGGGATTCCCGTTAGGGAAAAAATTGAAAAAACACTGAGTGAAGATATTTCAAAACTCAAAACATTAAATATTGTGCCGAAGGTAGCTACTATTAGAGTGGGTACCGATTCGGGACAAATTTTTTATGAAAAAGCAATAACTAAGAGGGCCGATAAATATGGGATCTTTACAGAGAATATTGTATTTGACGAATATGTAAATGAGGAAGTGATAGAGGAAAAGATAAGAGCCCTTAATGAGGACGATGATATTCATGGGATTATAGTCTTTATGCCACTTCCTAAGCATATTGACAGCATGAGAATATCGAGCTTGATAAGCCCAAGCAAAGATATTGATGCGATAACAGATATATCTTACGCTAGGTTATTGAGCGGAAGAGATAGAGAGAATACTTTTTTCGCCTGCACTGCAGAATCATGCATGGAAATCCTCAAAAACAATGGATATGATGTAAGTGGCAAGAGGGTCACGATCTTCGGTAGGAGCCTTAGAGTAGGTAAGCCTCTTATGCTTATGATGATGAATGATAATGCGACAGTTACTGTTTGTCATACGAAGACATTAGAAGAAGATGCTATATCTTTATCAAAAAATGCAGATATCGTAATACTCGCTACCGGGAATACTGGAGGATATGATAGAAGATTCTTTAAAGACGGACAGATGGTAGTAGACGTAGGAACGGGAGTCGGTAAAGACGGGAAGATTGCCGGGGATCTCAATGTTTCGGATCTCATGGATTCTGGAATTGATATCAGATATACGCCGGTACCTGGAGGTGTAGGAGCAGTCACTACAACGATTTTACTTAGGAATGTGGTGAAGGCCGCAAGAAATAATATAAAAAATATTTAGTTAAAAAAAGAGGTGGTAAAATGCCGGTAAGCAGAATGACCATTACAGATATTTCATATGAAGATATTAGAAGAGAGCTTGTCTTTGATAAGACTTTACAAGATGAAATAGATGATATCAATCTAACTTATAGATCTGCAATCAAAGAGGTGACTACAAAACTTGAGATATTGAGTGATAATTTTGAGATGCAGAATGAATACATGCCGATTCATCATATAGAATCAAGGCTTAAGACCATAGATAGTCTCGTGAAAAAGGCAGAAAGATACGGGATACCGGATCCTCTTAAGAACCTTAAGCGAGTGAGAAAAGAGGTTTATGATATTGCAGGTGTTAGAGTAATTTGCAATTACAGGATGGATATTTATGCTATCTCAAGGCTTCTACTCAAACAGTCAGATGTTAAGCTTATAAGGGTTAAGGACTATTGTGAAAATCCGAAGAAAACGGGATACAGGAGCTTACATGTTGTTATATTGATACCCGTTTTTCTCGTAAAAGAGATAGTCAATGTTCCAGTAGAACTTCAGTTCCGAAGTATTGCCATGGATACATGGGCTACGCTTGAACATGAGTTGAGATATAAGAATAACGGGGAACTTTCGGATGATATAAAGGTTAATCTCAAGAATTGCGCAAATATGCTTGCGGATATAGATGAGCAGATGGAAGAAATAAGAAGGCAGGTTTTGTAATATGAATAAGAATTACAACCCAAAGGAATTTGAAGACAGAATTTACAAAATGTGGGAAGAAAAAGGCGGTTTCTATGCTGATGTTGATAGGTCAAAGGAGCCTTTCTGCATTGTTATGCCACCACCAAATATAACAGGTCAACTTCACATGGGACACGCACTAGATCATACCCTTCAAGACACCTTAATAAGATGGAAGAGGATGCAGGGATATAGTGCCCTTTGGCTTCCAGGAAGCGATCACGCAAGCATTGCTACGGAGGTAAAGGTAAATAACAAGCTTATAGAAGAGACCGGGAAGGATAAGAAGGATATCGGAAGGGAAGAATTCCTCAAAAGAGCTTGGGCATGGAAGGAAGAGTATGGCGGAAAGATTACAGAGCAGTGTAGAAAACTAGGGGACTCATGCGACTGGAGAAGAGAGCGGTTCACCATGGATGAAGGCTGCAATAACGCCGTTAAGACCTTCTTCATCGACCTATATAAGAAGGGGCAAATCTACAGAGGAAACAGATTAGTCAACTGGTGTCCTTGCTGCGGTACAACTCTATCCGATGCGGAAGTTGAACATAGAGATATTGATGGTAAATACTGGTATTTTAGATATAAAGGACTAGATGGAGGAGATGGAATTGTAGTCGCTACATCAAGACCTGAGACGATGTTTGGAGACGTTGCGATTGCAGTAAGCCCTGAAGATGAAAGGTATAAGGACCTTGTCGGCAAGAAGGTCATACTTCCAATAGTTGAAAGGGAGATTCCTGTTATTGAAGACCCATATCCGGATAGAGATAAGGGAACTGGAGCTGTAAAGATTACACCGGCACATGATTTTAACGACTTTGAAGTCGGAGAGAGACACGAACTTGAAGTCCTTCAGTGTATAGATAAAGATGGAAAGATGACCGCCCTTGCAGGCAAGTACGAGGGAATGGATAGGTACGAATGCCGTAAAGCTTGGGTTAAAGACCTTGAAATCAAGGGGTATCTTGTGAAGACGGAAAAAGTTGTAATCCCTGCAGGTGAATGCTACAGGTGTCATACAACAGTTGAACCCATGATATCAGATCAGTGGTTTGTCAAGATGGATGAGCTTGCAAAGCCTGCAATTGAAGCGGTAGAGTCCGGAAAAATCATACATGTACCAAAGAGGTTTGAGAAGATATATCTCAAATGGCTATATGATATCCACGATTGGTGCATATCAAGGCAGCTTTGGTGGGGACATAGAATTCCAGCTTACTACTGCGATGAATGCGGAGAAATTACAGTTGCTTCAGAGATGCCAGCTAAGTGTCCTAAATGTGGCTCAAATTCACTGCATCAGGATGAAGACGTCCTGGATACCTGGTTCAGCTCTGCACTTTGGCCTTTTTCAACACTCGGTTGGCCTGATAAAACTGAGGAGCTTGAATATTATTATCCAAATAGTGTTATGGTTACGGGATATGACATATTATTCTTCTGGGTAATAAGAATGGTATTCTCCGGATGTGAGGTTATGAAGGAACCTCCTTTCAAATACGTATTTCTTCATGGTCTTGTTAGAGATGAAGAGGGAAGGAAGATGAGCAAGTCACTCGGAAATGGCATTGACCCGCTTGAAGTCATCGACCAGGTCGGGGCGGACGCTCTTAGATTCATGCTTTGCACTGGTATTACGCCTGGTAATGATATGAGGTTCATAAAAAGCAAACTCGAAGCTTCAAGAAATTTCGCGAACAAGCTCTGGAACGCATCGAGATTCACCATCATGAATCTTCAAGATGAAGATGGAAACGTACTGCCTATGGCTTCATCAGATTCCGTTTCATATAGCGATGAGGACAAGTGGATGCTATCTTCACTAAATGAAGGAATCAAGGTGATAACAGAACACCTGGAGAAGTTCGAACTCGGAATCGCAGGACAGAAAATATATGACTTAATTTGGAACGAGTACTGTGACTGGTATATAGAGCTAATCAAGAGAAGATTATACGGTAATGATGAGGATGATAAAAAGTCAGCAAGATACGTGCTTCTAAGATCACTTAGAACACTTCTAAAATTGCTACATCCTTTCATGCCATTTATTACGGAAGAAATCTGGGGATACCTGCCAAAAGAAGGTAATGAAGGAAGTATGCTTATTGATGAGAGCTGGCCTTCATACGAAAACATTGAATGGGATGACTCAGTAGCAAGGATTGAGCTACTTAAGGAAGTTGTGAAGACAATAAGGAATATAAGAGCAGAAGCGGATACTCCTCCATCAAGGAAACTAAATCTTATAGTTGTAACGGATGAAATCGAGGATGAAATAAGAGCACTTTCCGAATACATAAGAAGCCTTGCCAATGTAAGGAATATCGAGATAATTAAGGACAAGACAAAAGCCCCAAAAGACGTAATGAGCGGAGTCATAGATAAAGCTCTGATCTTAATACCTATGGAGGACCTTGTTGACTTTGAAGCTGAGATATCGAGACTCGAAGCTGAGAAAAAGAGGCTTGAATCAGAGGTAATTAGAGTAGAAAATAAGCTAAAAAATAAGAACTTTGTTGACAAGGCACCGAAGAAAATAGTCGATGAAGAAAGAGCAAAGGGCGAGAAGTATAAGGACATGCTCAGTAAGGTCGAAAGCAGACTTAACTCGATGAAGAAAAACTGATAGATGGTGATGACTCATGGGACTTGAAAGAATGAATGCCCTTCTTGAATATCTCGGAAATCCTGAGAAGAACTTAAGGATAATTCATGTTGCGGGAACAAACGGCAAGGGTTCTGTCTGTAATTTTATCTCGGAAATTCTAAAAGAAAGCGGTTACACCGTGTCAGTATACAC
Source organism: uncultured Ileibacterium sp. (assembly GCA_902488835.1). Lineage (GTDB taxonomy): Bacteria > Bacillota > Clostridia > Peptostreptococcales > Anaerovoracaceae > Alterileibacterium. Next base: position 16,376 of record CABTXQ010000016.1, read on the forward strand.
CTCTCCACATCTTATCAGATATAACGAAAGGTTTGAGTCGAGGGACCGCTTTATAACGGATGAAGAATTCTGCTACTATTCAGACATGGTGTTCGAAACATTTGATAGACTTGAGGAAAAGGGCCTTGGAACACCAACATTCTTTGAGAGGCTTACTGCAATTGCATATTTATTTTTCAAAGATCAGAATACAGACTTTGTAATACTCGAGGTTGGTCTTGGAGGAAGACTTGATTCAACTAATACGATAAAAAGCCCAATAGTTTCAGTTATAACTGAGATATCAAAGGATCATATAAAGGAGCTTGGATCTGAGATAGAGAGTATTGCAAAGGAGAAGGCAGGAATAATCAAGAGAGGAGTTCCCGTCATAACAGGTGTAACAGACAAAAAGGCGATGAAGGTAATAACAGAAGAATCTAAGAGAAACGATTCATTGCTTATAGATGCTTCATCATACCTATACATGGTTCCAATTCTCAAGATGAAGGGAGAACACCAAAGGCGAAATGCGGCTGTAGCCCTTTCAACTGTTAATATCCTTGAGAAGAAGGGATATATTGAGACTGATAGAGAAATTGTTAGATCAGCTATTGGTAATACGTCTAAACCAGGAAGGTATGAAGTTCTTTCCGAAAATCCATATCTCATAATAGACGCTGCACACAATGCATCAGGTGTTGAAGCTTTCGGAAAGACATTTGATAACACCGATTCAAGATATCTGAGCGGCAAAGGAAAGTTAACCCTGATAACGGGATTTATGAAAGATAAGGAATGCGACAGAATGGTTGATATAATTACCGAGTATTTCGGCAATTACGACCCAATAATAATTGCTACAGAGCCTGAAAGCGAGAGAGCCTTGGGTGCAGAAGAGCTTAAGGATAAGCTGTCGCTAAACGGACTCAATGTGTATGCTCTGCCAAATACAGAGAAGGCTTATGAAATGGCTAAGAACCTGGGACACAAGGTCACCTTATGCATGGGGTCCATATATTTAATCGGAGATATAAAATATTACTTTGAGAAGAAGGGATGGTAAATTATGCTTGATAAACATGGAAATGACAGTAGCGATTACAACAGGAATAATATTGACCTTATTAAAAAATCATCTCCAAAGGTTGCGGGATTTATCGAAGATGAGTACAACCGGCAGAGAAATAATGTAGAATTGATAGCATCTGAGAATTACTGCTCTGAAGCAGTCATGGCTGCATGTGGAAGCTGCCTTTCTTGGAAATATGCAGAAGGCTATCCAGGAAAACCTATAGAGAGACATTCCGGTAACAGCGGCAGATATTACGGTGGAATGAGGCATGTTGATGAGCTTGAAGAGTACTGCTGCGACATGTGGAGGAAGGTGTTCAACACGGACTATCACGTGAACGTTCAGCCTCATAGCGGTTCACAGGCTAATTTTGCAGCATATAGATCTGTTCTTAAACCGGGCGATACAGTTCTCGCAATGAACCTTGATGATGGAGGACACCTGACACATGGATCATCCGTGAACTTCAGCGGAACTCTTTATGACATTCATTTCTACGGAGTTGACAGCAAGGGGTACATTGATATAGACGATCTGAAGAAAAAGGCAAATGAACTTAAACCTAAGCTGATACTTGCAGGTGCGAGTGCATATTCGCGAACAATCGATTTTGCGGTATTTTCTGAGGTTGCTAAGAGCATTGGAGCGTACCTTATGGTCGATATGGCTCATATTGCAGGACTTGTTGCAGCAGGGGAACATATCTCACCGTTCGGATATGCTGATCTCGTTACGACAACGACCCATAAGACGCTAAGAGGTCCAAGGGGAGGAATGATCTTTTCGGTACCGGAGCTTGCCAAAAAAGTTGACAGTGCGGTATTCCCTTACTCACAGGGCGGACCACTTGAACACATAATAGCAGGTAAGGCCGTTTGCGCGGAAGAAGCTCTTAGAGAAGACTATAAAGAGTATATCCATCAAGTTGTTCTTAACAGCAAGGCGTTCTGCAACGAATTCATAAAGATGGGATATTCTGTTGTTACAGGAGGAACTGATAATCACCTCTTCCTTCTAGACCTTTCTAATCACGAATTCACAGGTAAGGACCTTCAGGACAGTTGCGATGAGGAAGGAATTACACTCAATAAGAATTGCGTACCAAATGAGAAGAGATCTCCTGTCCAAACAAGCGGAGTAAGGATAGGTACAGCACCTATGACGACAAGAGGATTCAAGGAAGACGATTTTATCGAGGTAGCACACAGGATAGACAAGATAGTTAAAAAACTTGATAAAGAAAAAACTTCTCAAAAATAAAATCTGAATTGAATGTTTGGTCTTCCTGTTATATAATCAGAATCACTATAAATATGAAAATAAAGTTATAAGGAGGTTTCACCCATGGTTAAACTGTTCATAGGTCATAAAGGAAGTGGAAAGACGAAGAAGATGCTGGAACTTGCTAATGAAGAGGCGAATAACAGCAAGGGGAGCATAATATTTATTTATAAGGATACTAAGGTTATCTACCAATTAAGCTATAAGATTAGAACGATTTGCATGGAAGATTTCATCCATATAACTAATGAAGACGAATATATAGGCTTTATCTTCGGTATATTGAGCTCAGATAATGACATTGAGACGATCTATATCGACGGCATCTTGAGACACACCGACTTTGATCTATCAAATGTTCCAAGTTTTATTAACAAGCTTAAGGACATCTCAAGAGATTACGGAATCAACTTCGTTGCAAGCATATCAGCAGAGCTTGAGGAACTGACAGGGGTGAATTTCGATGGAATCGAACTTCTCAACTGATATGCATGACGAGTAAATATGTTAAAAATTAAAAAGGGGAATAGGATATGTTATCCTATTCCCCTTTTAGTTGTTTAAATATTGGTTTATTCTGAACCTGTATTAGATGATTTCTCTGGGCTATATATCAATGCAGCAATAAGGAATATTACAGAAACAATAGCAGAGAAAGCATGAAAATATATGAGAGGTTTCTCAAATCCGAGAATAGGAAAGGATGAGAAAATCATCAAGAATCCACCAAGAACGAGCAGGGAAGGAGCCTTTACAACAATACCCAGTATACCAAATAAAAGCCTCAAAATAGGGAAGAGCAGTACGCAAAGCGAAATTCCCTTTGATATATTATCATTAGGTGCTAGAAGTAAAGCTGAACTCTCAAATTTACCAAGCGTATATAAGCTCACTATGAATATAGAAATTGCGAGTAATATTTCAAGCAATCCTGTGAATCTAATAATTTGTTTGATCATCAGTATAAATTCTCCTTATTGATGCAGATATTATAATACGTAATAGAAAAGTTAGCAACTTTACATGTTCGATTTTATTTGTATTATATATATTATATAAACGCTTCACTTGGTAACAACTTTGTGATTACATTTGCTCTGGAAAGAGCATGTGTGTAAAATATAGGGAGGTCAAATTGATAATAAGGAACAATATTTCCTATGCGGCTCATGAAATTCATTTAACCATGTTATTTAAGGGAACTATAAGAGAGAATCTTATGTTAGCCAAATTAATACTAAATAAAAGGGAGGAAACATGTAATGAATAAACAAAAGTTATATGAAATAATTGATGAATATTGGGAAGATTATCAAAATAAGAAGAATTTATCAGGAGTAATAAAAGATTCAATACCAATTATTTGGTTTGGAGATATAAACAAATATTTTACTTCAAATATACGAACAATTACAGTAGGATTAAACCCATCAAAATATGAATTTATAAATAAAAATGTGATAATAGAATCTTTAAGATTTAAAAACACAGATAATTTTAAAAATAATAAAGATTTGGATAATGAACAAAAAGACATATTGATTGATTCTTATAATAATTATTTTAAATATAATCCTTATGAAACATGGTTTAAGTGGAATGATGATAATATAATGAAATTTATGAATACCGAAGGAGGTTATGATGTTGGGTACAATGCAAAGTATGATAATGAAAATCATATAAACACGGCAATACATATTGATTGCATTAGTGCTATTGCAACAGATCCTACAATAAGTGGATTGAAAAGCGAACATGAAAATACTTATAATAAACTTCCCAATATAGAATTATTTATAAAATTTTTTGATTTTTTAGAACCAGATGTTGTGCTTTTTTCAACTAGTTATGACATATTCAGGAAATTTATGAACACTTATACTAAAACTGATAAATTAAAACCAATACTTAGCGACTCAAAAAATTATCCTAAGGAAAAGGGATATTTAAATGCTTTTATAGTAAAAGATAAACTGATTATTCATGGCAGAAACGGGAGGAAAATGTTTGCAATGTTTGGAGACAAACATAAAGAAGCATTTTTTGAAGATCTTTTAATTATGCCTGATATTAAAACTCTTTTAAACAATGCATAAGACGAATGAATTTATGTTTAGTACAGATTTCTTTTAAAAGTAATTAATTTAGATGTAACTGCTTTGTCATGCGCCTACATAGCAGGATTTATGCAAATCTTTTTTTAGAGCAATAAATATAGTATCATATATCCATGAGCATAATAGAAACCATTTATACTGGAATATCTAATGGAAGAAGACTTTCTTCCGTTAATGAATATATCGTGCCCGACATTTCCTCTGTACACGGCAACGGATATGAGGAGGGGGATTCGGGGATGCTTTATCATTTGGATAATTTATCCCTTATGAAGCACCTCTTGGATAAAGGTTACGGCGGGAAAGTTAAGTGCATCTATATTGATCCACCCTTTTTTACAAGAGCAAAATACAAAGCATCAATTGATGTCTTGTCAGGTGCAAAAAATTACAAGCTACGTTTGAACGCATATAAGGACTGGAATTCTAACACTCTAAGAGATTATATTGAGTTTATCTCATCACGCCTAATTCTAATGCGGGAACTCTTAAGTGATGATGGATTAATATGGGTACACCTCGACTGGCATTCTTCTCACTATGTAAGAGTTGTAATGGACGAGATATTTGGCCCGGATAATTTCGTTAATGAGATTATATGGAAATATAAGTCCGGCGGATCAAGTAAGAAGCATTTTTCTAGAAAGCACGATACCATCTTATTGTATTCTAAGACAAAGAAATACAGTATCAATATATCTAAGGAGAAATCATATAATAGAGAACTAAAGAAGTACGGGTTTAGAGGAGTTAATGAGTATAAGGATGATTTCGGATGGTACACTGTTGTCAACATGAAGGACGTCTGGAACATCAATATGGTAGGGCGAACTTCATCTGAAAGGACAGGATATGCAACCCAGAAGCCGCTTGAACTCATGAAGAGAATAATAACTGTTTCATCGAATGAAGGGGACATATGTGCTGATTTCTTCTGCGGATCTGGTTCCTTCTTAGAAGCAGCTGGTGAGTTGAACAGGAATTGGATAGGGTGCGACAATGAATTGCTTGCTGTTTCTCTTTCGAGGAAACGCATGATAGGCGTTAATTCATGCTTTAATTGTTATTTTAATGATAGTCCACGCGAGGGCATGCTTAGGTTCGCTTTCAATTCAGTAGTGGTGCTTGATAACGGTAAGAAGCTGATTAGATGCTCTATAGAGTCATTTACTCCGATTATTGATATTGATGATCTGTCGCCTGATGACAGTGATAAGATCAATAGGATAGTATCTAAGAATCCTATTGATATGATTGATTACATAATGATAGATAACGATTTTACCGGTGTTTTTACACCTGAAATAATTAGCTATTCAGGAAATGAAGAATTCAAATTTATAACAAGGGGTAATACTAGATTTGTAGCAGTTGATGTCTTTGGAAATGAATATTTATGTGACCTATAGAATTATAGCTGATATTTATTCTTAATTAGGTTCATTATTAGAATAGAGAGAGAGTTTATCTCTCTATATTTTTTGTCACTGCCATTCGTTAGTATTAGATAATCACTTACATATCCGTCAAGATTATCAATAGACAATCTATCGAATAATAAAGGTTCTATGTCATATTTACTCAGATCAATATAAAGCGATCTGCAGTGGACCTGTAATGGCACTCTAACTTCAAGACTTGAAGATAGATAATCTATGTTTATGTATAAATCCTGATCAAGCATGGGAAAGGCGATAAGGTCATTAGAACATCTTATAAGCTTTCCGTTAATCACAAGGGAATTTTTTGATATATTAGATTTAATCTTTGTTGCGATAGATTTGATTGGTATACCGAACTTATACATTGCCATATGAATGTCAGAATACATGTTTAGATTGAGAAGTCGATATAACTGAAGAAGGTCATGTGTGTTGTGATTTAGTATTAGTTTATATAGGGATTGATCCATCGTCCTAATATACTCAAAATATAGTTTAGCACTTTCTCTTCCGTCTATACTGTCATCTCTTAAACCATCTATCCCCATATATAATTCTAAATTTCTTTCGGTAAGAGGGCTTATTAAACTTGGAATACCAGAGCAGTAACGGATAACCTTATATAAATCATAGTTATACAGATCAAGTTTTTCTTTTATATCATTTTTATTCAGCCTTGAATTAAAGAAAGGTATGTCAAAACTTTCACCGTTAAAGGTTATTAGGTAATCTATTTCATTTTCTCTGATAAACTCAAGACATGCCTTGAGTATAATAAATTCTTCGTCAGGTGATTCTGCAAAAAATTGTATCACCTTAACTCCGTTGCTAGTCGGAATAAGCAATCCGACGAGGACAACATATGAGTTATTAAAGGAAAGACCTGTTGTCTCTATATCAAAGATAGCAGGTTTCATATCACGGAAGTATATGTCAAAGATACTACTTTTGTAATGGGGAATAGGGTAATTATTAATATATTTCTTCATAGGCTTATTATACAACTTTTTACAATAAAAAACAGACCGCAGGGGAGCAGCCTGTTCATAAAAGGGTATTGGGACTAGAGATTAAAGAGATTACCTGGGAGATAATCTCTTTAAAATTATACCATTAATGAGCCCAAAATCAAGAACTTTGTTCAAAAGACTATACATTAAAAAGGAAATTAACAACATCACCATCATGCATTACGTAATTTTTACCTTCAGATCTTATTAACCCCTTCTCACGTGCCTTTGAAAGTAGACCGCCGCATTCCATTAGTTTGTCATAAGAGATGGTTTCAGCCCTAATAAATCCTTTCTCAAAGTCTGAATGGATTTTACCAGCTGCCTTAGGTGCTTTAGTGCCACGTTTGATCGTCCACGCTCTTACTTCCTGTTCTCCTGCAGTAAGAAATGATATGAGGTCAAGCAGGTTATATGAAGCCTTTATAAGCTTGTCAAGTCCGGATTCCTCAATGCCGAGTTCTTCGAGATAAGCGGCCCTATCTTCATCGTCCAACTCAGATAGCTCAGACTCAATATCTGCACATATCTTGACACAACCAGCATTTTCGGATTTTGCAAATTCTGTTACAGCCTTTACATAACTGTTATCTTCTTCGCCTACAGCATCTTCCGCAACGTTTGCAACATAGATGATAGGTTTTGCTGTTAAGAAATTATATGATTTGATAAGAGCTTTCTCATCGTCAGTGAGATCTAGAGTCCTAGCTGCCTTACCGTCTTCAAGAGCCTTTTCTATCCTCTTTAGAGTGTCAAAATGAGGTTTTTCGCCCTTGTCTGCCTTTAGGATTTTCTCAACCTTTGGAATAGCTTTTTCCACAGTCTCAAGATCAGCGAGTATAAGTTCTGTATTTATCACTTCTATATCGTCAAGTGGGTTAATAGCTCCGCTGACGTGGACGATGTTATCGTTGTCAAAGCACCTTACGACATGGACTATAGCGTCTGTTTCCCTGATATGACCTAGGAACTGGTTACCGAGGCCTTCGCCCTTGGAAGCACCCTTAACCAATCCTGCGATATCTGAAAACTCTATTGTCGTGTGTATAGTCTTATTAGAGTTATATATCTCATGGAGCTTATCTACTCTCTCGTCAGGTACCGTTACAACTCCTATATTAGGTTCAATTGTACAGAAGGGATAGTTTGCAGCCTCTGCACC
>CABTXQ010000017.1 GCA_902488835.1 uncultured Ileibacterium sp.
CCTTGTATGCTTCAATTGCAGCCCTACCTGTCTTACGACCAATAGAGATTTCTGATAGCATCAGCGGATAACCTACGAGTACTGCGAGTACTGCATAAACTAATAGGAATGCAAATCCACCATATGCTCCTAGCTTATATGGGAATGACCAAAGGTTACCTAGACCTACGGCTGATCCCAGAGCTGCCATCAAGAATCCAAAATTGGAGTTAAATTGACCTTTTTGATTTTCTTGTTGCATTGTACTACCTCCATTAAAAATTATTAACGTTTTGATGGTTCCCTTCACCATCATTGAGGACATTGTACATCATTTTAATTGTGATGTCAATATGAAGATGGTATTCACTAAGCTTTCACTAAAATCATGATTCTTTCTTATTTTCTGAAAAATTACACAAAATGAGCACATAAACTGTGCTCATTTAATCTCATTTCTTGTATTTATAAACAATTATATTATCTCTTGTTAGAGTTTTCTTTCTTCTTGCCCTGCATCTTTTTTCTTCGTGATTCTACATTCTTCATCGTCAGGATCTGCCATAATGCTGCTATTCCCGCAACGATTATTGCACCGAAGAGTATTGCAGGAACATGACTGATGAAATATTCCATAACTCTCCTCTTTTAGAAAGGACTAGATTGCCTTCTTTGCAGTCTCACAAAGTTCAGCAAAACCTTTTTCATCATATATTGCTATCTCTGAAAGCATTTTTCTGTTAACTTCAATTCCGGATTTTCTAAGTCCATTCATAAGATTGCTGTAATTAATTCCATTAGCCCTTGCTGCTGCATTAATCCTCGCAATCCAGAGTCTCCTGTATTCTCTCTTTTTATTCTTCCTTCCTACATATGCTGATGAAAGACTTCTCATAACTGCAGGATTTGCAGCTCTGAAGTTTCTTCCCCTCTGTCCATAGAATCCTTTAGCCTGCTTAATTACTTTCTTATGTCTTTTACGTGCATTTACACCTTTTTTTACTCTCATCTGAATTACCTCCCCGATTATTTTGCAAGCGACCTAAGCATACGTTTATTATCAGCACTTGTAAGAATTGTGGATTTCCTTAATCCTCTTTTCCTCTTTGCACTCTTCTTTGTCAATATATGACTCTTATATGCCTTATTTCTTTTCACCTTACCAGATCCTGTCAGTTTAAATCTCTTTGCCGCTCCTCTATGAGTCTTCATCTTTGCTTTAGCCATAATAATACCTCCCTATATTATGCTTGATTTATTATTTCTTATTGTTTTCCTTCTTAGGAGAAAGGAACATAACCATATTCCTACCCTCCATCTTAGGTTTTTTATCTATCTCTCCGTATTCACTTACGAGATCAGAAAACTTATCCATAACGCCATATGCTTTTGCCATATATTCACGTTCTCTACCTCTGAATCTCATGCTTACTTTGACCTTATCCCCTGATTGGAGAAATTTTGAAGCTGTTCTTGCCTTGACTTCAACATCATGATTCTCTATAGATACAGAAAGCCTTACTTCTTTAACCTGCATTTGTTTCTGATTTTTCTTGGACTGCTTCTCTTTTTTCTGAAGCTCATATTGAAATTTACCGAAATCAAGAACCTTACAGACCGGTGGCACTGCATTAGGTGAAACATTTACTAAATCAAGATTTGCATCTCTTGCAATATTAATTGCCTCATCGATTGGCAATACCCCAATCATTTTTCCATCCTGGTCAATTACCCTTACTTCTTCGGCTACGATATCTTCGTTAACCTGTTGCTTCTTATCCTTACTAATCTTTATTACCTCCATATTAAATAAAGCTTTAATTAAAATAGCGGATACCGAGGCATCCGCATAGATTACAATCCAAAATAATATGAATCATTTATCGTCTATATACTGTTACCCGGCAGCATAACCACCAAGGTGGAAGCGGATGGCTTCTTCTTATCACGCATTACATGATACATATAAATTGCCCTATTGTCAACCGCTATAATAATATTGGTTGAATATTTTTGTTTTTATTAACTTTATATTCAATATTTACAGAACCGCTGTTAATACAATTACTATACTTGTAACAGCAACAGCCGCTTGAATAACATCTCCTATAAGTTTTTCTTCATTTTCAAAAGACATATTCCTGATTCTTATGCTATGAGATTTTTCCGTCCATAGATACGGATCCGCCAGATGAGATCCCATGAACTGCATCCCATGTAACACGTGCTTATCACAAAATAGCATGAAGGAATAGATTACTCTAGAAATTCTATCTACAACCTTAAATAAAGGTTTTCTGAATATGAAATCGAAGTCTAAGCTTATTTCATCATGAGGCTTCATCTTCTTAATATATATTATGAAAGGTATGCTGCTTCCAACAAATATTGCTACATATTCAAGAATATGAGTAAGTGTGAATGGGTTTATACTCGTTCCATGTGTAGTATATCTGTATAACAGTTGTGGAAAAATTCCCAATATCACTGTAACAATTGTTCCCATTGCTATAGCAATATTCATGGATATTGGAATCCTACTAACCTCTATATCTTTATCAGATTTTCCGAAAAATACGAAATAGTTAATTTTGAATGTTACTGACAGAAGCGTTCCTATTCCAGCTAAATTAACAAGAATATACGAAATGATATGGCCTCCATCTGTGAGGCTAAGAGTTACAAGTGATTTACTTGCAAAGCCGCTTGAAAATGGGATTCCCGCTATTGCAAGAGAACAAATTAGGAAACATACGGAAGTTACTGGCATCTTTTTCCAAAGTCCTCCTAGCTCTGTAATCTTTGATTTACCGGTTGAATATATTATCACCCCAGCGCACATAATAAGCACTCCCTTGAACAGTACATTTGTAACTGTATGTGCTGAAGCTGCATCAACTCCGGTTTTGCTTCCAACTGCAAGTGCAGCAACCATCATTCCGAGCTGGCTTATTATGTGATATGACAAAAGTCTTCTTATATCATTCTCCATTATAGCCATACATGCAGCATAAACTGCCATTATCGCACCTACCCATACCAGAAATTCAGTTCCAGCAAAGAATCTTATTAATGCATATATAGCAGCCTTTGTTGTATACGAACCCATGTATAGCATCCCGGATATATTGGTGTTTGGATATGCATCAGGCAACCATCCGTTAAACGGTGGGATTGCAGCATTTATCGCAACTCCTATTAGAACGAGCCAGAATGAAAGATCTCTAGAACTTGAAATATTCACAAATTCAGTTCCATATTTAGCTACATGGATCATGATCCCGACAAGCAAGATATTGCCACCGAATGCATGCATTAATAAGTACCTAAATGCTGATCTGGAAGATTTTCTATTATTTCTTTTATATATCATATATGTAGATGCGAATGCTGATATCTCCCAAAATACTATGAATGATATGCTGTCACCTGCAAGCACTATTCCTAATATACTTCCTGTATAAAAAGCAGACATGCCACTTTCTTTTCTATCTTGAGTTTCCAGTGAATATATGGCTGCAATAAAAGAAATCATGACAAATACAAGCATGAAAGCAAGTGTCATCCTATCGACTTTAATTAGTTCAACCTTGAAACTCTTTGTTACGTAGTATGTGAATCTGCTGCCCTCATTCAAAAGGAAAAAGGAAATTCCTGCACAAATTGGTGCGAGGATTGATAATGTTTTTCTCATAAATTCCGGAAGAACCCATATGAGCATGCCGAACAGCATCATTATCATTCCGGGATGTAAGTTATCTAAGCCTATTCTACTCAATATTTCCGGATACATTTAACGCTCCTCATCTGTTACTTTAACTGTTTTAATTTTTGACAGCATTTTCTCTTCCGCATTTCTTTCGTCTTTTTCATAATAGTCCTTATCTCTTCTAAGAATTTTGTCCAGAATTACCTTAGAAATAATTATAAGAATGAATGAACAAACAAAAGAAATTATTACATATTTAATAAAAAGAAGTATGTACATTTATGATTTCTCCTATCCGAATATTCCAATTGCTGTCATCTTGGCAAGTGTATATAGATTTACTCCGAAATTCGGCATTATTCCAAGTATAACTGAAATTATCGCTGTCACAACAAGGGGGATTCTCATCATATAATTAGCTTCTCCCTTTTCTTGAAACTCTTCATTAACTATATCCTTTTTGAAAGCAATAAGAACTACCGGCATCAAATACGTTAGTGCCAAAAGTGCACTAGCTACAAGAGTCATTGAAAAGAATAAATTGTTGACATGGACTATACCGAGCATAATATTGGCCTTGCTTACAAATCCTGCAAAGAATGGAAAGCCTGCCAAAGCAATAGAAGCTGTCGTAAATGCTCCCATCGTTACCGGCATTTTTCTTCCTATTCCAACCATTTCAGAGATATTTTTCTTATGTGCGGTAACAAAAATCGCACCAGCACACATAAACAGCGTGATCTTCATAAATGCATGGGCAACAATATGGTAAATCGCGCCAACCGTACTTTCCGGTGTCAATATCGATATTCCAAGTATTATATATGAAAGCTGTCCTATTGTTGAAAACGCAAGTCTTGCCTTGAGGTTATCTTTTCTTATTGCAATTAATGATGAAATTATTATTGTGAAAGCCGCCATATACGATAAAATTTCAGCTCCATGACATGCCTTAGCTGTCACAGGACCAAACACGTACAAAACAACCCTTAAAGTGCAGAATGCACCGGCTTTAACAACGGCTACCGCATGAAGTAGTGCACTTACCGGTGTCGGAGCGACCATCGCCGAAGGAAGCCAACTATGAAAAGGCATGAGCCCTGCTTTTACCACCCCTGCTCCAACCATCATGATAAACAATATGAGCATAAAAGGCATAGGTAGTAAATTTGGATCAACAAATCCTCCCGGCCTGAATTCAAGCGTTCCACATTTTACATATATTATTGCAATTGAAGCAAAGAATATCTGTCCGCTTATGAGAGTATAAGCCAGATACTTTCTTCCTGACCTTCTTCCCTCTTCATCTCTATAATGTACTACAAGAGGGTAGGTTCCTATTGTCAATATTTCAAAGAATATAAAGAATGTGATGAGGTTCGCAGAAAAGCAAAGACCTATTGTTGCAAATATACATATGGCAAATGCTGCAAAATAACCTGTCTGATTCTTCTCTCCATGTCCTCTCATGTATCCGACAGAGTAGCATGATGTAAGCAACCAAAGTGTTGAACACACACAGGCAAATACCATGCCTGCAGCATCGACTTTTATTGAGAAGTCTATTCCTTTGACAATTTGGAAGATTAATATTTCTATTTTTTCACCCTGTAAAACATGTGGCACAATTCCATATACGCTAACAAGCAAAATCCCAGAAGCTACAAAAGTAATGGCTTCTCTCAGATTGGGATGTATATGTTCACCTAAAACATATATAAGTATGGCTGCAACCAGTGGTGCCGCTATCGCTATTAAAGGTAATATATTCTGAATATTGGTCATAACTTGATTCCTCCAAGCGACATAAGCAAGGTATTTACAATTGGAACGTTAAATATTCCAAGCCCAAGTATCATAATCAATGAAACTATTATAGGAATCATAATAGTCCAAGGTAGTTCCATAACAGATTCTCTTCCAACAGGCTTTATTTCCTTATCTTTCGCCATGAAAATCTTTTCTATCATTTTGAAAAAGTAAATTGCATTAAGTAAGCTTGAGATTACAAGCACTGCAATATATAAGTATTCTCCCGCTTTCGCTGCTCCCATGGCAAGGTACCATTTGCTAAAAAATCCAACTGCCGGCGGTATTCCAATCATTGATAACGCAGAAACTGTAAGAAGTGCGGATGTCATAGGTAGTTTCTTATATATGTATCCAAAGTCATTCATATCAACTATTCCATACTTATATCTTATTGCACCTGATGCAAAGAAAAGTCCGCCTTTCATGAATGCATGACCGAACATGTGAAGAAAAGATCCTGCTATCGCTATCGGATTACCTATTGCAAACCCTAATGTTATATATGATATTTGAGCTACGCTTGAATAAGCGAGCATCTTTCTTATATCGCTTTGAGCCATAGCTCTAACTGAACCATATATCATTCCTCCTACAGAAAGAACACCAATCACGATGAGGAAATAGTTGAAGTACTTAAATTCTGTTCCATAAACACAGTAAAGATATCTAAACATTGCATATGCAGGTATCTTACCCATAACTCCTGCGATTAAAGGTCTTGCTCCTGTCTGTGCATGTGTGTATGCTGACGGCTGCCAACCATGGAACGGGAAAAGTGCCATCTTGATTCCAAATGCTGCAATGAACATACACATTGCAATCAACATTGTCTCGTCATGACCTCCCCTTGATAGGATATTATGCATGTCTTGCATATTAAGTGTTCCGGTAACAGAATAGAGCATAGCGACACCAAGAAGATAAAACGTCGCTGCTACAGTTCCTATTAGAAGGTATCTGAATGCTGATACAACTCCTTTACTACCACCAAGTGCAATTAAAATGTAACCTGCCAGTGATGTGACCTCCAGGAAAACGTAAAGATTAAAAACGTCGCCTGTTGAAGTCATGCCGAGCATTCCTACGCAAAGAAGTGCCGTCAAGGCGTGTGAGCCTCCAACCTTTATTTGTTGTTTCGAATTGTCTTCAAAATTAGTAGAAAAAAATCCAGTTAACAATCCGATGATATTTATCATTACAAGCATTATCGCATTAATGGTATCTATCTTAAATTCAATGCCGTATGGCATTGAATAATTTCCGAATGGATAATTTATTGGGCCATATTTAACGACCTGGCTTAGCTGAACTATTGAGAGCACCAGAGATGCAAAAATAGATAAAATTACAATATTTCTTCCCAGATATAATCTGAACTTAGAAAGGAATACTGATAGAAGTGCTGCTGTAAGGGGAATAATTATAATCAAAGCCGGTATATTTCGCATTATTTATTCTCCCTTTCTATTATTTCGTCTTCTTCAATCGAACCATATTTCTCTTTAATCCTTGTCAATAGTGCAAGCCCCACTCCTGTTGTACCCATGCTGACAACTATAGCTGTCAACATTAGTGCATGAGGAAGAGGATTTATATAATCTTCTGCACGACTTAGATTGCCAATGAGGACAGGAATTGTTCCTCCACGTTTTTGTGCAAGGCACAAAAATATAAATATGACCGCTACCTGCATTATGTTCATGCAAATAAGTTTTTTCATATAATTACCGCAGGTTATCATTCCATATAATCCAAGAAAAAGCAGCAAGAATGTCAGGAAGTATATCCCTTTAGCCGCCAAAAAAGTCTCAAGCGATGTCATTCTTCTTCCCTCCTCTTTACCGGATCATCATCAAACGTTACCCTAGTCATAATTGCATTAAGAATTGTTATTATTGTAGCCATTACACAAATTGTAACTCCAAGCTCTATCATAAGTATTCCTGCTGAATGTGACTCAGCATGACTTAAGCCGAAAGGAAGCTTGTCGTATTCAAGGCATAATCCTCCTCCTGCCATTGTCAATATCCCTGCCAGTACATATATGAATGTTCCTATTCCACCAAGGCTCAGCGCCTTGGCTTTGTTGAGATCAAATAATCGTTTGCTCCTGTTAGGAACTATCATGACATCTATTACATACGCAAGTCCGAGCAATGCCCCTGCCTGGAAACCTCCTCCAAGTGATATCTCCCCGTGGAAGTATACATACATTGCATAAATCATCATAAGCGGCTCAAATATCGTAATCATAACGTCTTTATTAATTGTCTTATATCGAGGTTCACCGCTTTTTGATCTCTTATTTAAAATATTCCTCGGTATTATAATTCTTCTCTTGATATTCGGACGGTTAGACAGTATCAGTACAGCACCAAGACCCGCAAGAAACATTACCGTGGTTTCGAACATTGTATCGAATCCTCTAAAGTCTGCAAGAATTCCGGTTACAATATTTGGGCAATTTGTCTCTTCTAGACTTTTTTCGATATAGTAATTTGAAACATGTGTATTTGCCGGCGAATTAGGATCTCCTATTTCCGGCATAATACCATCAAAAAAAAGTGTAGGGATTAAGAGAAGCATCACTAATGTTATTATCGCTATTGCTTTACGCATTTATATCCCATCCGCCTTTCGTAAAATTATTTAGTATGTCTTCTTATGGTCTTAAGCGTCATCAAGAAGTATATCGTGGATACGACTCCTATTACAGCCTCTGTAAAAGCTACATCCGGAGCACCCATTGCTATATAAAGAAACATGGTAAGAAAACTAAAGCTACAATATACAATTGTTACAATTAGTAAATCCTTGCCAAATATGATTGATATTGTTATTCCTATCAATAGCAGTAGCAATACTGCTTCCAAATATAAACCTGGCATATTATTGCTCCCTTTCTACTCTTCTGAGAAATTCTTTCTGATTGGTCGATTCCCTCGCTTCATCAGTTCTCAATTCATTTATAAAATCACGAGCCTCATCTCCGTCATCAATCTTTCCTATTATTCTCTTCTTGTTATAGTTATGGTAATTTGTACTGGTGATTGCTTCCATGAGTATTACATTGGTACCAAGAGGATTAGTAAGCAAAAGAATTGCAAGCATTATTATAAGCTTTAATGATGTTATGCAAATACCCATCAAAATTATCATGCCTGCCACCATAAGCATTGCACCCAGAGTCTCTCCCACTCCTGATGCATGAAGTCTCGTGTTAAATCCAGGGAATGTTATTACCCCTATAACTCCAATTGCAAGTGCTATAAAACCTGATACTATGAATATTGATGCAAATATTTCACGGAGTAACATTATCTTTTTCCTCCTAGATATTTAGCTAATATTGCTGTGGTAACGAATCCAAGAAGCGAATAACTTAAGGCAATGTCTACATAAGACTCCACCCTTTTATGAACAAATCCGATTATTAAAATAACCATTACTATCAATGTGTTCATAACAAGGACCGCATTAAGCTTATCGTAGATTAACTTTCCTCTGAACATAAACATCAGGACAAGAGTTATTAGAACTACTATGCCTATAAGTATAAAAACTAATAGTTTACTCATCTACAACACCTGTCTTTCTTAAATCAGATGATTTATCTTTGCTAAGTACCCTGAATCCCGTATTGATATATTTATTATTGATCAACTTCGATTCTTCCTTGTTTTCCAAGTTGTCATCGTGCAAAACTTTAACTATGCCATAATCAATTTGTTCCCCAAAAACTTTCGCAACTTTTTCCTGCATAACACCGGAAAGCAAACCATCTGCTGTGTCATCGGTAAGGCAGTGGCAAGAATAAACTCCGTCATCATATATATCAACGGTTATGGTTCCAGGTGTAAGGGTAATGGAGTTTGCAAGCAAAACTCTTGCTGCCGGATTGTCATAATCAGCTTTAAACCAAATGAGTTGAGGCTGCATATCTTTAGGATTTATTACAACTTTTGCAACTGTCAATGCACTAAGGACTATCTCTTTAACTAGCCAGAAAAAATAAATTAATATCTTAAATGGATTTGCATGAAGTAAAAAATAATCCCTGTCCGTTTTTATACCACTAATTACAAATAGCGGTGCCACGTACAGAGATATAATTACCGATGCAAGAATTCCAAAAATGACAAATTTCATTTCATCAATTATGCCTGACATAAAGAACCAGAGAACAAGCATTAAAGCAAGGATCTCCAGCCAGTGAATTATCGGTTTGCATTGAAGCGATTTGTTATTAAAAAATTTAAACACCCTAAATTCTTCTCCATAAAATAATAAGTTTTCATAATTATACACGAAATCTTCACAAAAATAAACATCTTATTTTTTACATACAAACATACATTCTATCTTTATATAAATGATTAAATTATGCTATAATGACATGGTTGTAAAATTAAACGCGAATAATTTGACAGGAGCTGTCTATTGATGACAAAAAATAAAAACAATAATAAGATTAAAATCGGTCCAACTGTAACCTTGTTTGTTCCATATGATTGCAATAATGCATGCCCTTTCTGCGTTAACAAGGATGAATACCGCGACACATCAAACTTCAGTATTGAAAGGTGCTATAAGTCACTCGATATATTGAACCGAATCTTTCCTCACAATGATATTGTACTTACCGGAGGAGAACCTCTTGCCGATCTTGATACACTTACGGATATTCTGGCTCATATTGATGATAAACATAATATATATATCAATACAACTCTTCCGACAAATGAAAGTCAAGATGAAAGAAAGATTGCACGTATCCTTAACCAATATAAAGATAAAATATCATGTGTTAATGTCTCGAGGCACCTTAGACATTATGTAAAAGAATGCTCAGATGATATTTTTGATATGCTTGATATGAGACATAGAATTAACTGCGTTGTGTTTGAGGATACGGATGAAGAACATCTCATAGACTTTCTTGAGCGTTTCAGGGGTCAAGAGGTGCAGCTTAGGGCAAACTATTCAAAACTAAGCCTTGACAATGTGTTTGATACTAAAGATGACGATTTATTTAAGCTCATAGATCAAATAGCAGAATACGAGGGTCAACTCGAGCAAGAGCTTTTTAGGACCGGCTTCAAGTTTATATACAAAGGTGATACTACTGTTACCTATCACAAGACTCTTCCTTACAGCAAAATCGATGGAAAAGTTGGTGATATAATAGTAAGACAGACAGGATACATATACGATGACTGGAATAACTATGGGGAAAGACTTGACCTCAATTCACTAACTGAATTCCAATATAAATAACAAAGGAGTCTTCTAATGAAAAAGAGCGAGAAAAGGCAAAATTTGGTACTCAATTTCATGAGAGATACAATAGAAAATAAAGGTTTCCCACCTACAATAAGAGAAATTTGTGATGCACTTGATGTTAAATCTACTTCGACTATTCATTCAGACATAAATACTCTAATCAAAAAAGGGCTTGTCAAAAAGGATCCTAGCAAACCTCGTGCTTTATCTATCGTTGATAATAATCCCACTAAGAATTTTAGTGATATAAGCGTAGTCGAAGTACCTGTAATCGGCTCTGTTGCTGCAGGTGAACCAATTTTTGCCGAATCAAATATTGAAGACAGTATGCCAATTCCTGCACGTTTTATAGGTTCTGGAAATAATTTTATCCTGAGAGTTAAGGGTAAGAGCATGATAAATATAGGAATAAATGACGGAGATTACATAGTAGTAGAAGAAACAGTGAATGCAAACAACGGCGATATAGTTGTTGCTATGATAGATGGAGAATATGATTCTGAAGCTACCGTTAAAAGGTTTTTCCGTGAGAATGGTCATATAAGGTTACAGCCTGAAAATAGTCATATGGACCCGATAATAGTTGACGACTGCTCCATTGTTGGTAAGGTAAGGGGCGTATTCAGATATTTCAATTGATTTTATTCACAAATAGGAGATTATAATGTCAAACAATCAGTCGAATCAATTCACTCATGGCATCTTTGATGTCAGGCAACTTGGATGGGGTAAGACCATTCTTCTTGGTATGCAGCATACTTTTGCCATGTTCGGTGCAACTGTTCTCGTTCCCCTTTTGACCGGGCTAAGCATCTCGACAACTCTTCTGATGGCCGGGCTTGGAACCTTGCTTTTTCATCTTTTGACAAAGGGAAAAGTTCCTGCATTCCTAGGTTCATCTTTTGCCTTCCTTGGCGGTTATGCAGCAGTTGCTCCATTAAAGAACGATCAACCTAATGTTGAAATGCTGCCATATGCTTGTGGAGGGGTGCTGTTTGCCGGCCTTCTCTATGTAGTTCTCGCTGCTCTAATTAAGCTTTTTACAGTGGAAAAGGTTATGAAGTTTTTTCCACCGGTAGTCACAGGTCCTATAATAATTTCAATAGGTCTAATACTTGCACCATCCGCAATTTCAAATGCCAAAACCGACTGGACCCTTGCTCTCATTGCACTTGGATCAATAATTTTCTTCAATATGTGGGGTCGAGGAATGATGAAAATCGTACCTATACTTCTTGGTATACTTATATCCTTTGCATGTGCAATACTAATGAATAAAGTTGACTTCAGTTCTGTATCTTCATCAAATTATTTAGCAGTTCCGAGTATTCAAATTGCAAAATTTGATATCAGCTCAATAATCACAATAATGCCAATTGCTCTTGCAACAATGATGGAACATATAGGTGATATATCTGCAATAGGAGCTACAACAGGAAAAAACTATATTGTTGATCCAGGACTTCACCGCACTTTACTAGGCGACGGGCTTGCAACTGTAATGGCATCTTTTTTCGGAGGTCCTGCAAATACTACATATGGAGAAAACACCGGAGTCCTTGCTCTTACAAAAGTGTACGATCCATTAGTAATAAGAATCGCTGCATGTTTTGCAATACTCCTTTCGTTCATACCTAAGTTTGCAGGAATAATTGAAGCTATTCCTACTGCAATTATAGGAGGTGTTTCCTTAATTCTTTATGGAATGATATCTGCTATAGGAATCAGAAATCTTGTGGAGAATCAAGTAAACTTTAAGAATACAAGAAACACAATAATTACAGCACTTATTCTTGTCTGTGCCCTTGGTTTTACACATATCGGTGGGGTAAGTTTCATTGTCTCCGGCATAAAGATCAATCTTTCAGGACTAGCAATAGCTTCAATAATAGGTATTATTGCCAACTGGGTGCTTCCGGGTAAAGACTATGTCTTTAATAAAGAAGACATATTTGACGACAAGTTTCAAACCTATCAGGGGGCTAACCAAAGACGTCTTTCCCAAGAAGAAATTGAGGAATATGAATCACGCAAGGAGAAATAATTATGCCATCCTATTATGCCCATTTTCAGTTTGGTAAAGATATTGTCAGAACGATGCCTCATGAGATCAAATCAATTATAAATGAAGACTTGGATTCAATAGATTCTTTTATAGTGGGTCTTCAGGGGCCGGACACGCTATATTTTCATAATCCTTTATTATATACGGCTCTTAATCGAGAAGCAGGTCAAATACATCACTCTAGCGGGCTTGATTTCTTCATCCCTGCATGTAATTATTTAAAGGAAAATGGGACATCTCAAGGTTTTTCTTATATTCTTGGATGCATTGCCCACTATGTGCTTGATTCTTCATGCCATCCCATCATAATTGAACACCAAAACAAAGAAGGTATAAGCCACAGAAAAGTTGAACAAGAATTCGACGATTTTGTTTTGAGAATGAATAAAACAAATCATAATAACGTCGACTTCAACCTGATTTTGCCATTGAATGATAGTCTCGGAGAAATATGTTCTCCTTTTTATAAGACTGCAGATTCAAAACTTTTCAATGCTTCTATTAAAGATATGAGAAACACTCTCTCACGCCTAAATTCGAAGTCTGTTATATTTAGATATGCCGAATACTTCCTTCTTTCTCTAATACCTCCTATAAAGACTGTTAGAGATATGATTCCGATTGAAAAAAGCGATGATAATTTACCTAAAGAATATTTTCATAGAAATGAAATAATTTATTCTGAATTTAGGAATGCGGTTCCTAAAGCTATTGATTTGATGAAAGAAGCTTTGGAATATATTGAAGAAGGCGGTAATTTGAGCAGCAGGTTTATCCCTGATTACCTCGGTAAGATTTGAACTCTCCTATTGTAAAAATCACTAATCCAATCCATATTATTGCAAAGGCTGCAAATTGAAATTTATCAAACGGTTCTTTAAACAAGAGAACTCCCATTATTAATTGTATTGTTGGACTTATATACTGTGTAACTCCGACAGTTACAAGAGGGATCCTTATGTTCGCAGCCGCGAAAAGTCCAAGAGGAATAACTGTCATCAGGCCACAAAGAAGGAGCAATATATATTGAGTAGACCCTGTAATAACATGCAGTGCTCCAATTTGTCTCTTCTCTAAATAAATAATTAATGCCAATGCAAAAGGTGCATAAAATGCTGTTTCATATACAAGTGAGATGAGTGCAGGTTGTTTTAACTTTTTCTTTATTACAGAATATATGGAAAATGTAAGTGCAAGCAATATTGCAATTAACGGAACTTTTCCGAAATGAATCAAAATAAGTATTACACTTGAAGCAGCTAAAATAATTGCAATCATTTTATATTTGGTTAAACGCTCATGAAAAAATATTACTCCAAACATTACAACCATCAGTGGCTGAATATAATATCCAATGCTTGTCTGTATAACATTATCTGCATTTACTGCCCAAATATATGTGCTCCAGTTAACTGTTATTATCCCACCTGCAATGATGTAGCTAATCACCATCTTTCTATCCTTTAGAGGTGCTAATATTTCTTCCCATGAATAAAGTTTTCTTGCAATAATAAGGCTAAAAATAAAGACCGTAACCATTCTGTAAACTATAATCACCCAAGAATTAACAGGTCTAAGCATGTGCCAGTATATAGGAAGTGCTCCCCATATAAGTTGACTTCCGATTGTTGCTAATATTCCTTTCTTATATTCCGTCATACTATTGCACTAACCCCATAAGTTATAGATGTAACAATTATTGCAGCGATAATAACCCCTAGAGAAATTGCCGGCATTGATTTATTTAGTTTCATCTCCATAACCGCTGAAACGAGCGCTCCTGTCCACGCTCCTGTGCCAGGCAAAGGAATTGCTACCAATATTACAAGACCAATAAATTCGTATTTAAGAACCATCTCTTTATTTTTATCTGCCTTTGCTTCTAATCTTTTGACAAAATTCTCAAGTCGTTCACTCCTTTTTTTAAGATAGCTGAATACTTTACCTGTGAACACCACCAAAAAAGGAATTGGTAAAAGATTCCCAATAACTGCAAAAAAAGCAGCCTCTAAAGGGCTTAGTCCCTGAGAAACTCCAAAAGGTATACCACCTCTAAGTTCAATTACCGGAGCCATGGATAGTAACATTGTTAATATTGCTGATTTCATAAAATAACCTAAAAGATTTTTCTTAAATTATCGCAATTGATTCGATAAATAATCCAAAGTATTATAGCATATCAACTTTTTCACTTCAACGATTCACCTTGAAAGGAGCATATTCCTGTGGTATCCTCGACGAAGGAGGTATAAAAATGAAAGATATTAACTCATGGACAAATTATGAAAGCAAGGAACTTGAAGAACTGGAAAAACTCAGTAAAAATTATATAGACTTCATAAGCGATAATAAGACTGAGCGAGAAGCAGCTAAGGCTCTAGTGGCAATGGCTGAAAAAGAAGGCTATAAAAATCTTGATGAGATAATAAAAAGCGGAGATAAAATTAAAAAAGGCGATAAAATATATGCTTTGAATATGAAAAAAGCAGTTGTTATGCTTAATATTGGAGATGACATCGTAAATAACGGGCTTAACATACTTGGAGCACATATAGATTCCCCAAGAATTGATACAAAGCAAAATCCTCTTTATGAGAAGGATGAGTTCGTATATTTTAACACGCAATATTACGGCGGAATTAAGAAGTATCAGTGGGTAACCCTTCCTCTTGCAATCCACGGTGTGATTATAAAAAAAGACGGTACTGAAATTAATATATCTATTGGAGAAAAAGACGACGAACCTGTTTTCTTCATATCTGATCTATTGATACACCTAGCTCAGGACCAGATGAAAAAGCCTGCATCTCAAGTAGTAGAAGGTGAAAATCTTGATATAATTATTGGCACAAAACCACTTAAGGGAGAAGAGAAAGACATTGTTAAAGCAAATATTATAAAAATCATGAAAGAAAAATATAATATTGAAGAAGATGACCTTTGGTCCGCTGAACTTGAGATAGTCCCTGCAGGTAGAGCTCGTGAAGCGGGTCTTGATAGAAGTTTGATACTCGGATATGGACATGATGACAGATGTTGTGCTTATACTTCAGCACTTGCAATGCTTGAAACAAAAAATCCTAAGAAAACTGCATGCGGACTATTTGTTGATAAAGAAGAGATTGGAAGTGTGGGAGCTACAGGGATGGAATCAAAATTCTTTGAGAATGTTATAGCAGAAGTCCTTGACCGTATGGGAATATATTCTGAATTAAATCTTAAAAGAACGCTTAGAAACTCAAGAATGCTTTCTTCAGATGTAAGCGCAACCTTTGATCCTCTTTATGCAGATAAATTTGACAAGCAGAATGCTGCCCAGTTCGGAAGAGGTATAGTTTTCAATAAATATACAGGCGGTCGTGGAAAATCAAGCTCAAATGATGCAAATGCTGAATATCTTGCGAAATTAAGAAAGATATTCCATGACAATGATGTTATCTTCCAAAGTGCTGAACTGGGAAGAGTAGATGTAGGTGGTGGTGGCACCATAGCATACATCCTATCTCTTTATGGAATGGAAGTTGTAGATAGCGGCATCGCAGTACTTAGTATGCACTCCCCTTGGGAAGCTATTAGTAAGGCTGATTTATATGAAGCAAAAAAAGGTTACCTTGCATTTCTTAAAGATGCATAGTTTGATAATAAAAAGCACCTGCACTTATGTAAACTGTGCAGGTGCTTTTTTTATTATTTTGTAAATGCATATATCTCTCAAACATCCAAAAGAAATAGCCCGAGTGCATCATCAGCAGAAATATCTCCAATCTTAATATCTCTATCTATATTGTAAATTTGAGTCAGTATATTCATTAGCCTTTTATTGCTAAATCTCTTTGCCGATTTATAAGCTTTTCGCAGCCTGAATTCGTTGACGCTGAGTTTATTTGCCATAGTCTTTATTGATAAACCTTCTTTTTCAAGTTCAAGACTGTCATACATCATTTCAAACTGGGAAGTGAGAAGTGAAAGTATCCCCATTGATGCGTCCTTATCTTTGGCCAGGATATTAAGGAACATATTGAATGCCTTACCATTATTATTTTTCATAAGTTCATCAATCAGATTAAATATGAATTTGTCCTCATCCCCTGTCATGATATCTACTGCATCTTCCGCTGTAATATTAACATCATCAGTGCTTTCAACTATCTTTCGTAGGTCTTTATCCATTTCATCGATTGAGTATTCGCTATCCCTATTTAAATAACCTGTCATATCTATAAGGTCTTCAATATCCCTTTTGCTCATATATTTCCCTGAAGTCTTAAGGCGCTTAATAATGAATGCCCTCAAGGTATTCCTGTTCAGCCTGCTCATCTTATAGGTTTTCGCTACTTTTATTAAATTCTTTTTAAATTTAGTACTGCCTTTATTCCATTCACTTCCGAGTTCAAACACAAGAATTGATGAATTTTGATTGCTTGAAGCAAAATCTATTATTTTGTTCAGAGCTAGCTCGGTTGCAGCATCTGCTTTATTGTATAAAGGCATAAAATTGTGTACCAAAACAAGTCTTCTACCCCCGACAATAGAATATGTGCTTGCAGCATTGATGATATCTGAAGCTTTTATATTATCTCCATATAATTCAACGAGCTTAAGTTCTCTTTCGTCAAAAGGAGCATATTTATCAATCATTTCAGATACTGCCCATCTTATCAGATAGTTTTCATCTCCATATATGAAAACAGTACCAGAGATATCGTCGTTATTTAGATCTTTTGCAAATTCATTAAACAAGGGCTTTTCTCCAATAAAACTACATATTATTATATAAGGAAATTGTGATAATTCAATTGATCATTTTATCTATACTGTATCTTCTTTCTTTTATATTAACTCCAATAGCACCATCTACATCCGTTCTATATGTTTTTATTCCAATGTCTTTTAATCTACTTATTACTTCTTCACTTGGATGACCATACATATTGTTCTTGCCTACCTGTATAACAGCTGTCTTTGCTCTTATTGCTTTAAGAAATTCTTCAGAATTACTATACCTGCTCCCATGATGACATATTTTTATAATATCGCATTGGAGAGGCTTATAAGTTCCAAATTCACTCTTATAATAATCTAGCATCTTCTTTTCATCTTCTCCTGTTAAATCCCCTGTTAGCATTACCTTTATTCCCCTATAATTAAGCATCAGGACCATATTTCTTTCATTTTCATCCATGCTTTTATTGAGATCATCATTTCTAATCTGATTCGGCCAAAGCACGGTGATTTTTACATTATCATCTATTTTTAATTCATCCCCAATCTCAATATAATTCATTGAATATACATTCATTGACTTTTCTTTTTTGTTTATATTATCCAGATAAAGATTCTTCACCGGGAAAATTTCTGACAGTTCTATAAGTCCTTTGTAATGATCCGTATGGAGGTGAGAAACAAAGGCGTAGTCAATCCTATTCGTTCCGTTTTTCAAAAAATATGGTTTTAACACATTCTTTCCTATATTATAGTCCCTCTTGCCTCCACCATCGAACATGATATTAACGTTTCTCTTAAATCTATTGCCTGATTTTACGTGAATAGCATCTCCCTGCCCTACATCAATAAAAACGATTTCGTCCTTTGTAAATTTATTCACAAATGGAAGACTGAATACCGTAGTAAAAATTACTAAAACCATGAAGGATTTTACAAGTCTTATCTTGTCTTTTCTTATAATCCAGACTTTAACCTGCTCTGAAAGAAAAAATAGCAAAATAGATATAAAAAGCGAAAATACTATAACATTCATGCTCTTAATGTCAGAACTTATCCTTCCTCCCATGTAAAGAAAGTGATTTAGCCTTAAGGTAATTCTTGATAGTGAAATAATGATACTCTTTAACGAATATAGCCAAATGCCTGAAACTATATTTATTCCTATCAAGATAAGTGAAATGGGTACAATCAATGACACTATAAAAATAATAGGTATGTTTATTAACAGGCTAAGCGGATTAAATGTATTGAAGAAAAATTCGGAATATATTGCCATCAAAATTTGAATTCCTATCATGCCTTTAAGCTTATTATCTATGATGTTTTCCGGTAAATTTTTGAAAAAACTTATGCCGAGCATAGCAAGAAATGACATCTGAAAACCCTGATTAAATAAATAATACGGATTCTTTAACAAGATAATCATCGATGCCGTGCTGACGGAAGAAAGCAGGTCATTAGGTCTTTTTAAATAAAATGACATGATTGACATTACCGCAACTATTTCTGAACGAACCGTCGATATATTCCATGCTGTTAACTCCCCATACAAGATTAAAATGAATATTATTAAAATGGTTATAGGAAATGTCTTCCTTGCTTTTGACATGAATCTAAGCATGGATACAATAAACCCTATGTGTAGACCGCTGACGGCAAGGACATGTGCAGTACCATTTTTCCTAAATTCATCATACACATCTTCTTCTAATAAAGAGGTGTCCCCAAATATAATTCCACTTATAAAATTCCTTGTTTCAGAATCCTCTGAAAACTCCGATAGAAATTCCTTCTTTTTTATGTAAAGTCTTCGCCTGAAATTTTCTATTAAGTTATACCTTTTACTTATTTTTTTAATTGTTTTTATTCTTATGATAGAGCTTATCTTCTTTGACTTGAGATAAAGTCTGTAATTAAAGAATCCCGGATTCCTCGACGGTTCTGCTACACTCATCTTTCCGGTAACTATGACCTTGTCGCCATATGATAATAATTTTGCGGTATCAACAGTTTTTTGATTTCTTTTTTCTTTTGAATAAATTGTAGATGTTAAATATTTACCCTCTTTATCACTTAAGATAATTCTGATTCTATCTTTTCCGACTTCGACAGATTTGACATAAGCTTCAGTCTCAGCAAACGCATTTTGTTCAATAGAATTATATATGTTTTCAAAATAAAAATAATGATTGCCAAACAATATGAAACCTAAAAAAATGAGCGAAACGCATATCTTCATATCCTTCGCTTCTATTAGCTCAATATTAAGTAGAATATTAAGTGATAGTATTATAATTATCACCAAAATGATTGAATAGATTCTTTCACTTTTTTCGAAAAAAATATATCCAATCAATATGCCTGCTATAAGGCATAAATTATAAAATGCCAGGCGTCTTCTCATATAAATTCCCAATCGTGATTATTTTAAGTTGAAAATAATATACATCTTTATTGCCTTCAAGCATTTCAATCAAATAAATCTATCAATGTCTAATATAAAACTTTTGTTTTCTTAAATTGTTTTTTATGTTAGAATTAAACATATTTTCAGGAGGAATTATGAAAAAAAAGAATAGATCAAATTCAAATAAATTAAATCGTTTTTTTACTAAAAAAAATCCTAATTATCGGCCAAGGTCCGGAAAATTTATTGAAATAAAGGGTAAGAAAGTTAGAAACAGAGAAAGAATTATTTCTCCTCTAAAGACTATTATAAGCATAGTCCTTGCTTTTATTATACTTTTATTACTCTATACCATTCTGATAATTGCAACTTCGCCAAGGATCGATCCTAAGCATATCTACGATGAAATCGCACAAAGCTCTGTCATATATGATGACAAGGGAAATGAATATGGATATCTTACAAGTGCAGAGGAAAGGACTCTTGTTGATTACAAAGAAATACCTAAGCAAACTGTCGATTCTTTTGTAGCACTCGAAGACAAGACTTTTTGGAAACATCACGGGTTAAATTATACAAGACTTATTGGTGCCTCTCTTGGTGTATTTAGAGGCGGCTCAATTCAGGGTACGAGTACGATAACTCAGCAGCTTGCAAGAAATGTTTATCTTCCGAATATAAAAAGTCAGAGAAGCATTAAGAGAAAGATTATGGAAATCCATTATGCGAAAAAGATAGAACGCACTTTATCTAAGGAAAAAATAATGGAAGCTTATCTCAATAGTATATATTTCGGATATGGTAATTATGGAATAGAACGTGCAGCAAGAGTATATTTCTCAAAGGATGTAAAAGATCTTACTCTAGAAGAAAGTGCTTCTCTTGCAGCACTTCCACAAGCTCCTGATGCATATTCATTAATAAAAGATTTTGATGGAACAGATTATGATGTTAAGACAGCAACGGTAATCAATGTTGGTTCACACAATTTGCTATGTAATGATGTATCTAAAGATAGAAGGAAGCTCTGCCTAAAGTTCATGAAAGATCAGGGTTATATTGACAAGTCCCAGTATGAGTCTGCGTCTTCAAAGGACCTTGTTGACTTCATTAACCCGCATTTACCTTCTGATGAAGATAATAATACCGATTATTTTAAGGACTATCTTGCCGGTGAAGTCGAAAAGGATCTTATCAAAAAGTATAAAATGTCCGAAGAAGAAGCCCATAAATTGGTATATCGCGGCGGACTTAAGATATATTCAACAGTTGACAGTCAAGCACAGAATATCATTGAAAAAGAATTTAATAACAACAGCCTTTTCCCAAGGGCTATTGCTACCATAAAAGACTCTTCAGGAAATATAATCAATGATTCAGGCAATATTACCTTATATAAATATAGCAATCTTATAAATGATAACGGAGATTTTACCTTTGCTTCTGATGAATGCAAAAAGAATGAGGATGGTTCGTTAACAATTATGAAAGACCATAGGCTTAATATATATGCTACTGAAACTGATTCAGGAAAAGACTATAGTCTAGAATTTAAGCCTATGTACTTGAATCGAGACGGCAGCATGTATATATGTAACGGCGGCTATATAAATATTCCTAGGGAATATAAGAAGCTTGATTCAGACGATAATTTAATCATCAGTAAAAAGTTTTTCAAAGATAACCCGTCTCTGTTTGATCTCTCCGGTGATAATGTGGTTCTTCATAACACTGGATATACTTTGCAGGAGCAGTCTATTCAACCGCAGGCTGCAATGGTTATAAATGATGTAAAAACAGGTGCTATAAAGGCAATGGTTGGTGGAAGAGGTATAACCGGACAGAGATCTTTTAACAGGGCTACAAGTCCACGTCAACCGGGGTCATCAATAAAACCTCTTTCTATATACAGCTCGGCAATTCAAAGCAGCTATGAACTTCAGAGTAAGGGCAAAAAATTTAAGGCCAAAGATTTCGGAAACGATAAACAGGGTTCGAAATATTATGGAGATTACCTTACAGAATCATCTGTTATCATAGATGAACCAATTAGGATAAACGGTCGTATATGGCCATACAATGCGGATAGAAGATTTCGTGGCAAAATGACAATGAAACAGGCCCTAGAACAATCCATAAATGTTGTTGCCGTTAAGCTCTATGAACAAATTGGAAGTGACTATTGTCTTAATATGGCTAAAAAATTTGGACTTAATCACCTTGTAACAAGCGGTCAAACTTCTGATGTTAACCCTGCAGCTTTGGCATTGGGTGCTATGACAAAGGGAGCCACACCTCTTGAAATGTCTGAAGCTTACACAACCTTTCCTGGAGGAGGTGTTAGAAAATCATCAACTTGTTATACTAAGGTAGTTGATAGTAACGGTGTTGAAATCTTAAAAAGCAAGTCAAAGTCAACCAAAGTTCTTGATGAAGGTGTAGCATTCGTCATGAGGGATATGCTTCAATCAAACGTTTCACGTGGGATTGCAGGACCTGCAGCTATAAGCGGTGAAGGCGTTGGAGGAAAGACCGGAACAACCAATGACAATTATGACATATGGTTCTGCGGTTTTACCGCTAATTACAGTGCTGCTCTATGGATAGGAAATGATATCAATATGTATGTTAACGGTTCTTCTTCAGGTCACAATGCCTATATTTGGAGCCGTATAATGAGACAAATTGATGGTGCACTTAATGGAAAGTATAAGGGAATGCCTGCTAATGTTGTAAAATCCGGTAATGATTACTTCATTAAAGGTACGGTTATGAAATCTCCTGAGACTGATGAGGAGCTAAACAAAAAAGCTGAAGAGGAGCGACTTAAGGCTGAAGAAGAGGCCAGAAAGAAGGCTGAGGAAGAAGCTGCTAATGAATCTGAAGATGATGAGATATATCCTCCGGAAGATGATGAGGATGAAAATCCGGATCCAATTTTACCACCTCCAGTTCCAAACAACCCTGAAAATCCGTGATAATGTTTAAAAAATAAATGCCACCTGTTATTTAACAGATGGCATTTATTTTTTATTATATTTATATCAATTTAATATCAGTATTATTAAATTCCTATAATTTTTTTAATTGCATTTTTCCGATCATCTGATTTGAATATGTATGATCCGGCAACCAATATATCTGCTCCCGCATCTTCAAGCAACCCGGCATTATCAGAATTCACTCCGCCATCTACCTCAATAAGGAAATTCAAATTCCTTTGCTTTCTTATTTCACACAATTCCTTTATTTTTTCCAATGAATAAGGGATGAAATTCTGCCCTCCAAATCCGGGATTAACAGACATTATAAGCACTAGATCCACCTTATCAATTATAGATGAAAGCGTTGAAACAGGTGTCCCCGGATTAAGGGATACTCCCGCCATAATCTTCCCCTCCATAAGCCCATGTATGTGATCGATTGTTCTATCAATATGAATGCACGCTTCCTGATGAACTGTGATAATTTTCGTATTCTCTGTTACAAAGTCTCCAAGATATGTATCAGGATTTTCAATCATCAGATGGACATCAAACGGAGCCTTTGAAATGCCTGAAAGGCTCTTCATAACTCCTGCTCCAAAGCTTATATTTGGAACAAAATGTCCATCCATTACATCTATATGTATATAATCAACTCCTATTTCAGATATTTCTCTTACCTCTTCTCCAAGTTTTGAAAAATCTGCAGAGAGTATTGACGGTGATATTTGCAACATATTATCCTCCTATAAAATTACCATTTGTTTGCAAGTTTCCTTTCAAACTCGAGTATAGCCAGATATGATTTGTATCTTTCTTCAGATATTATACCCTCTTTCAAGGCCTTTTTAACTGCACAACCGGGCTCTTTCACATGAAGGCAATCTTTAAACCTACAATTGTCTTTTATAAGGATTTTGAAATCAATAAACATATCCTTAATATTATATATATCAATTTCCGGTGGATCTATTGATGTAAATCCTGGTGTATCAAATATCATCGTATCATCATCTAAAATAAATAGTTCAGCATGCCTCGTCGTATGCTTTCCCCTTTTGGTTTTGCTGCTAAGATCTCCTGTCTTCATATGTTCAATCGCAAAATCATTATAATTATACTTATTTTTTGAGAGATTTATTATATTGTTTGTAATAGTAGACTTTCC
>CABTXQ010000018.1 GCA_902488835.1 uncultured Ileibacterium sp.
AGACAAGACTGATACGTGGATCGATGGATATAATAAATATCTTAACGACCGTGATATTGATGGAATAGAAATTAGTTCATTCCCTGGTAATAAACCGTATGACGAGGCAGCTTATGTTTTAATTGATCAAATAGAAAGAGGACTGCCAATTCCTACACTGACGCTCAGGCATAAGAACAAGGAGCTAACAGATTATAACTGGCATTGGTATATTATAAATGGATATAGGATAGAAGAAGATAATAAGTTGATGGTTAAGGCCGTTACATATAGTGAGTATGAATGGCTTGATTTTCAAGAGCTTTGGAATACGGGATACGATAACAAGGGAGGACTTATTCTAATCGATTTATAATATCAACCTAGAATCTGGTCCATTTTGTCCAGTCGCTTTCAATCCTTCCATCGAGATCATATGCTCCGACAAGGCTGTAAATACCGTCTGAAAGGCTCACTTCAATAAAGCTGCAGTTTGAAGCAGGGGGAGTCCAAAAATCAGCATAGTCCAATTTGAGCAGGTATTTAAGTATTGAATGTATTACCGTTCCGTGAGATGTGAGTAGCACGGAGTATTCTTCCTCATCAACCTTCGATTCATTTAAGCCGTTAAAATCTTCTGACATTAGGTCGGTAAAAAATGAACTAAGTCTTTTCTCGAGCTCTGCCCATGTTTCACCGCCGTCAGCTGGAGTATAGCTTGCCGGATCTTCAAAGAAGTTTGAGTATGGAAAAGGAAGGGCAGAATAACGCGTACCCTCAATTACTCCAAATTTTAATTCTGCAAGGCGTTCATCTATCACGAAATCAGATCTATTCACACCTGTTACAAGCTCAGTCGTTTCAATGGCCCTCTGAAGGGGGCTTACAAATATGCGGTCGAAATTAAGTTCCTGCTTCGAGATGGAATCCCTTCTTTTATTTGCCTGAATGACGCCATCCTCATTAATTGCAATATCAAGTCGTCCCTGGATACGTTTTTCCTTATTCAAATCAGTCTGTGCATGTCTTAGTATATATATCTTCAAAATTTACCTCGTACAGTTTTCAAAAACAATAAAATTAACCCAGTAATTATACCATGTTAGTATAAAGAATTGAAAAAAACACAAAAAAAATATATAATGACTTCGTTACAATATGCAGAGTAGAGATTAAAGCGTTGAAAGCATAAGCTTTCCGTAGTGCCTCATGTACAGGGAGTTGACAGAGGACGAAAAAGTAGAACTTGCGGTTTTAATCTTGCATCCCGCTGCTACATAAGAGAAATATTCTCCTGTGTAGTCATGGAACTCACAGGAGTTTTTTTATGAAAAGCGATAACAAAATGGATTTTAACGATATAAGCACATATCTTGACAATCTTCCTGTGTTCACACCGAAAGGCGTGGATAATGGAAGCATTAAATACAATCTGAAATCTATAGATGAGTTGCTAAAAAGAATTGGAAGGCCTGATAAGAAAATCAAGATAATTCACATTGCAGGTACCAACGGAAAGGGATCAACCGGCATATTTTTGAGAAATATTCTCAGTGCATCGGGATATAAGACGGGAAGCTTCTCGTCGCCGGAACTCATCAGATTTGATGAACAGATAAGTATTGACGGGAAAATAATTAGTGAAAAGGATTCAGCGAGGATAATAAGCAATCTAAAAGGCGTTGCGGAACAGATGATGCAAGAAAATCTGCAATATCCATCAAAATTTGAACTTCTTTTCGCTGCTTCAATGGTATATTTTGAAGAACAAAAATGCGACTATGCTGTTCTCGAATGTGGACTGGGTGGAACAAACGATGCGACCAATGTGATAGATGTACCTTATCTAGCATTAATAACGGACATCGATATAGACCATACATCGATTCTCGGAAATACAAAAGAAGAAATAGCCCGCCACAAGTCAGGCATAATAAAGAAAGGTGGAACAATTCTCGCTACCTTGGGACCTAAGGAAGTTAACGAAGTTCTTTCAGAAAGAGCAAAAGAAGTTGGTGCCGGCATTGAATTTATCTCACAAAAAAAACTTATTCTTGAAAATAGCATAAAAACAAGTCTTGATGAACAGCGTTTCAAAGCAATCGGGATAGAAGGCGAAATAATCATGTCGATGCTTGGGACATATCAGATTAGAAATGCAGCACTTGCAATTAGAGCATCGCAAGTATTGAAAGAAAAAGGAACGAAAGGTATTGACGATAATTCAATAATAGAGGGAATATCTAGGGCGAAAAATCCGTGCAGATTCGAGATCATCAAAAAAAATCCGTACATCATAATAGATGGTGCTCATAATACGGGCGGTGTGAGAGAGCTTGTGAAAAGCATTTCTAAATTTTTCCCGGATGAAAAAATCATTTTTATCGCAGGAATTCTCGAGGACAAGGAATATAATAAAATGCTTCAGATTATTTCTCAATATGCGGGGATGATCTACACGGTTAGACCGGAATCGATAAGGGCACTTGGTGCAGAAGAACTTGCAAATTTTGCGAAAAATATCGGAATAAAAGCACTTCCATGCAATACATATGAAGACGCAATAGAGAACGCTTTAAAGGAAGCAAATGGAAGACCGGTATGTGTATTTGGTTCCCTATACTTTGTAGGAAGAATAAGGGAACTTATAATAAGGATGAAAGGGTAAAATATGGACAGAAAAAAGATAGAAGAAGCTATCAGGATGTTACTTATTGCAGTTGGAGAGGATCCAGATAGAGAGGGACTTAAAGATACGCCTAAGCGTGTAGGCAAAATGTATGAGGAAATTCTCGGACAGATGGATAAAGATGGAAGCGAACATCTCTCCAAAAAATTTGATGTAGAAAAAAGCGAGATAGTTATAGAAAAAGACATACATTTTTACTCTCTTTGCGAACACCATATGTTGCCCTTCTTTGGAAATGTCCATATTGCATATATTCCAAAAGGTAAGGTTTTCGGACTTTCGAAACTCGCGAGGCTTGTTTCAGTATATGCCAAAAGACTTCAAATCCAGGAGAGAATGACCGAACAGATAGCAAATGCAATTGATGATAACATAGAAAACGACGGGGTTATGGTTGTCATTGAAGCGGAGCACCTATGTATGGAGATGCGAGGTATAAAGGCAAGGGGAAGCAAGACCATATGCTATGCGACCCGTGGCAGATTCAAGACGGATGAAAGGCTAAGAGAAGAGACAATCCATTTGATGGGGATTTAATAACTAAAAGTCAAGTATTTATAAGGACTGCAGTTGAAAAACTGCAGTCCTTTTTTGATGACGTTATCAAAATATATAGAGGTAAAACAATAAATATTTATTAGGTTGACAAATTGAGTTAGAGTATGCTAACTTGTTTATGATATCGGATATCATAAACAATATACAGATAAAAAGGAGGAAAACATATGACAAAAACCTTTAAGCGAATTGTTACTTTGACCTTTTGCTTAATCATAGCTTTGCAGATTACTATTATGCCAACAGTTTTCGCACTGGAAACAGAACCTCAGGCATTAACTGCAAGAGAAGCTGCACAAGATGAATTTATTATAAATGATGGAGTCCTAACAGAATATAAAGGACAAGACATAGAGGTTAGCATTCCGGACACAGTTAAGAAGATTGGTTCGAATGCTTTTAAATCAAATGAAAAAATTACAAAAGTTGTTATTCCTGACACCGTAGTAGAGATTGGAGAAAGTGCATTCGAAGGTTGCAAACAGTTGACTGATGTCAAGATGAGCAAAAATACTAAAATAATCGGTGCAAATGCTTTTCGTAATTGTAAACTAATAAATGATATTAAGCTTCCTGAAGGGCTTATTGAAATATCAAAAGGAGCTTTTGAAAGCTCAGGGTTGGAAGTTGTTAAGATGCCATCCACTTTAAAAACTTTGGGAGATGGTGCATTTAAGTATTCAGGAAAATTAAAGATATTGGAGCTTAACGACGGCCTAGAGACAATAGGAAAGGAAATTTTGACATCTTGTTATAATATTCTAGGATTACGTATTCCTGCAAGTGTTAAGAAGATAGAAGGACCACTTACAACTGACATGGGCTCTAAATGGAAGTGGCTGCTGATTGAAAATGATAGCATTGAGATAAACAACATGGAGAGCGATCCTAAATTTCTTACTGAACAATGGGTCGAAATGACATACTATGGAGGAGAGCCGTCTACGCTAAAATCACTTTATGATACGCATAAAAGCGAAAAGTCTAAGGTTATCTTTAAGAATAAATCGGAATTTCATAACATTAGAACCTTGGAATTTAAAGATAAAGAAATCACGCTTGATCCAGGAGAAGAGAAGACATTAGAATTAAATATTGTGCCGAAAGATGCAATTGATACAAGAATTCATTTTTCATCAAGCAATAAGGATATTGTTTCCGTTACAGACAAAGGAAAGATTAAGGCGAATAAGAGTGGAGAGGCTTTTATCTATGCTCATGATTCGTTTGGGAACAAGGCATCAGTGAAGGTTACCGTTGAATTGTCTGAGGAAGAAATTTTTAAAACAGATGATAATGGTGTTTTGATTGGATATTACGGTCATGATACTACAATCGTTATACCTGATAAGGTCAAAGAAATTTCATCAAATGTATTTAAGTCAGACAAAAAAATTGCAAAGGTAATCGTTGGTAAAAACGTTAAAAAAATTCATGATGATGCATTTAATGATTGTGCTAAATTGACGGAAGTTGATATGAGCCAAGCTAAGAAGTTGCAGGAGATAGGAGCGAGCGCATTTAAAAACTGCCGTAATTTGGAAGGTATCATAATTCCTAAACAAGTAGAAAAAATCGGAGCAAAAGCTTTTGAAAATTGTAAAAGCATTAAGAATATTAAGATGGATCCGGACTGCAAATTAAATAAAATAGAGAAGAACACATTTGCGGGGTGCGCATCGCTTAAAGAAATTGATTTACCGAAAAACTGCACATATATTGGTGCTAAAGCTTTTAGCCATGTAAGCAATTTGAAGAGTCTAACTTTACCTGAGGGCTTAAAGACAGTGGGAGAACAAGCTTTCCTTTCAATGAAAAATTTGGAAGAAATTAATTTCCCTGCAAGCTTTGTAGGGGTTGAGGGTGGAAAAGACTTTCCAACGCTATTTGATAGCGCTGCGGGAGAAAACATAGACAGCCTGAAGTCTATAAATATAGATAAAAACAACCCTATTTATCATTCTTATAAGGGTTGTGTATATAAGAAAAAAGTCTTGTTATATATTCCAATGGGATTGAAGGAAGCAGACATTGAACCTGGCACTGAAGAGATAGGGGATTATGTTGCTAATGCGCACATGAATTTAGAAAAGGTTGTTGCACATAAGGGGTTGAAGAAAGTTGGTAAAGGTGCTTTTCTTAACTGCTTTGGGCTAGAATCAGCGGATTTACCTGATAGCGTGGAAGAGGTTTGCGACTCTGCTTTTCTCGGTTGCGAGGATTTAAAAGAGTTAAAAATGCCAAAGAAATTAAAGCGCATAGGTAAATTAGCTTTTTATGAGCTTGAAAGTATAGATCAAATTGTTATTCCAGATGGAGTCACCGAATTAGATGAGTATTCTGTAGCAGGTCTTGATAATGCAAAACATGTAGTCTTTTCACGTAAAATCAATAAGATTGCTCGATGGGGAGCTTCGTGGGTTCCAAAAGCAGAGGAGCTTTATATTCCTGAAAATGTGAAGAGCATAGGCTATCAAGGCTTTGCTAAATGGTCCAGCGTAACTCATTTAGAATTGCCGAGGAGCTTAAAAACCATTGATGGAGAGGGCTTTGCTTATTCAGACGCTTTAAAGTCTGTATTTATTCCTGGAAGCGTTAAATTTTCTGACGATATCTTTAAGAATTCACAAGGGAACGAAGCCAAGAAATTGTATGCATTTTCGGATGGTGTAGCTAGGAGCACAGAAGAGAATGAAGCCAAAAAGCTATATGTATTTTCAGATAATGAAAGCGAATCGATTAAGGCTCTGGCGAAGAAACAGAATATTGAGACCATAATGCTTAAGTACAATAAGAAAACCAAAAACAATCGAAAGATTGAAATTCAACAGCTTGAAAATTTGTTATCAGATACAAATCATAAGTCAAAATTTGAACTTAATGTTAAGGAAAATATTCCTAATGGAACGGATAAATTTAGCTGTAAAATAAGTGGAAAGGAAGATGGTAAAGATATCAAGCTTAAATCTCCACTCAAAGTGGTTATAGAGCTGCTTCCAGGCCAGGAAAAGACGGAGTACGATGCATATATGCTTCATAACGGTAAATATAAAAAGCTTGATATAAATCGCCTTGATCGTTTTATTAGAGTTGAAATAGATGATTTTGGAACGTTAATTTTGACAGAAAAAGGCAAAAATCCTTACGTCGAGACAAATGCATCATCAAACCTTGTTTCTCCAAGAACAGGAGATGCTACAGACATGAAAGCGATTTTGATTATTTGTTCTATTATGATAATGACATTTGTATACAAGATAAGTATAAGAAAAAAGGAAAAAGAATAGTTCTAAATTTATATTAAGAGCAATAGGAATTATACCGTAGCGTTTTTATCAGAGTATTTTATATTGGCATGAAATAGCTACGGTTTTTCCTTTGCAAATAAAAAATGATGTTAATTAAGCTAGAGCTATTGTTTGTTGATTGAACAGTCTATTTATTATAGAATAAGTCAAAAACTCATGAGTATAAAAACCAAGAATATACAGAATATAAATAGGCACGAGAATATTCTAAAAGATGAGCGATACCTTAAGCTACTATCTGATATTGAGGGACTAGAGGAAAATAGAATATTCTGCAAGCACAGTTTGCCTCATTCCATGGATGTAGCGAGAATCGCAACTATAATATGGCTAGAAGACGGCAAAGCCAAAGAATTAAAGCGTGATATTATTTATGCCGCAGGGCTTTTACATGATATAGGACGTGCTGTTGAATATAAGGAAGGCAGGCCCCACGATGAAGCGTCCGCTGAAATTGCAGCTGAAATTCTTCCAGACTGCGGATATTTACCGGCTGAAGTAATGGAGATTTCACGAGCTATTATGGGACATCGGGGGAGATATCAGACAAAAGATACCTACCTTGGTGAAATAATTGCAAGAGCAGACAAGCTATCGAGGGGATGTTTTCTCTGCAAGGCAAGGGAAGAATGCAAATGGAGTGAAGATGATAAAAACGATACATTTATATATTGACGAGAGGGGTAAGGATAATGCAAATTGGCAATAAAAATTTCGATTTTGATGCCGGTAGATCGATAATCATGGGGATTTTGAATGTAACACCGGATTCTTTTTCAGACGGAGGAAAATTCTTCGCAATTGATGATATGCTTAGGCAGGCAGAGCAGATGGTAGAAGACCGCGTTGATATATTTGATGTTGGAGGAGAATCGACAAGACCGGGAGGAGCGCCGGTTGACACTTATGAGGAAAGAAAAAGAGTTCTTCCTGCTATATCGGAACTAAAGAAGAGGTTCGATATTCCGATATCAGTCGATACTTACCATGCAGATACAGCATTAGCAGCATTGAAAGAAGGAGCGGACCTTATCAATGACGTATGGGGGCTTAGACATCCAGGAGATAAGGATCATGAGATGGCAAGGGTAGTGTCTGAAGAGAATTGTCCCGTTATAATAATGCATAATAAAGATATAATGTTGCCGGACGAAGACATGAATAAGAAAGCTATTAACAAATTATCCTATCCATCATTATATATAGAGGAGATAATGATGGATCTCGAGAAATCTATAGAAATTGCGAAAAATGCAGGAATTAAGGAAGACAAGATAATAATAGATCCCGGCATCGGATTTGCTAAGAGTGTAAAAGGAAATATTCACTCTATGAATCATGCGGAAATTTTTCTTGAACTCGGATATCCCGTTCTCCTTGGAATTTCAAGGAAATCCCTAATTGGAAAAACTCTTCATCTACCAGTAGATGAAAGAGAAGAGGCTACAGTTTCTCTCAATATCATCGGAAGAATGAAGGGACACCACATTTTCAGAGTTCACGATGTAAAATCAAACAGAAGGGCTCTAGATATGTGTGATGTCATACTCTCTGATGAAGGTCTGGACGGATAATGTTATGGACAAGATATTTATTGACGAGCTTGAATGCTTCGGGTATCACGGAGTATTTGAAGAAGAAAAAAAGAAAGGACAGCCTTTTATCATATCGGCAATTATTCATCTCGATTCAAGTGATGCCGCATCAAAAGATGACTGCAATTTAACCGTAAATTATGCATCCGTATGCCAAGATATTGAAGACATTGTGTCAAAAGGGTCGTTCGATTTGATCGAGACTCTTGCGAAAAAAATTGCAGAAACCATCATATTCAAATATAATAGGGTGGAAAGAATTGAAATAAGGGTAGATAAGCCAAAAGCACCGATTGAACTAAAATTTAAGAGCATTGCTGTATCCACCGACATTAGATGGCATAGAGCATATATTGCCCTTGGTGCAAACATAGGAGATCCCGAGGGGAATATAAGAGGAGCCGTTAAGGAGTTTTTGCATGACGAGAGGTTCAAAGACCTCAGAGAGTCAAAGCTCATAAGAACAAAACCCTATGGAGGGATTGATCAGCCCGACTTCTTAAATGGAGCAATTGAGGTTAAGACCATATTAACGCCTTCGGAGCTTCTGAAATACACAGGCTCAATAGAGAACAAATTCGAGAGAAAAAGAGATGTACACTGGGGACCAAGAACACTTGACCTCGATATCATTTTCTATGACGATGAAATTATAGATACAAAGGATTTGATAATACCGCATCCCGAGATGCACAAAAGAGATTTCGTACTTGAGCCGATTGCCATGTTAAATCCTAACTTAGTTCATCCAATTTACAGAATGCGTATTTCTGAGATGCTTGATGAGTTGAGAGAAAAGGAAAGCAAATATATTAAATGCTGAACTTAAGAGAAAGCAGGTAACAAATGACACCAAAAATGACAGAGAAAATTCAGGAATTGCTCGAAGAGGCTTATAGGAGAGGTAAAGAGGCAATACCTGGCGGAAACGTTGCAACTTACATACCTGAACTTGGAAAAGCTGATCCTCAAGATCTCGGAATCAGCATATGTACAAGAGAGTTTGAACACTTTAATATAGGAAGGACAGACAAAAGATTTACGATACAGAGTATCTCAAAGATAGTTTCTCTTGCGATTGCACTCGATATGTTTGGACCGGACAAGGTGTTTAGACTGGTTGACATGGAACCTTCGGGAGAAGCCTTCAACTCACTCATTGACCTCGATACGAAGAGCAATAAACCGATGAATCCCATGATCAATTCTGGGGCGATCACAGTTGCAAGCATGCTCGTCGGACATATTTCGGTAGAGGAAGAAACCGAAATAATTAGAAAAATCTGTATAGACGATGAGATAACTATTAATAATCAAATCTTTGAATCAGAGATGGGGCACCTTTCGAGGAACAGGGCGATTGCCTACCTTCTTGAAAGCAAGGGGCTTATCTCAAATGTTGAAGAAACACTCGAATTTTATACTAAGATTTGTTCTCTTGAGGTTACAGCAAAATCCCTCGCAACAATGGGCATGGTATTTGCAAATGACGGTAAGACATTACGTAATAAAGACGACAGAATTTTCAGCAAGAGGACGGCAGAAATTGTGAAGACTATAATGCTTACCTGCGGTATGTATGACCGTTCCGGGAGGTTTGCTGTTGATGTTGGAATACCGACAAAGAGTGGTGTCGGCGGAGGTCTCGTTTCAGTTGCAGATGGTCTTGCAGGCATTGGAATTTATGGACCTGCACTTGATGACAAGGGGAACTGTATTGCAGGACCGCCTGCACTTAAATATCTGTCACAGGAGCTACAGCTACATCTGTTCCGAAAGGATTCATTGCTTGACAGACTGATTAAATTAAGACTTAAAGGTAAATTAAAATAAGAAGGAGAAATATATGAACTTTATTGAAGAATATAAAAACAAACTTAAGACACCTAAGGAAGCTGTTAAAGTTGTTAAAAGTGGAGATTGGGTTGATTTTAGCCAAAATCTCGGATTTCCTTACCTTCTCGACATGGCACTTTCTGAGAGAAAAGAAGAGCTTCATGATGTAAAAATCAGGGGGCACATGATGTATGGTCCAATCCAGTGTGTTGAAAAGGACCCGACTAGGGAGCATTTCATTTACAATTCATGGCACATGGTTGCCTACGAGAGAAAGCTATGTGACAGAGGCCTCTGCAGTTTTACACCTATGATATACAGGAATCTTCCTTCATATTATAGGAATTATGTTAAAGTCAACGTAGCTATGCAGCAGGTTACACCTATGGATAAAAACGGCTATTTCGGTTTTTCATCGAACAATGCCTGTGCGAGAGCGACAATGGAAGCAGCGGATTATATTATACTTGAGGTTAATGAGCGCCTTCCTTACATAAGAGGAATGGAAGAATGCATTCATATATCGGAAATAGATGCAGTTGTCGAGGGAGAGCATCCGCCACTTGATGAGACCTTACCATCTATTCCCGGAGAACTTGAGATGGTAATTGCGGAGAAAATCGTTGAAAGAATGAAAAATGGATCCGTTATACAGCTTGGAGCGGGCGGATTACCTGATGCAATAGGGAAGGTAATTGCAGAGGAGTCAGATTTAAAAGACCTCGGTGTTCATAGTGAACTCCTTGTCAACTCTTTCCTTGACATGCACAAGGCAGGCAAGATAACAAATAAGTATAAGACTGTAATGCCTGGGAAGAATACGTTTTCATCAGTGTATGGTAATGTTGAGCTTATGGAATGGGCAGGAGATAACCCGGGAATGTGTTCAGCTCCTATTGATTTCGTAAACGGAGTGGACGTTGTTAAGAGCATAGATAATTTTGTTTCAATTAATAATGCCGTCAATATTGATTTATTTGGGCAGATATCTTCAGAAAGTTCAAGATTCAGACAGATAAGTGGAACGGGTGGACAATTAGATTTCATTACCGGAGCATATGACAATCCGACAGGGCAGAGCTTTATCGCGATTACATCGACTTTTACGGACAAAAAAGGCGTAAAGCACTCAAGGATAGTTCCGCATTTCAACGGTGATATCATAACATCCCCAAGGAGTCAGGCGGCTACAATTGTAACTGAGAACGGAATTGTTGATCTCACGGGAATGACGGTGTGGCAGAGAGCAGAGGCATTAATAAGTCTTGCAGCACCTGAATTTAGAGAAGAATTGATAAAGGCAGCAGAAAAACAAAAAATCTGGAGAAATACAAATAAATAAAGATAAATAAATAAAGATAAGATAAGAGGCTATCCTAGATGGATAGCCTTTATTGCATCGAGAAGAACTGGAAATTCATCAATTCTAGGCAGTCTTATTCTGACCGAGTTCTTTGAAAGTCCGTTAAAATCCTTTCCCGGTACGGATAGGACCTTCTCGTCAAAGAACCTCTCGTATAGATCAACGTTTTCATCTTTATGAATTAAGAGAAATATTGAAACGGTGTCGGAGCTTTCAGGCATTGAGAGATTGCCATCAGATTTCAGGACATCTCTGATTTCCCTTTTCATATTTGAAAAGTCTACAATATTCTCCCAGATCTGTTCGCTATGTTTTAATGCTTCGCCGCCCATTTCTCTCGCAAATTCACTGACCTGATAAGGATTTGTAATCTTTCTCATATAAGAAATCAGCTGTTTCGCAGCTATGACATATCCAATTCTAAGTCCTGCAAGGCCGAAAGCTTTTGATAGACTCCTTATCATTATAAGATTAGGATATTCTTCCGTAAGCTGCATCGATGAATTTTGGTTTGGCATGAAATCGCCGTAGGCTTCATCAATTATGACA
Organism: uncultured Ileibacterium sp.; assembly: GCA_902488835.1. GTDB lineage: Bacteria > Bacillota > Clostridia > Peptostreptococcales > Anaerovoracaceae > Alterileibacterium. Next base: position 11,878 of record CABTXQ010000018.1, read on the forward strand.
GCAGCTCCGACAGAAATAGCTTTGTCGAGGATTTTTTCTATGGCATATAAGCTAATTACCTGCCCTGTTGGATTGTTAGGATTGTCAATATATACTACTGATATATCTTCATCTATCGAAGCAATGAATTCATCAGGGTCGAACCGATAATTTCTATCCTTTCTAAGTGGAACAGATCTATAATTCATTCCGGAAATTTTAATAAACATTTCTGCATCTGTGAACTGGGGAGATATCCCAAGTACGTTCGCACCATTAGTATTAAATATATTAAAGACTGTATAAAGCGAATTAATGCTTCCGTCCGACAATAGCACATTATCTCTTTCGATATTTGAATATCCCTTCCAGTACTCCGTAAGGCCTTCATAGATCGCCTGGCTGTGAGGATATGGCCCAAAACGTTTGATATCGAAATTTTTCATAGCCTCTTTAAGACTAGGAGGGAATCCGTATGGATTACATCCCTCGCTACAGTCTATCCCTCCATCCGGAAGTAGTACTATGTCTGAAGCATAACTTATCTTTTCTTTTTCTAATAATTCAGGTCTTATTTTCAAAGACTTAGTTAGAGTTTTCATTCGAATCTCCTTCCTTATATCTTAAAGTAAAGGTGCAAATAATTTCATAAAAAGGCACCAAAGAGTGGATCTAAACGAGCGGCTCATGTATTGATCTGTTACATCTTCTGATATGTCAAACGAATGTTCAAAATCGTTTTTCATGTCCATAACGGCATCGGATCCATATATAAGACATCCGTCCTCAAAGTGATGGTAAAGACTCCGGTAATCCAGATTGATGGTCCCGCATACAGCAACGATATCATCAGAAACACATTGCTTTGCATGGCAGAATCCCGGTGTAAATTCAAATATTTTTACTCCATTCTGGACAAGTGGCTTATAATATGCTCTTGTCATCCGAAATACCATCTTTTTATCAGGAATCCCGGGCGTAAGTATGACGACCTCGACACCTCGTTTTGCAGCAAGAGATAGTGCATGAATCATTTCGTCTGTTATTATCAGATAAGGTGTAGAAAAATAAATATATTTCTCCGCACGGTCTATTAAATGAATATATAGATTTTCGCCGACGAGTTCATTATCCATAGGATTATCAGCATATGGCTGAATGAAACATTTTTCCTTAGGAGTATATGGAATGTCCGGAAGATATTTATTAATATCTGTATCATCCTCATCAGTTTTCCTGATTGCATTCCACATTTCAAGAAACATTACGGTAAAGCTCTTGGTTGCAGGGCCAGTAATTTTCACCCCCGAATCCTTCCAGAATCCGTAAGGATGAGTAATATTGAAATATTCATTTGCAATATTATAGCCACCGGTAAATGCGATTTTACCATCTATAATTGTGATTTTTCGATGGTCTCTATTGTTCAGGAACAGGTTAACAAAAGGCGTAACCGGATTAAATACACGACAATGGATTCCTTGACTTTCCATTTTTCTGTTAAAGTCCTTATTTATAAAAGCAATGCTTCCCATATCATCATAGAAGATTCTTACCTCCACACCGTGTTTGACGCGTTCAATAAGTATCTCTTCAATCTCAGAAAAAGCTTCCGCATCTTCAATCGCATGATATTCCATGAATATAAAATGCTCTGCCTTAGAAAGTGCAGCCTTTTGAGCTTCAAATGCGTCAGTAGCATATGAGAAAAATTCTACATCACTGTCCAAATATATCGGATAGTGTGCATAATCATATAAATAATTGGAGATATTTGAAATTGAACGATCTGCTATTTTCTTCTCTTCAACTAGATTGTGTTGATCTGGCAAAAGTGGGAACAGCTTTTTATCTATTTCTTCATATCTTCTTCTCATGCGCTTTGTAGTGCCGGATGTTCCTGTTATAAGGTATAGAGCACCTCCAATAATTGGAAAAAGAAGAACAAGGATTATCCATGAAATCTTTATTGATGAGGTTTTATCCTGGTTAGAAATGAAAAGAGCGAGAAGAATTCCAATCAAATGTTCCACTGCTTGAATTGTACTTCCTACAGACACCCTGTTTGCAAGAAAAACAATTATGAACATCTCAATAAGGAAGGCTATAAATGCAATTATAAGCCTCCAAATACTATTCTTTACATATGTTTTTTGTTCGACTGTTCTATTTGCATTACTCATTTCGCAGCTATTATAGCACAGAGAAAAACACTTGTCATTTCAGATTGACATATATGCATGTCAAGTATAATCTATGTATGTATATTATTTAATAGAAAGGAGATTATATGGAAAAATACAATGTAAGGGGAATGAGTTGTGAAGTCTGTCGCGCAAAGGTAGAAAAATCTGTATCTGAAGTTCCCGGCGTTTTGGACTGCTCTGTCAATCTTCTTACAAATTCAATGAAAGTAAAAGGCAGTGCAACGAGTAAAGAAATAATTGAAGCAGTGAGGCATGCAGGATATGATGCATCATTACCAGGGGATGACGATAATAGGGAAGATCTTGGGGAAAATGAAACAATTCATTTGAAGAAGAGGCTTGTTTTTTCTCTAATATTTCTCATTATTCTTATGTATTTCTCTATGGGTCATAATATGTTGAACTTACCTATCCCGAAGTTTTTCGAAGGCAATTACATAGGACTAGGCATAATTCAGATGATTTTGTCGGCCATAGTTATGTTGATTAATAAAGATTTTTTTACAAGCGGATTTAAGGGACTTTTACATGCTGCACCTAACATGGATACCCTTGTTGCAATCGGATCAATGACGTCATTTGTATGGAGCACAATTCTACTCTTTGAAATGACAGGAAAGCCAGATGCACTAAATAGCTCGGGGGGATTCTATTATGAGTCTGCTGCAATGATAGTAACGCTCATAACGGTCGGAAAACTACTCGAATCAATTTCTAAAGGAAGAACTACAGATGCCCTAAAGGGACTCATGAGCCTAATACCAGATAAAGCGAGAGTAGAAAGAGAAGGTAAAGAGATTGAAATACCTGCCGAAGAAGTGAGAATCGGAGATATCTTTATACTTAAACCGGGCGACAAAGTACCCGTTGATGGAATCGTTACCTACGGAGTCACTTCTGTTGACGAATCCGCATTGACGGGAGAAAGCATACCTAATGACAAGAGAGAAGGCGATAGAATCTCTGCCGGAACAACGAATATATCAGGATTTGTAAAAGCAAGAGCTGACAAAGTAGGTGTTGACACTACACTCTCTCAAATAATTCAGATGGTAAGCGATGCATCTGAAAGCAAGGCGAAGTCTGCAAAGATAGCTGATAAAGTATCAGGAGTATTTGTTCCTTCTGTTATGATTATTTCCATTATTGTAACAGTTTTATGGTTGGCTCTTGGGCAAACAGTATCATACGCACTCGCAAGAGGAATTACAATACTCGTAATAAGTTGCCCTTGTGCACTCGGCCTTGCAACACCGGTAGCAATAATGGTTGGAAGCGGGGTTGGCGCAAGAAATGGCATACTTTTCAAGACCGCTGAAGTGCTTGAAGAGACTGGTAAAATCAAAAGGATTGCTATTGATAAGACGGGAACGATAACAATAGGTATACCTTCTGTTAGAGATGTGATACCTCTAAGTGGGACCTGTGAGGAAGAGCTTCTCAGATATGCATTTTCAATAGAAGAGAGAAGTGAACATCCTCTTGCAAAGTCAATTGTAGATTACTGTAATACGAGCGGTATAGAGCGATTGAAGACAAAGGACTTCAAGGCATTGCCCGGGAATGGGGTTATTGCGGACATTGAAGATCCAATGAATGGAAGCAAAAAAGATAGAATTATAGCGGGTAACCGCAGGCTTATAGAAGGTGAGATGAGTCTCTCACAAGAAATTATGAATATCTCTGATAGACTTGCAGAGGAAGGGAAAACCCCCGTTTTCTTTTCGAAAAATAATGATATTATAGGAATTATCTCTCTTGCTGATAAAGTTAAGGATGATAGCCAAGCTGCGATTATGGAATTGAATGAACTAGGGATTGAAACTTACATGCTCACAGGAGATAATCAAAAGACTGCGAAAGCCATAGGAAATATTGTCGGAATAAAGAATGTAATTTCTGAAGTTCTACCGGGAGAGAAAGAGAATGTTATAAGGAAGCTTTCAGATGGTGGAAAAGTCGCAATGGTAGGAGATGGGATAAATGATGCTCCTGCACTTACGAGTGCAGATGTTGGAATAGCAATAGGTGCCGGTTCAGATATCGCTATTGATTCTGCGGATATAGTACTTGTCAATAACAGTTTGCTTGACGTTGCAGCAGCTGTAAGACTTTCAAGAGCGACGCTTAGAAATATTAAGGAGAATTTGTTCTGGGCTTTTTTCTATAATATTCTGATGATACCTCTTGCAGCAGGTCTATATGCAAATCTTCTCGGATGGACGATGAACCCTATGTGGGGAGCTGCTGCTATGAGTTTATCAAGCTTTTGTGTATGCATGAACGCCTTGAGACTAAATTATTGCAAAATTTATAAAGACGATAAAGAACATATTATTATGGAGGAAAAAATGACAAAGACAGTTAATATTGAAGGAATGATGTGCGAGCACTGTGAAGCTACGGTTAAGAAAGCACTTCTTGGGATTGATGGCGTGGTAAATGCCGAAGTCAGCCACAAAAATGGCACTGCAAAGATTGAATTATCAAAAGATGTTGATAACAAGATAATAAAGGACACAGTAGAGGAAAAGGATTATAAGTTCATCAGCGTAGAATAGTTTGTAATTTGCAAAAGATATATTGATGATTTATAATTCATTAATATTCATTGGACTCTTTAATTTATCTAGGAGAATATAAATGAGGATAGCCATACTTGGTGCCGGCAAACTTGGAATAAGAATTGCGAAAGCACTTGTTGATGGAGACTATGATATTACTATAGTTGATACAAAAGAAGAAAAGCTCAATCAGCTTTCGCAGATGTATGATTTTCTTCCGGTTACAGGAGATGCAAAGAGCATCGATACCTTGCGTGAAATGGAAATCCAAAACTATGATTTCCTTTTTAGTTGTACGACTTCAGACGAGGTAAACATTATATCTGCATCATTTGCAAAGATGCTTGGATGTAAGACTGTAGCGGCAAGGGTAAGAGACCCTGAACACATGAATCAGACTGAGCTTCTTAGAGAGCAGTTTAATTTAGACCTTGTCGTCAATCCGGATCTTTTGATTACATCAGAAATTTATAGATATCTTGTCGATAAATATTCAATAACTAACGGAATATATACCTTTAGAAATATTTCACTTGTCGAGGTGGAGGCAGATAATTATCCATTGCTCATTGGAAAGAATCTTGTAGATTTCAGAAAAGCTATGGAAGATCTTATAATGGTCGGAATTTCCAGAAATGGTAAGATGATTATCCCTCATGGAAATGATGAGATAATGAATAATGATCTGCTGTATATCGTTGGAGAAACATCTCGCGTTAAATCACTCATAAGGAAAAAGCCTCTTGTGAGACGAAAGAACCGAGTTAAAAAGGTTATGATAATAGGAGGAGGAAAGACCGGATATTATCTCAGTAAAAGGCTTTCTGAATATGGAGCCTATGTCAAGATAGTAGAAATTGACAAAAAACGCTGTAACTATTTGACAGACAAACTGAACGGGGTAATTGTTATCAATGGAAACGGAGCGGAAATTTCGCTACTAGAAGAAGAGAACATTGATGAGATGGATGCCTTCGTTACTGCGACAGGCTACGATGAGGAGAATCTCTTGCTAGCCCTATCCGCAAAGACACGTGGAATAGAAGATGTAATATCGAAGGTGAGTCATGAGAGTTATAAGGGGTTGATAGAGAAGCTTGGAATTGATGTTGTACTCAACCCATTGGATATAACAGCGAGTGCAATTTTGAGACGCATAAGGGGAACAAAGAGAGTGCTTTCATCTGTCATCCTTCAAGGGCAGGCGGAACTTATGGAGGTCTATGCGCAAGAGGGAATGCGCATGATAAATGTTCCATTGAAAGACTTTGATCTTCCGGATTACATAATTATTGCTACAATAATAAGGAACGGCAAGACTTTTATTCCTGACGGAAACACAAAAATTATACCTGGCGATAGGGTTATAATCGTATGTAGTCTTTCGGGCATAGGCTATGTAGAAAAACTTTTCAAGCCTAATGTTCTTCTTAATATTTTAAAATAAAGATTAAAAGTTTAGAAAAGAGCATAAATATGATAAGAAGAGCACTTAACTTCTTCGGTATTTTCTTAATATTTGTCGGAGGCACTATGCTTTTTCCTCTGATATTTGCTTTGGCATATAAAGAAACTTCATGTGTCAGAGCTTTTCTTATTACAATTTTTATTTCTGAAGCGATAGGGATTCCGATTAAGATAAGATCCAAATTAAAAGAAGACGACGAAAAGATGCAACCAAGAGAAAGATTTCTCCTGGTTGCTTTCAGTTGGATTATTGTGTCAATCATAGCATCAATTCCGTTCATTTTAACATCTGCAATTCCAAATCCCATAGATGCATTCTTTGAGATGTGTTCCGGATTTTCAACAACCGGGGCAAGCATTATACCCGACGTGGAAAAAATTCCGAAAAGTCTTATGATGTGGCGTTCTGCAACCCAGTGGCTTGGAGGAATGGGGGTAATAGTTCTTGTAATGGCTATAATTCCGGGATTTGGAGGAAAAGCGATGCATATCGCAAGTGCAGAGACACCTGGACCTACCGTGAGTAAGCTCGGAGCAAGGTTTTCAGATACTGCCAAACAGCTTTATTTTGCCTATATAATTTTAACGATACTTGAAATCCTGTTTTTGATATTCGGGGGGCTTAACTTCTATGATGCAACTCTTCACTCGCTTAGCACAATGGCGACCGGCGGATTCTCATGTTATGGAGATAGTATTGCTCATTTTAACAGTGCATATGTCTACTGGATAATAACCATATTCACCTTCTTTGCAGGAATGAACTTTAATCTGTTCTTTATAGGAATAAAAGAAGGAATGCGGAACATGTTCAAGGATGAAGAGCTGAGATTCTATATTAAGTATGTAGGCTTTGCAATTGCAATGATTACAGCAACACTTTTGGCAAAGAACTTTTACTCCGGATTCTTTAAGACGTTAACGGAGGGAGCTTTTCAGGTCGTTACAATAGTTTCAACTACTGGATTCAGCACAACGGATTTTGACCTATGGCCGTCTTTTTGCAAAATGATAATTGTGATATTGATGTTGACAGGTGCGTGCAGCTCATCAACAGCGGGTGGGATGAAGCTTGTTAGAGTATTGACTACCTTGAGAATGATCAAAAGAGAGGTCAAATTAAAAACCCACGATAGGGCAGTATATAATATTAAATATAACGGAACAAGAGTTTCGTCAGAGACGCTCACATTTATAATAATTTTCATGGCGTTCTTTATATTTACACTTTTGGCGGGAACACTCATTATTTCCGTAGATGGTCATAGCTTTATAACGAATTTTACGGCGACACTTTCATGCCTTAGCAATGTTGGTCCGGGACTTTCTTCCGTTGGACCGACGCAAAATTTCAGTATTTATTCAAATTTCAGCACCTTGGTTCTTGCATTTACTATGATTGCAGGGCGTCTTGAACTTACAACATTCTTTATAATATTCTCAAGACATTTCTGGAATCCTGACAGAGCATAGATATCAATGAGGTAGTGAGAGGTTTTAATTGAAAAAAATGCATATTAGCAAAAATAACAACTTTATTGGAAATATTATTTTTACGTCAGTAATGATAATTGGGATTGCTATGATTCCGTCTCTTTTGATGGCAATCAGATATCATGACTCCGAATGCATAATTTCGATGCTCATTATTTCTCTTTCGTGTATAGGTATAGGATTTACGGGAAGCAGGCTCCTGACGGGTGATATAAAATATATAAGATTAGATATCTGTTATGTTGCAACTTCTCTGACATGGGTTCTTGCGATTTTAATAAGCATACTTCCATTTTACTTTTCTAATAATGGATATAGCTTAGTAGATTCAATTTTTGAAGCCTGTTCAGGCTGGTCAACAACAGCAGCATCAGCAATAAAAATGAGCTCAATGCCTCCGTGCCTTCAGCTTTGGAAGTGTACTTGTAACTGGATGGGAGGAATAGGAATAATAGTCCTTTCTGTAACATTCCTGAAATCCTGGCAGTACACGGCACAGACCCTTGTCTTTACAGAAGTGCCTGGACCGCTATTCATGAAATCAACGATGACATTTAGAGAATCTTATAGAAGAATTCTTACAATTTATTCTTTATTGACATTATTACAGTTCGTATTGCTTTATCTTTTTAAGATGCCGGCTTTTCATGCTTTAAAGACAGCCCTTAGTATTTCAAGTACTGCGGGGTTAAATCATTTTGATATAGCTACTGTAATTGCATTTTCACCGGCAATAAAAATAATAATAACAGTCTTCACCTTCCTTGCTTCTGTAAATTTTGCAATATTTGTTCTTGCACTTTCCGGTCAATGGAAGAAATTGTTTAGAGCTACGGAGTTCCGCTATCTGACCGGATCAATCGTATTTATAACATTTATTATATGTATCGTACGTATGAATACAGAATCTATAGAAAATACAGAAAAGCTTATTGCCGATTCATTTATGCAGGTAATATCCTTTGTAAGCACATCCGGATATATAATTTCAGATATGTCAAATTGGCATATCTTTGTAATAACTATGCTTGTAATGCTATCTATAATAGGACCATCCGCTTTTTCAACCGGAGGAGGTATTAAGATAGCGAGGTTCATATGCACATTGAAATCGATAAAATACGGAATATATAAGCTTATACATCCGAGAAGTGTCAAGAATCAGACTTATAACGGATATCCGGTAAGTAATAATCTTATCCTGAAAGCACTTATTTATGTCTTCCTATTTTTCATAACTCTTGTGTTTGGAGCTTTATTACTTTCTCTCTCAGGAATAAACATTGAAGACTCTATCGATTTTTCTGTTGCAATGCTTACAAATACAGGTACGGCAGCTAATCAGATGACTGAAGACTTCCTTTATTCAGATTACAATGGTTTTACAAAGCTGATAATGTCGATACTAATGATTGCCGGAAGGCTTGAAATATATCCAGTTCTTATAATATTCTCACTGGGATTTTGGAAAACAGAAAAGTAAATATATTTGCTTGCAAGAACAGAAATCAAATTCTTAGCTCCGCCTCTGCTAATTTGTAGAGGCGAAATTTTTTCAAAAAATAAAACAAGAAGCGATTGACGGCAGCAGTTAAAGATGTTAAACTCTATCAAGTTAAAGACTACTAACCATTTTGCGTGCATAATTATTTTAGTAAGGAGGTTATAATGCCAATCACCTTGGAAGAGGTCGGAGCTGTGGTAACTATTAAGAGAATATCTGGAAATGATGAAGCGAAATCCCATCTTGCGGATCTCGGCTTTGTTGTTGGAACAACAGTTACTATAATAAATAAGCTTGGAAACAGCGTAATCCTGCAGGTTCACGAGAGCAGAGTAGCCCTAAGTGAAAGCATGGCACGCCGAATAATTATATAGGAAGGAGTAAGGAATGGTTCTCAAAGATGTGAAAATTGGACAGACAGTAACCGTAAAGAAGATTACAGGTCAGGGACCGGTTAAGAGAAGAATAATGGACATGGGCCTCACAAAAGGCACTGAAGTCTATGTCAGAAAAGTTGCACCTCTTGGCGATCCTATAGAATTGACAATCAGAGGATATGAACTGTCTATAAGAAAAGCCGATGCTGAGATGATCGAAGTCGAGGCTGTCTAAGGACATAAAAATTTGAAGGTTGTTATTTACTACGATAAATATGGAAAGACAGGAGGTATAAATGTCTATAAAGATAGCATTAGCAGGTAATCCGAACAGCGGGAAAACTACGCTTTTTAACGGACTTACCGGAAATAATCAGTTCGTCGGTAACTGGCCCGGCGTAACAGTTGAGAAAAAAGATGGTAAACTCAAAGGTCATAAGGACGTAATAGTCCAGGACCTGCCAGGTATCTATTCATTATCGCCATATACATTGGAAGAGGTTGTTGCAAGAACCTATCTTATTGAAAACAGGCCCGATGCCATTCTTAACATAGTTGACGGAACCAACCTTGAGAGGAATCTATATTTAACGACACAGCTTGTAGAGCTTGGAATCCCTGTAGTTGTAGCTGTAAACATGATGGATATCATAAGGAAGAACGGGGATGAGATAAATACAGAAGAATTGTCGCGTGAACTTGGCTGCAAAGTTGTTGAGATATCAGCGCTAAAGGGAACAGGCATTAAAGAGGCGGCTTCTGCTGCAGTAGAAGCCGCTAAGGTTGGAAAGACCGTTCCACAACACACATTCTCAGGACCGGTTGAGCATGCTATAGCTCACATTGAGGAAGCAATAGTTCATGAAATGCCTGAGGATCAGCAGAGATGGTATGCTATAAAGGTTTTCGAAAGAGATTCAAAGGTTATTAAACAGCTGAATATTACTCCGGAAATCATGAAGCATGTCGAAGGAGACATAGAAGCTGCAGAAAAAGAACTCGATGATGATTCAGAAAGCATAATTACAAATGAGCGCTATAACTATATAGCGTCAATCATCAAGCATTGCTATAAGAGAAAAAGAAAGAGCGATCTTTCTACATCGGATAAAATCGACAAAGTAGTTACAAACCGTTGGCTTGGACTTCCGATATTTGTAATTGTAATGTATCTGGTATACTGGATCGCAATGGTAGGGATAGGTACTGCATCTACAGACTGGGCTAATGACGGTCTGTTTGGTGATGGGTATCACCTATTTGGAATCGGAAGCAAGGCATACGAAGCGGCATCAGAGGAATATGCGGATGCAACCAACGCAGCACTTGCATATTACGATTTCGATGTTGAAGATAAGAACTTTGATGCTAAGACAGCAATTTCTGAGATGAAGAAGGTCCAGGGGCCTGAGAAGGCAACGGTAGGAGTTACCGATGAGGAGACACTGGCTACTGATAATAAAAATGTTTACTTCGATAAGATCCCTGATTCTGCAAAGAAAGATGAGAATACTATTCAGATGACGTACAAAGATGCGATAAAATATCTGGAAAAGAACGGATTTGAAGAGCCTGATCCTGCAAACTATGGAACATGGGTACCTGGAGTACCACCAATAGTCGAGGCAGGACTTGATAAGCTGCATGCAGCGGATTGGCTAAAAGGATTGATTCTTGATGGTATAGTTGCCGGAGTCGGAGCGGTTCTAGGCTTCGTTCCTCAGATGCTCGTACTATTCCTGCTTCTTGCGTTCTTGGAAGCATGTGGTTACATGGCAAGAATAGCCTTTGTACTAGATAGAATATTCCGTAAATTCGGACTTTCAGGTAAATCGTTTATTCCGGTACTTGTAGGTACCGGTTGCGGAGTCCCTGGAGTAATGGCTTGTCGAACAATTGAGAACGAGCGCGATCGTAGAATGACTATAATGACAACCACCTTTATTCCTTGCGGTGCAAAAGTTCCGTTCATAGCAATGGTTGCAGGAGCAATATTTGGAGGAAGTCCTCATATTGCAACAAGTGCATATTTCCTAGGAATGGCTGCGATTATTGTATCAGGAGTTATGCTCAAAAAGACAAAGATGTTTGCCGGTAAGCCAGCACCTTTTGTAATGGAACTTCCTCCTTATCACTGGCCTACAGTTGGCAATGTACTTCGTTCGATGTGGGAGCGCGGCTGGTCATTTATTAAAAAGGCGGGAACCATTATTCTCCTTTCAACTATATTTGTTTGGTTCACATCTTTCTTTGGGGTTGTTGACGGAAGCTTTAGAATGCTTGCAGAAGATGAGGTTAATATGTCGCTTCTTGCAAAACTCGGTGGACTAATTGCATGGATATTTGCACCACTTGGCTGGGGGAATTGGCAGGCTACAGTTGCATCAATCACAGGACT
>CABTXQ010000019.1 GCA_902488835.1 uncultured Ileibacterium sp.
AATAACCTCTTTTTTGTCATAAGCTTGACATGAGAGGGGTCTGGTACTACAGGTCATGCAGTAATGCAGCTTAACAAAGAAGATGGCGGTAATCGCAAATATATACTTTGCACGAATAATGAAAACAATATTTGTGAGGAAATTACTTATCAGAGACTTAAGAATATTCAAGAGGATTTACCACATAATCTGAAATACTACAAGACGGAGTTTATACCAAAATTCTCTGATGATGAGGAAAGTATTTCAGAGAAGATGATGGAGCATATTAGAGAGTTGATTGAGCTGGAATATGCTATCGAGTTTGATGGTAAAAAACATATTATCCTTGACGATGAAGATGGGTTAGATGAGAGTATATCTAAGATTGAAAATGATGGAAGATTATTTGTGCGTTCAGGTATCTTCCTATCTCGAAGTAATCAACGAATACTTGAAGAAAAGGGTGTTAGTATCATTGAAATCCCGGAATATTACTTTAGAGATGAGTTAAAGGAGGTTGGCGAACTATGATAGATATAAAACTAAAAAAATTTCAAGAAGATGCCGTTGACTTCTTATTTAGCAAAACAACTGACAGCAATTCCAAACCTAAGATTGTTATGCAGAGTCCGACAGGAAGCGGAAAGACGATTATTTTGGTGGCATATATTGAAAAATACCTTGATTTCCATAGAGATAGTGTAGTTTGTTGGTTTTGTCCGGGGAAAGGAGAACTTGAAGAACAATCGAAAGAAAAGATGGAACGTTTTGCCCCAACTTTAAAGACCGGCAATGTATTTGATATTTTGAATACGGGATTTGAAAGTGCAACAACTTATTTTATTAACTGGGAGACGATTACCAAAAAAGATAATACTGCGATAAGAGATAGTGAAAGGAAAAATCTTTTTGAACGAATTAGTGAAGCACATAATCGTGGGCTTAATTTTATTGTAATTATTGATGAAGAACATCAGAATAATACTTCAAAGGCAGACGATATTATCTCAAGCATCAATGCAAAGTATGAAATTCGTGTATCGGCAACACCGAATAAAAGGGTGGTTGGGGAATTTTATGAAATCCCCGAGATTGATGTAATAAACGAAGGTCTTATTACAAGATTTATGTATATCAATGATGGACTCGATACCGCTCACATTGAAAATACATTACATGAAACGGATATTTTGTTAGAGAAGGCTGATGAAGTCAGAAAGAAAATTGCTCAAGCTTATATTGATGAAAAAGAAGATATAAGACCACTCGTGTTAGTTCAATTCCCTAATTTGAACGATGATCTCATAGAACATGTGGAAGAAAAGCTAAATTTAATGGGCTATTCTTATGAAAATAAGCTTCTTGCAAGCTGGTTTTCGGCAGAAAATAAAGAAGATAAAGATAGAAAATCCAAGAAATTAGGGAAAATAAATATCGGGACAACAGATGAGGATAGTATTACTAAACATAATGCTACGCCTGTGTTTCTTTTGTTTAAACAAGCTCTTGCGACAGGCTGGGACTGTCCACGTGCAAAGATTCTTGTTAAGCTTCGTGAAAATATGAGTGAAACTTTTGAGATTCAAACGCTGGGCAGACTTAGAAGAATGCCTAAGGCAAAACACTATGGTAGGGAGATTTTGGATTGTTCATATCTTTATACTTTTGACGAAAAATATAAACTGGAAGTAATAAAAGCCGGTAACGGTTTTGAAACGCGGAGAGTATTTCTAAAAGAAGAGCCTAAGAAGATAAAACTTGTTAAAGAAACAAGGAATCTTGACGGCAGCTACATCGATGAGCAAGCCATTAGAAACAGAGTTTATGAGTTTTTTAAGAATAAGTATCATCTTTCCAATACAAAAGCTGATAATATCAAACTATTGGAAAATAACGGATTTATTTTTGGAACAGCACTTTCAAGACGATATTTAACTGGCAAATATACAACTTTAATGGAAGTAAGAGAAGAAGAGGCTAATTATAATGCGATGTCAATCGAAGCTAATACCCATACTCATGGTATTGAACTTCAGCATAATGTTGATGCTATAAAGAAACATGTGGGGCTCGCATATAACAAAACCAGTCAGATTTTGAAAACATTGTTTTTGAAAGGTTTTGGGAATAATAGGTATAAGCTTTTGAATCTGACTTTGAGAGAGTATTATGCCTTTATTATCAATAATGCAGATTTTTTGAAAAGGGATTTTATTGAATTTTCAGGACAAAGACAGGATCAGCTCGTGTTCCTTGAGAATAAGACGGAAGAATTTAAAATTCCAGAGGAAGAACATTATAGGTACGTTCCTTTTGAAAGATATGTAAAAGAGCTGGAAAGCAATGTGTATAAGGGTTATAACACTTCTATGATTACGGATGATTTTCGTTCTACATCGGAAAGGCTGTTTGAGAAGTATTGTGAAAAGAATGAAAATGTGAAATATGTTTATAAAAATGGCGACAGTGGACAGCAATATTTATCCATCGTATATGGTACAAATTTTGATAAACAAAGACTATTCTATCCTGATTATATTGCGCAGCTTAAAGATGAAACAATCTGGCTAATTGAAACAAAGGGTGGAGAAAAACAGGGGCAAAGCAAAAATATTGATGTTCAGATAGAAAATAAGTTTGAAGCGTTTAAACAATTTGCGAATAAACATAACTATAGCTTTGGGTTTGTCAGAGACAAAAATGATGAGTTATATCTAAATAACACAGAGTATGTGGATGATATGAATGATGATAGTTGGGTGTTGCTTGAGGAAGTGTTTTAGAGGAGGTGCATATTTATCATGGAGAGTATGCGATTAATGCAATTTAGAGTCAAGGACTTTAAATCTGTACAGGATAGTGGAGTTATAAAATGCGAAAATATAACAAATTTAATAGGTGTTAATGAAGCTGGAAAATCAAACTTACTATTAGCATTATGGAAACTAAATCCAGCAAGAAATGGAGAGATAATTTTTACTAGTGATATGCCAGTAGAAAAATTGGCAGAATATAGAACGAATCCGGAAAAATATTATTTTATAGAAGCAGAGTTTGAAATAATAAAAAATGATTTAATTGAAAACTTATCAAATAAATTTGGTATAGGTAAAGAAAATTTTGCTAATGTATTAGTATCGAGAAATTACGCTGGGGAATATATTGTCAAATTTCCTAAGTTAGAAAAAACAGGTATCACTGTTAAAAATATACTTTCTAATTGTATCAATGATTTTAAGAAACAAGTGAATCCCTTAAGTAATGCAGGAAAAGGTGAAGAGGGCTTTAAGGAAAGTTTGATGCAGAAACTTGATGATTTATTATCGAGGATTGATGCTGATAACGATATATCAACAAATGAATATTTGAAGATAAAAACAGAAGTTGTACAAATAGAGAAAAGTAGCATGGCAACATCATTGATAAATCCTCAGATTGAAAAGTTTGTCGAAAAAATTTCTATGTTAGAGGAACTTGTTAATTTTTTCAATGGGGAGGAGAAATCAAATATACGAGATTTGGTAATAAATAATTTACCAAGTTTTGTGTACTATGCTAATTATGGTAATTTGGATTCAGAAATATATTTACCAAAAGTTATAAAGGATTTTAAATCTACTAAAGAACATAGCGAAAAGTTTAATGCCAAAATACGAACTTTGAAAGTTTTGTTTGATTATGTTAATTTAAGTCCTGACGAAATAATGGAGATGGGGCAATATTCCTATAGAATAAAAGAATATGGAACAATCACCGAATTAACAGATGAACAAATTAAAACTGGTCAAGAAAAAACTAAAGAAAGGGAAGTATTATTAAACTCAGCATCTACAAAGCTAACAAAAGATTTTAAGGAATGGTGGAAACAAGGGGATTATATATTTGATTTGAGAGCAGATGGAGAGTATTTTAGAATTTGGGTTTCGGATGAAAAGCGTCCAGCACGTATTCCTTTAGAAGATAGGAGCACAGGATTACAATGGTTTTTAAGCTTTTTTATGGTGTTTTTAGTAGAGAGCAAGGACTCACATAAAAATTGTGTTCTATTATTAGATGAAGCTGGTACATCTTTACATCCTATGGCACAAAAAGATTTATTGAATTTTTTTGAAAATCTTTCTATTACAAATCAAATAATTACAACTACACATTCTCCATTTTTAGTAGATGTAAATCATCTTGAGAGAACTAAGGTTGTATTTGTAGACGATAAAGGATATACAAAAGTATCTGAGGACTTGAGAGCTGGGGAGAAAAAGAAAAATGCAACAGGAGCTGTATATGCGGTTCATGCAGCATTAGGATTATCTGTCTCAGAAGGATTGTTAAATGGATGCGATTTGATTGTTGTCGAAGGACAATCTGATCAATTTTACTTAAACGCTATTAAACAATATCTTATTTTTACTAATAAAATTTCACCTGTAAAAGAGATGATTTTTGTACCAGCGGGAGGAGTAAAGTCGGTGAAGCAATTAACCTCGTTGATTGCTGGAAAGCAGCAAGCGCTTCCGGTTGTTGTATTAGATTCAGATAGGTCTGGAAAAGATTATGCGTCTAAACTAGAGAAAGAGTTATATTTTAATGATACAGATAAAATACTAATGATAAAAGATTATGTCGGCATTGAAAATGCTGAAATAGAGGATTTATTTCCTGCAGCAGTATTAGAACGACCAATAGAAAGAATAATAAACGATCGAGACTTTAGATTTAAAGATGAATTTGATAGCAGTAAACCAGTAATAAGTCAAATTGAAGAATGGGCTAATATTTATTCTATTATTTTAGACAAAGGCTACAAAGTTGAGTTAGCTAAAGATATTAAGCGTGATTTAACAACAGGTAGCCAAGCTACAATTGTGCCAACTGAATATGAAGAGAAGTGGGTTTCGCTTTTTAAAAAATTAATAGGATAAGTAGGAATTCTTGAATTTGGAACTGGGACTGGGACGGGTAAAAAAATCTAAAAACAAGCTAAAACTGAACGAATTTCCCAGGATGCAACAAACGAAAAGCCTTTATTATGAATGGTTTTGGATATAGTGAACAGTAGAAAAAGAAGAGTTTGAGTAGTAGCAAAGTGGCTTTGACAACCTCTATACCCATTGAAATTACAAAAGTTTTAGCACATGTTATAAAGTTATGATACCATTTTGATACTAAAAAAATGGTTCAATTAGAGCAGTGAGTTTAACATAAGTTAATTTGTTCACTGCTCTATTTTTATGTCCTAACTCCAATTATAAAATACTCATTTTAATCTTTGAAAGGAGGTATACAGATGTAACCGATAATGTATATGTAAATGAAAAGATTTTTTAATGTTTCTTGTACATGACCATGACATATCAAGCATGGTTTATTTTATTGTAAAAAATGAAAGGAGTTCATGAAATGATAGAAGTAAATAAATCGACCGTCATTGATGAAAAAATGATTAAGGAAAGTCAAATAATTGAAGAGAAAAGGATGCAATATGCTATTGTAGCAATAGCGAGACAAATCATGAAAGTTATTATATGGAAAGTTAAAGAACTGGATATGGTGTGGAGCTATTTTTTGGACTCATTACGTGATATTTGGGATTCACAGGAAGAGGATAGGTATGAAAGTGCGTATGAAATTCTATTCTCAATATTAATGAGGTTAGATGAAGATAGCAAAACAGTCATTGAGAATTTCATTTATCCTGATGAAGATATTCGAAAGTATTTTATGAATTATTTCTGTGAATATCTTATAGATGCACTAATGATTGAAGAACTAAAAAAGGAAGTTGATTATACTATGTAAGGTGATAAAGGCACTCAAAAATAAAGAAAGCATATTAAAGATAGTAATATTGCATATAAGCAGCTACTGGTTTTTATAATACTGATTCGATAATATGAAATAAGAGTTGGAGCGAAAGCAGTTGTATAACCATATGGTGTTTTCGCTCATTCTTGTTTTTATCAATATAAAAAGACAATTTTTCATTTTTTCTTGTGTACGCATATTCATTCGCACATTTGCAGTATGTGGCTATCCATATTAAACTGTAAAAAAGAGGAGGTGCAATTATGAGAGAAAAGAAATTCCACATATATATGGATTACGAAGAAAAAAGACTGCTGTTAGAAAGCCTTGGAGAACTGAAAAATCAGCTCATAAGGCAGGGCAGATATACAGATTGCATAGATGAACTCATATTTAAAGTTGTGGACGCACCTGTAAAGAAAGTAAAAATTGAATACATATAATATATATCCTTGCATATACTTTAAATAAGAAGTAGCAAGGATATACATAAGAATACATTTTACATAGCTATTTCCAAAAGGAGATAGCTTTTTCTTTTTCAAAAAACAGAAATAAAGGAGGTGAATTTTTATGGCTGAAACAAAAGTAATCGCCATATGTAATCAAAAGGGTGGAGTTGGAAAGACTAACACAACGCTGAATCTTGGTGTAGGACTTGCAAACGCAGCAAAGAAAGTATTGCTTGTGGATGCAGATCCTCAAGGAGATTTAACAGGAGCTCTTGGATGGCATGACAATGACAATTTGCCCGATACACTTGCAACGCAAATGGCAAAGATGATTAAAGAAGAATCATATGATAAAAGTGCAGGAATATTAAAATATGAAGAAGGAATTGACCTTATTCCCTCAAACCTTGAACTTTCAGGGCTTGAAATGATGCTTGTAAATACCATGAGTAGAGAAACAGCGTTAAGAGAATATTTGAAAGAAATAAAGGGGAATTATGATTATGTCCTTATGGACTGTATGCCGTCACTTGGAATGATAACCATAAATGCCCTATCTGCTGCAGACAGCGTCATTATCCCGGTTCAGGCACAGTATCTTACGGCAAAAGGCATGACACAACTTGTTCAGACCATAAATAGGGTAAAGAAAATCAATCCAAAACTAAAGATTGACGGAATCGTTATGACAATCGTGGATGGCAGAACAAATCTTGCAAAGACTGTACAAGAAACCATAAAAAGAAATTATGGAAGAAATATTAGGATATATGATTCGGTTATTCCCTCCGGCGTAAAGGCAGCGGAATCATCAGAAGTTGGAGTAAGCATCTATTCATATGATAAAAACACCCTGTTTCAAAGGCGTATCAGAATCTTACGAAGGAGGTAATAAAAGATGGCGAAAAAGAGCGAGCTAAAACTAAATCTTCCTTCTGCAGATGATCTTTTTACTACCCAAAAGGAGCGTGACGAGGAAAAACTGAAAAAAATATACGATGTGCCCCTTGAAGAAATTGATGCTTTTCAGGATCATCCATATAAGGTAAAAGACGATGAAGACATGATAAACCTTGTGGAAAGCGTAAGAGAGTACGGAATCATTACTCCTGCCACTCTTCGCAGAAAAGAAGACGGAAGATATGAAATTTTGTCAGGACATAGAAGAAAGAGAGCCTGCGCGCTTGCAGGAATAAAAACTTTAAGGGCGGAAATCGTTGAAGGATAATGTGATTGATGGATTTGCCGAAAAGCTTGATAAAGTAAAAGCTGAACTTTCAGAAACAAGGATTCAGCTTGATAATGCAAAAACAGAAATGGACGCTACTTTTACAAAGGAGGAGGAATTAAAGGAAAAAACAGAAAGACTAAAAGAGCTTAATATTCTTCTTAACATGGGTCAAAAGGATAAAAGTCTGATAGATGTTGAGCCGGAAGAAGATACAGTTAAAGAAACAAGGAATGTTGAATATGAAAGATAAAAGGCGGCTTAAATAGCTGCCGGTTACATAGCTTTTATGTATTAGTGCGAAAGGGATAAAGACTTTGATTAGAATATTCATCGGGAAAAGTGCATAGTTTTTCCGACAAGATAGGGTGGGAATTAATAAAAAAGGAAAATGGAACAAGCACTTAAATATTTAATTGTTGTATTCGCAAGTATTACACGCCATTTAGTAAATATAAAAGCAACAAGAGATTAACTGAAGAAATATTTTACTCAGTGTATGAGTTATGTGAAGAGAAATCTCATTTGTAGCAAAAAGTGCATAAAACGATTGTAAAAAGAATCATTTTGTGCTAAAGTTAAAACGAAAAGAGGGGTTTCGTTATGAAATATTATGAAAAACTTGTAGAACTTGGCTGCTTTTCAAGACGGGATTTGGTTAATATAACCGGCTCAGAATCAGCAGCAGCTTCACTTATATATGACTATTTAAAAAAGAATTACATAGAGAGGGTTCGCCATGACACCTATACGGCAATAAGTTTGGAAACAAGACAGCCAATCTTATCTCGTTACCAAATAGGCTCTTTTTTATTTTCCGATGCATATCTTACGCATCATAGTGCTTTAGAGGTTTATGGTTATGCTAATCAAGTGTTTTATGAAATATATGTAGCTTCTTCGCATAGATTTTCTGACTTTGTATATAATGGAACTCTTTATCACCGTGTAATACCAAGGAAAAATGCATGTATCACAACGGTAGGAGGTATGCGTGTAACCGAACTTGAGCAAACAATAGTGGATAGCATACAGGATTTTGAGAAGATATCAGGGATAGAAGAAGTATTAAGATCTTTGTTATTAGTACCCTCTCTTGATGCTGAAAAGATATTACAGGCTCTTTCTGAAACTAATAATGGATTTTTGTATCAAAAATGTGGGTATATTTTTGAGGAATTGAATTCTTCTCTAAGATTACCTAAAAAATTCTTTGAAAAGTGTAACAAGCATATATCTAGTAGTAAACGATATTTGATAAAGTCTAAAATAAAGCTTGTATATAATTCAAAATGGAAATTATATGTGCCATATTCACTCATGAGTTTTGTAAATAAAGGAGTAGCAGATTATGATGCGGTTTGATCGAATAAAACTTGGAAGAAAAGCAAAAGAACTTGGATTTGTTAGAGATACCTTTGAAAAAGTGTGTAGACTGGTAGATGTTTTACAATTTATGTCTGAAGATGAGCTCCTTTCCAAAACACTTGCATTAAAAGGTGGCACAGCTATAAATCTTACGATTTTTGATTTACCAAGATTATCTGTTGATATTGATTTGGATTATTCAAGGATGGTATCAAGAGATACGATGCTGGAAGAAAGAAAAGTGATAACAGAACGCATAACAAAATATATGGTTGCATCAGGATATGTATTGAGTGGGAAATCAAAGAATTATCATGCACTAGACTCATTTGTTTATGAATATCAAAATGCGGGTGGTATGAAGGATAATATTAAAATTGAAATAAATTATATGCTTCGTTGCCATGTGTTTGAAGAAGAATATAGAAAAGTAAATATTTCATGGAATGATTCAAAGCTGAAAGTGCTTTGTGCTAATCCTATAGAAGTATTTGCTTCTAAGATTATAGCACTCCTTAATCGTACAGCTCCAAGAGATTTATATGATATATCTAATATGATTAAGTATGAAATCTTCGACGATAGCCAGCGAGAGATGTTGCGTAAATGCGGTGTTTTCTTTAATGCAATCAGCTCGGATACTGTATCTGATGATTTTAGATTTGAAGCAATAAAAGATATTTCCCTAAGGCAAATTTAAACAAGTTTATATCCGGTCTTGCGTAATAATGATCGTTTTAATTTAGAAGAAACGCAGGAACTGGTAATAAAATCATTATCGAGTTTTATGTTACCAGATGTAGAAGAGAAAGAGTTTTGGATAAATTTTAAGAACGGAAAATTTCTTCCATAGTTGATTTTTGGAAATTGTGATGAGAGCAGTAAAATAAAAAGGCATCCAATGGCGGAGTGGAAAACCCGTAGGATAGTAGAAGAAAATATTATAAATGATGAAGGTGAACATATATGATTAAGGTCAATGATGCATTAACATTCGATTTTGATAATCTTGAAATTGATTCGTTTTGGAATGTTGGGAATGAAAAAGAAAATAAGGCTCATAGAATACATTCATATCCTGCAAAATTTCCAGCTTTTATTACACAAAAAGCAATAGAATATGCAAGAAATTCAGGAATAGAAGTATGTAGTATAGCAGATTTTTTTTGTGGTTGTGGAACTGTTGCTTATGAGGCAAAACGATTGGGCATAGATTTTTGGGGTTGCGATTTAAATCCTGTTGCGGTTTTAATTGCAAAAACAAAAAGTAATAATTATTCGAAAAGCAAAATTGATGAGTATTATCAAATGATTTTACATGATTATATCCAATCGATAGAGGGGTTTAGTACTCCTATCCATGTTAATGATAGGATTAATTATTGGTTTGACTCAAAAGAAATTAAGGAATTAAGTCTATTAAAAAGATGCATAATTAATTCTATTCCTGAAAAAAGCAAATATTATAGTTTTTTCTTGTGTGCATTTTCTAATATACTTAAACCTACTTCAAAATGGTTAACTAAGTCTATCAAGCCACAATTTGATTCAGATAAAAAGCCTGCAAATGTCCTTGATGCATTTGAAAAGCAATGCAATTACATGAAATCTGCACTTGTAGATACTAAATATAGTTCACATAAGGCAAACTCCACAATTGTGTGTAGAAATGCGTTATCTATTAAGAAAAAAGAATTTACTGATTTAATAATATCTAGTCCTCCGTATGTAACTTCGTATGAATACGCAGATTTACATCAACTATCTACGCTATGGCTTGACTATGTAAGCGATTATAGAGATTTAAGAAAGAATTCTATAGGTTCAACACATAGTAGCTATAAAAAAGAAATTTTGAATAAGCTGAATCATTCAGGGAAAAGTATTGTAGAAGCCTTATTACGGGAGGATAAGTCGAAAGCAAGAAATGTAGCTAAATATTATATTGATATGCAAAAAATTACTAATATATGCAAAGATGCACTTAAACCAGAAGGCATGATGATGATGGTTATAGGTAATACAGAATACAAGGGCGTTCATATTAATAATGTAAAACATTTATGTGAATCTATGACTAATAGTGGATTTAATGAAATTTTTGTCACAAAGCGAAAAATATCAGGAAAAATATTAACTCCGTATAGAGATAAAAATGGTAAATTTTCTGCGAATAAAGGTGATAAAAAGATATATAGTGAAGAATTTATTGTTATAGGGAGGTAATAGTATGGATGTAAGTACCATAGGCAAAAAAATAGGAGATATTCAAGTAGAAATAAGTTATAAAATTATTCAACTTTTTTCTGCAGGACTATATTCTAGCCCGAACAAAGCTTTCGAAGAGCTGGTATGTAATTCATACGATGCATTTGCGAGCAAGGTGTCGATATATCTACCAGATGATTTATCTGCGGATGAATCATGTATATGGATCTGTGATAATGGAGAGGGATTAGACGAAAATGAGTTAAAAGACTTATGGAAAATAGGGGAGTCAACTAAACGTAATGATACAAGCAGAGACAAACGGAGACTTCAAATTGGACGATTTGGAATAGGGAAACTAGCAACGTATGTTCTCGCAAGAAAATTAACGTATATTTCAAAAAAACATGATAGATATATATTAGCCACAATGGATTATGATAAAATTCAAGGTGCTAAAAACGGATTATCTTTGGATGAAAGAGAGATAGATGAAAGAACGGCTAAGGAACTTTTAAATTCATACATTAAAAATTACAATAATGGGAATTTGGAAATTTCTTTATTTGGTTCACGGGCTGAAAAAACATGGACATTTTCTTTATTAACTGACCTAAAACCTAAAGCACAAGAAATATCTGAAGGTCGTTTAAAGTGGATTCTTCGAACAGCACTTCCATTAAATCCTCACTTTAATTTATATTATAACGGAGCGAAAATAGATTCTTCCAAAATAGATATACCTATTCTTAAAGAATGGGTAATAGGTAAGAATGATGTGACTGCTGAAAAAATGAAAAACACTCAATGTCGAGAAACAAAAAATAAAGAATATTGTGTGGACTTTGAAAATTTGAAAGGTGTTTCAGGAACATTTACGCTATATAAAGATTCTCTAGTGCATGGGAAATCATATTTTTTGGGACGAAGTCATGGAATATTTTTAAATATTAGAGGAAGATTGATTAATCTCGATGACCCACTACTGGGAATGGAAGCATTTTCTCATGGAGCATTTAACAGAACTAGGATTGTGATAAATGCTGATGAATTGGATAACAATTTAACATCAACTCGTGAGGCGGTAAAAGAATCTATACCGTATAAGCAACTAAAAGATTATATTAAGAAAAAGTTTAACAGTGAAATAAGAGCGTATTATTTTGATGAAGAAAATCGAAAAGCAGATGAACGAACAATTTCATATAGGTTGTCGCAAACTTCTTATACAACATCAAAAAGACCTATATATAATTTCGTTAAAAGATTCTTTTCGGGAGAAATTGCTAATCCTTTCTTAATAGAAAAACCAGATAATGCTAAAAAAGATATAATTGTAAAATCATTTGAAGAAGATGTTGAAACTGGAAATCAGGTTGTTGAACATATTGAATGGGGAGTTCTTTCGATAGGAGAGCCTATTGCAAAATTAAATTTAGAGAAACGTCTTCTTACTATAAATTCTGTACATCCATATATTGCTAACTATGCTGATGCATATCAAAACACCTTGCCTTTACAGAGTGTAGCAGTTACAGAAGTATTGACGGAAGCACATTTATATGAGTTAGGAATAGAAGAGGACAAAATAAATGACGTAATGAGAAAAAGAGATACTACTTTAAGAGAATTAGCATTATCAGATAGAGAGGGAATTCCTGCTGTTGCTCTTCTAGTAAAGGAAGCAGTTGCAAATCCTAATGCCTTAGAAGAAGCAACTTATAGAGCTTTATTAGCACTTGGATTTGAAACAATAAAAATTGGAGGAAATGGAAAACCCGATGGTAAAGCTGATGCTAAGTTAGGATATGATTCAAATGGTAAATTATTAAGCTATTCGTTAACATATGATGCGAAGAGTACTCAAAAAGATAAAATTGCTGCAGGTACAGCACACTTATCAGGTTTAAAAAGACATCAAAAAGATTATAATGCAACTTATTCTATGGAGGTTGCAATAGGGTACCAAGGTGAGGATGATAAAAATAGCGCAATTTCGAAGGAGGCTATACAACAAAAAATTACTATTGTTTCAGCAAAGGATTTAATTCGACTATTATTTTTAGCAACACCTAAGCAATTAGGCTTAAATAAGCTTAGAGATTTATTCGAAAAATGCTATGCGCCATTTCAAGTAAAGGAGTGGATTGATGATTTAGAAAAAGAAGTCGTTGAGAAACCACCATATAATGAAATTATTGAATTGATTTATAGTCTCCAAACTACAGATAATGAGCCAGCGAGGATAAGTGTTATACGTCATGAGCTTAATAAAAAATTAAATAAAAATTATTCTACGGATCAGATAAAAAATTATATACAGGTGTTGAGTGCATTGGTTCCAGGATTAATCTCGATAGAGGGAGATAATATTGGTTTACAAAATAAGCCGGATACAATAAAATCTAGAATAGCTAGGATGATTAGTACAGATATACCGGCAGAAAATAAAGAAATGTATAGAGATATGTTTAAATAAAATGGAGTAATTATATTTGTGTTTACATAGCCGAAAGGTTTTCAATTGCGAAAGCCCTTCGGCTTTTTATATTGCAGAAAAGGAGGAACAGATAATGGATAATGAAAAACTTAACACTAAAGTCTATGAAAAGGCATTTTCAGAGCAAGAGGAATTTAGTAAGTGGCTATTAGCACAATCACCTGATGGAATTCTAAATCACGCCTATGAGTACACTTCAAAGGAAGATATTTTACTATCTCTTGAATATAATGACATTTCGGATGAGCAGGCAAAAGCCCTATTAAAATCAAAAGATGTGCTTTCGGATGTCTTTAAGGACTGGAAAAAGAAAGAAACGGACCACATGGAAGAAGGTAGGAGACGGAAGAGTAGAACTGCCGGAATATCCCCAAAGAGCTGTACTAGAAGGAATTGTAAATGCATTAATCCGTCGTAACTATCTTGAAATCGGCAGTGAGGTACACATTGACATGTTTGATGATCGTTTAGAGATTTATTCTCCAGGTGGAATGTACGATGGAACCAAGGTGCAAGAACGAGACATCATGAGAATTCCTTCACGAAGACGGAATCCTATCATTGCAGATGTATTTCATCGACTAAAATATATGGATAGAAGAGGCAGCGGTTTCAAAAAAATCTTGAGCGAATACGAAATGCAGGATACATACACAACTGATATGAAACCAATATTATATTCTGACAATGACACTTTTTTGCTTGTTCTGAAGAATTTGAACTACAAAAAACAAAAGAAAATAGGCTCCTCTGAAAAGCAGCAAGATTATGTGGAACATTCAAAAATCGCTATAAATATGGGTATTAAAGAGTTGTCTGATTTAATGAGTTTTTTGGAGGTGCCTAGAACAAGAAAGGAACTACCGGAGTTTTGTAATATTAGTTCAAGAGAATATTTTAGAACTAAAATACTTAATCCGTTAATAGAGGCTAAGAAAATAGATTTAACTATACCGGATAAACCACAAAGATACAAGCAAAAATATGTAAAGCATAAATAGTGAACAAATGACCTGTATACTTGCTCACTTACCAAAGTAAGTGGGCAAGTCATGAGAGAAAGATACTATCGGCTTTCACAAGTTTGCTCATTCTAAAACTCAAAAGGGTAGAAAGTATTTGTTGGAAAACGGTCATTGATACTATTTTGATACTTAATACTCTTGAAAATATGTTCATAGAAAATATTTTATACATAGCAAGAGCTTGAAACCATTGGGAATTCAATTACTTCACGAGAAGTGATGGAACTGACAGTTGAATGGGAATAGAACAATCAAATTGAATTAATAAAAAGGAGGGTATTATTATGGTATGGGATAAGAAAATTGGTAAGGCAGATGAAAATAATAATGACAAGTATGTTGTTCTTCAAGTAGTACTTACTGAAAAATTATTAGGAACTGGTTCAGGTACTACAAGCTTAACAAATCTTCAATCAGCTATTAATCAACAGGCAGCATTAGGGTATAGACTTCATACTATTACAACTTCAGCATCTGGTTCAAAAGGATTTCTTGGCGGTGATAAGATACAAGCAACAATGATATTTGAGAGAATTGATTAATTAACAATTTATCATATTAAATATCTGTAACTGTTTATTTATCATGAAAAACTATAAAAAGACCGTGGTTCAAATCCACGGTCTTTTCGTTTAGCAAATATAGAAAAGTTTCATCTCACTTCATCCAGCACTTCAAAAATCTCCTTCTTCGTCCAAATTTCCGGAACCGGATAGAGGGGATTTGCTTCCTTAAGCGCTCTTTTTGCTATCTTCTCATAGTCCGTTTTAGATAAAGATTCTATCTTATCAGGAATTCCCATATCACGGTTATAGTTTTCAATCATAGAGATAAACCTTTGTGATAGTTCTTTTCTACTTAGAGAAGGGGACTCCCCTAGAGCAATAGCTATTTCAGATAAACCTTTATAAGCCTTGATATTATACTTTCTTAAAACCTTCGGAAGCAGAATCGCCATGGTTAGACCGTGAGGCATGCCATATAGCCCTCCAATGGCATGACCGATTGCGTGAACATAACCAACATAAGCTCTAGTGAAGGCTTTTCCAGCATTAAATGATGCCTCTAACATGTTTTGCCTCGCATCTATATTCTTCCCATCATTATAAGCTTTCAAAAGATTAGAATGAATTGCCACGAGCGACTTTATGGCATATGATTTAGATTCTTTACTGGAAAATTTATTGATATATGCTTCAATGCTGTGAGTCATGGCATCCATTCCTGTCTCGGCCGTAAGATGAGGAGGGAGGTCCTTTGTTAACTCTCCATCCAAAATTGCGTAATCAGGTAGAAGGCAGGGGTCATTTATTGGGTATTTATAATGAGTTTTCTCATCAGTCACTACTGCAGCCAAGGTACACTCTGAGCCTGTGCCAGCAGTAGTAGGTATGGCGATAAAAGTTGGAAGTTTTTTCCGAATCTTTAGAATACCTTTCATTTCAGCAACTGACAATTTTGGCTTTACTGCTCTTGCACCGACAATCTTGGAGAAATCTATTACGGATCCGCCACCAATAGCAAGAATACCGTTGCAATTATTGTTATTATAAAGAGCAACACCGTCTTCAATTGAGGAAATTGTGGGATCGGGTTTTACATTTGAAAATATGTGATATTCAATCCCCATACTCTTTAACTCATCTAAAGTTCCATTCAAATAACCTCTCTTTAGTGTACCATTTGTGGTCGCAATAAAAAGAGTGTGTACACTTTCTTCTTTCAGAATATAAGGAACCTTAGCAATTGAGCCGGGGCTACTGATTAACTTAATATCCTTCCATGGAAGTAAAGGCACTGCCAGTGACATTATAAATTGGTTTATTCGATACAAACCTTTGACTATTACGTTCATTTTAATCCTTTTTCGAGTCTTTTAGCTTCGAATATTTTCTCTTATACACTTGATTCATTAATAGAGATTCAAAGAGGCTTATAGGCTTATGACCTGAGACCTTGGCTACGGCTTGAGCTAGGAAGTTTTTTTCAAAAATGTGTTGTACAGCGGTGGCATCTTCAAAGTCTTTTCCCAAACAGAATACTTCACCACCACCGAATACAACATTGTATTTACATGAGCTATCTGAACGAATTCCAACGATTTGTGCAAAATCGTCTAGATACGGTTTCATTACAGTTTCTTTGTTAACACCGATTCCCTTCAAATGAATTATGGAATTTACATCAGGTCTTTTATCAAAAATCTTACGAGGCATTATTGAAGTTTCATCATTTCTATAAATTCTTGAGATATTCTTAGAAAAAGTTATGCCATGGCCAACTATTTCATTGAAATGTCTCTTGCAAGCTTCTTCAACCAATAAAGCATTTTCTAAGGCTGATTCCTCATCTTCACCCATGATTATAACACCGTGCATTTCTAGCAAAATAGCTTTGCATCCTGATGAAGAAGCTATGGAGTCTACGTTATTATGTAGTTTTTTTGTTCCGGGCAGTGAATAACTGCTTATCTTAATAGAATTTGCCCCAAGCTTTTCAGCCTCAGAATCTGTAAGCGGAATATCCCTTTTTAGGAGGGAGAGAGCAGAGCCGTAGGGCTGATGAGTATGGATAATCACATTAATATCAGGAAAACGGCGATATAGTGCTAAGTGCATGGGAGTTTCTGAAGAGGGTTTAATGCTTCCTTCGTAGGAACCGTCTTCGTGGACCTTTACCAAGTCTTTTTCTTCCATATTTTCATAACCCATTCCAGATGGGGTCACAAGAAAGCTTCCTTTAGCACCTTTGTCTCTTTTGCTTAAATTTCCCCAGGTCCTGAAAAGTAAACCCTGATTTATAGCTTCTCTTGCTAATTGAGGTATATTCATTCTTTAGTCTCCTATAAACTTTCCAGTGGAACAACGTGAGAGAATACTCTATCAAAACCTTCCAGAGCTAAATCGAGGTCTTCTTTTGTATAAGCAGCGCTTGTGTATAGACGGCTACCGGCAAGAGTTACAAGACCCTCTGCCATATAAGCCGCTCCCATATGTTCCATTTCCTTTTTCCTTTTCGTAGTTTCCTTCAAAACATTAGGAATTGTCCATGGCTTAGACCAGTTAATAGAAAAATGCATGGTTCCTACTGTTTCTAAATGGCAAATTGACCCTTGGTTAAAGGCTACGAAAGGAAGTGAGTGCTTATCTATCAATTTATTTAATCCGTCAGTCAGATAATCACCTGATTCATTAGCCTTTTCACAGGCACCGGCCTCTTTGATCAAACTAAGAGTATGATATCCTGCAATACAAGAAATTGGAGTTGCAGCCAATGTACCACCAACAAGAGCTTTCTTTACGCCGGCTTCTATTCCTGCAGTTAGGAACTTCATATAGTCCTTCTTCCCACCTATTCCGCCAGCTCCCGGATATCCACCTGCAATTACCTTACCAAATATTGTCAAATCAGGGTTAATGCCGAAATAACCTTGAGCTCCTCCAATGCCTAATCTAAATCCTGTTACAACCTCGTCAAATATGAGAAGGGCACCGTATTTGTCACAAAGGCTTCTAACACCTCTTAAAAATTCCTCTGATATCGGTCTTGTACCGCTTTCAGGGCCAACAGGTTCAATCAAAACTGCAGCAGTTCCACCTTTTATCTTTTTCGCTCTCAGTTTTGATTCAAGGCTATTTAAATCACCAGGGAAGAATTCATCTGTATATTTGAACATCTTTCTTGGCACTCCATGAGCTTGTGTAAACTTGCTTCCCGGTATTCTTATGCCGTAGGCAAGCTGATCAGACCATCCATGATATGCTCCGCCCATTTTCAGAACGTGCTTATGCTTGGTTGCAAGTCTTGCAATCCTAATAGCTCCCATACATGCTTCTGTACCGGATCCGAACATACGAAACATATCAACAGAAGGCACGTTTTCGCAAATGAAATTAGCCAGCCTATACTCGTACTCATGAAAGAGTCCAGTCGAAGGATTTGACTCATTAAGGAGTTCAATTACCTTATCCCGAACTTCCTTAGGGTTTGACCCAAGTACAGTTGGTCCTCCTGCCTGAAGGAAGTCAAAGTATTTATTTCCATCAATATCTTCAAGTATATTTCCATTAGCTTTAGTAAATACTAGAGGGAAAGGATAGTTAAAGGCCAAATTATGTTGAACACCACCTGGGATTCTTGTTTTTGCAATATCTATCATCTCTTTGCTTTTACCGCATTTTTTACCGTAATATTCATATTCATATTTCTTTAAAGCCTCAGGATCTATTGAATAAATGGGACTTTCAATTAATTTATCCAGCTTATTAACAATTTCACTAACACCCTGTCTGTTAATCATAATATCCTCCAAAATGTCTTAATATATTTTTTAAATAAATAGTGAGTCACGACTCATTTTTTGCTATAATCATTGTAACATCAAAGGAAGAAAAAATGAAGTATTGCACAGAACTATTTGAAAAACAAAATGAAGAGAAGCAAAACCGTATAATTGAAGCAGCAATTCTGGAATTTTCAGATAAAGGCTTTGAGAATGCCAACACCAATAGAATTGCAAGAGAAGCCAATATTTCCGTAGGCTCCTTGTTCAAATACTTTGAAAACAAAACAGATTTGTTTCTATATATAGTTAACCTAGCTGCAGCTGAACTTGAGAGCCAAATAAATAAAGTTCTCTCTATGGAAAAAGGTTTTTTTGATACTGTTGAAATTATCTTATCTTTAATACATGAATATTCAAAGACGGATAAGGCCCTTGTCAGACTCTATCACGAGATGACCTCAATCGGGCAGTCATCATTAATTGAGACGGTAGTATCAACATTGGAAAAATTAGCAGGGAGTGAATACAAGGAAATAATAAGGAAAGCTCAGAAAAGAGGAGAGATAAGAACCGATGTAGATCCGGTTATAGTAGCGTTTACACTGGATAATATTTTTATGTCACTTCAATTTTCATACGCCATGCCATATTATCAGCTTAGGAAAAGGATTTTTCTCGGCGAAAACATAGATGACAGTGAGATAATTCAAGAAACCATGTCTATTTTGCGAAAAGCTCTAAGCTCAGAAGGAGGAAAAAGGTGAATATTATAAGTTATGACATTGGAACCACCGGGGTCAAAACATGTCTTTTCGAGGCAACGGACAGAATTAAGTTAATAGCCTCAGCTTTTGACGGCTACGAAATTAAGATCAGTCATGACGGTTCTGCAGAACAAGATCCTGATCAGTGGTGGAGCGCTATAGTCAATTCAACAAGGGAGATCATTGATGAGGAAACCAAGATTGATGCAATAAGCTTTTGCTCTCAGATGCAGAGCCTTGTCCTTGTTGATAAGGAAGGCAGACACCTAAGACCATCTATGAGCTACATGGATCAGAGGGCAGGGGAAATCAAGAAAAAAGTTCTTGAAAGAGGACTCAAGGTTTCAGGAATCAACATAACTAAGCTACTAAAAAGCCTATATCACACAGGGGCTGTGGCAGGATCTGTTAAGGATCCGGTATGGAAATACCTTTGGGTCAAGGAGAACGAGCCGGAAATATTTGCTAAAGTACATAAATGGCTAGACGTTAAGGAAGCAATAATCGCAAGGATGACAAAAGAGTTTATCATGAGTGAGGACAGCGCCTTTGCGACTTTAATCTATGACATGAGGTCGAAAGAGAAGGTCTTTAGCAAGAGTATAATGAAAATGTTTGGTGTGGATCCAAATCACATGCCAAGAATTATTTCTTCAGAGGAGATAGCAGGATATTTAACAAAAGAGTCAGCCAAAGAACTGGGCCTCAAAGAGGGGATTCCTGTCTATGCAGGAGGGGGCGATGCTTCGCTGATTGGAGTTGGAGCAGGAGCTATTCTCCCGGGAGATACTCACGTATATATGGGAACATCGGGCTGGGTATCCACTGTGACCACGAAAAATCTAATAGATACAAACGCAATGGTGGCTTCTGTAGTAGGAGCCTTTGAAGGTAAATACAACTATTTTGCCGAACTTGAAACCGCAGGAAAGTGCCTTGAATGGGTTAAGGACCACCTGGTATTAGATGAGATAAATGCTTATATTGAGAAAAAATCCATAACCGAGGAGGAGGCGATCTACACATCCCTTTATGAATATCTTTCAGAGGTAATGCTTAGGGCAAAACCGGGATCTGACGGAGTTATCTTCACTCCTTGGCTACATGGAAACCGATGCCCATTTGAGGATTCAAATGCAAGGGGAATGTTCTTCAATATCTCTCTTGATACTGGAAAAACAGAGATGCTTAGGGCTGTGATTGAAGGTGTATGTTATCATCTGAGATGGTTCTTTGAAGTCCATGATAAAAAACTAAAAACTCCAGATGTTGTTCGTTTTGTTGGCGGTGGTGCCCATTCGAAAACTACTAGCCAAATCCTGGCAGATGTAACCGGTAAAACAATTGTCACTGTAAAAGATCCACAGAATGTCGGAGCAGTAGGGGCTGCAATTATAGCTTACAAAGGTGCAAATCCTAACATCTCATGGGAAGCCTTGGTAGATAAGATAGAAGTCAACGAGACTTTTACACCAAATCCTGATAACAAGGCTGTGTACGACAAAGGATATGAGGTGTTTAAGAATTTATATAAATCAAATAAAGAAAATTTTAGAAAAATGAATAAGCTGTAAAATTGGAGAAGTAAATTATGAAAGAAGAAAATAAAAATGTGAATGAAAAAAAGCAAGGTGCAAAGGAGACATTAAGACAATCTGTGATGTTCACTCTTTTGTCCCTAAGTGCAGGTCTCGTGGAAGCAGGCTCTTTTGTTGTGTTGGATTTAGCTAATATTCCTTATTTCTGGGCACATTTAATATCGGTAACACTGAGCGTGCTATGGAACTTTACACTCAATAGAAGATATACATTTAAGTCGGCTAATAACGTACCAATTGCTATGCTAAAGGTAGGACTGTTCTACCTGTTCTTCATTCCGATTACAGCGTACTTCGGACAGATGGCAAGCTCTGCCGGAATAAATGACTTCATAATTAAGGCTGTTACGATGCTACTTAACTTTGTAGGGGAATTCCTGTGGTGGAAGTTCGTTGTATTCTATGGAAGTGAAAATACGAATAGCTTGGCGAAGAAAAAATCAAAGTAGGTGTTAATATATGTTGCTTGTATTAACAGGATATTTATCGTTATATTAATGCGAAAGGAGGTTTTCAGCATGCTAAATGAAAATATTAAAATAGGCAGAAAATCTAAGGGACTTTCGCAGGATGAGCTCGCTATTAAACTCAATGTCGTAAGGCAAACCGTGTCAAAGTGGGAAAGAGGATTATCCGTTCCTGATTCAGAAATTTTAATTGCGATATCAGAAATATTAGAAATCCCAGTTGGTAAATTATTAGGTGAAAATATTGAATTATCGAAGGCAGATCAATTAGAAGCAATTTCTCAAAAATTAGAGGTGATAAATCTTCAATTATCTAAGAAGAAAGAAGCAAGCAGAAAAATATTACATGCTACCATGATAGCATTAGGCATTGTATTGTTAATTATTTTCGCTCTTTTATTGACAATTAATGGCTCGTATTTAAATTGGGATTACAATAATCCTGAACTAGCTGCTGCTGGTGTATTGATCCATGGATTTGAATGGATTTTCGTTAGAGTGCTACCTATTGCGTTAATTGCATTGATTGTTGGGATCTTTCTCACGAGAAAAAAGGGCTGCAGGTGATGAATGCCAAGTCCGAACAATGCTAAATAACTGTGTTGATATAAAAGCCTTCCAAAACTTTGGAAGGCTTTTTGGTAATGTGGATATGTAAACATCGTTTCCAATATTTATTTTTCCTCTTATTAATAATTAATGAAAATGTTATAATTTATAAAACAACTTGTTCGTATTGATAGGGTTGAGTTAAAGCAATTAGAAACAGATAAGAGATTGGAAGAGGTCTTCAACTACATAGCTAAAAATACTGAGGTTAAGCAAAATATTTTTTTCAACGGACTAAAATACCTTTGAAATTACAAAGATTGAGGATAAGGATTTGATTAATAGTTTGATAAATAAGGTGAGGTAGAAAGAAGAAATATCGCAGTGTTCGATCTTCCTTTTGCTCATGAATCACAGTCTTCACATTTTAAGTTGTTATGTTTGCAAGCTAAATTACGGACTTCGCTTGGAAGTTTCCCTTTGTATCTTTTGTAATAAATTGAAAATTTGCTATGGGA
>CABTXQ010000020.1 GCA_902488835.1 uncultured Ileibacterium sp.
CCCATAGGTCCACCGTGAGGCCCCGGTTCTCCCTGTCCTCTAATAGGTATTATACTGTCATTATCAACACCTGCAGGTATATCTATATTAATTTTTACAGTTTTATTATTTATTCCTGATCCATGACAATCTGGGCAAGGCGTGTCTATAATCTCACCACTGCCATTACATTTGGAACAAATTGACTGCGATTGCATCTGTCCAAGAATCGTCTGCCTTATTGTTGTAGTCCTACCTGTTCCATTACACTGGTCACACTTCCTTTTTGATGTACCAGGTGCATTCCCTTCTCCGTTACAGGTTTTGCAACGTACGTTCTTAGTAATCTTAATCTCTTTCTTGCAGCCAAATATAGCTTCTTTAAAATCTATAACGATTTTTTTCTGAAGATCTGCTCCTTTAGCAGGGCCAGTATGCTCGGTGGTTCTTCCGCCAAATCCAGAAAATCCACCGAACATATCGCTAAAGATGTCTCCAAAATCAAATCCGCCGAATCCGCCAAAGCCTGCTCCGCCAAAACCTGCGTTAGGATCTACCCCTGCATGGCCGAACTTATCATATTTACTTTTTTTATCAGGATCGGACAAGATAGCGTAGGCCTCGTTTACCTCTTTAAACTTTTCCTCAGCCTCTTTATTATCCGGATTCCTATCAGGATGGTATTTCATAGCCATCTTTCTGAAGGCTTTTTTTATCTCATCCGAAGAAGCACCTTTCTTAAGTCCAAGCACTTCATAATAATCTCTTTTTTCAGCCATTATTTAATATCCTTCCGTACTTTTATATAAGGAGGCGGGTTATACCCACCTCCGATTCAACATTAGTTGTCTTCATCTACAACCTCATAATCAGCATCCACTGTATTAGGGTCTGATGTATCTGACGAAGTAGCACCTTCACCTGCAGCCGCTGCTTGTTGCTGTGCTTCCTGATAGATTCTTGAAGAAACCGGATAGAATGCATTTGTCAGGGCCTCTGTCTTTGACTTTATCTCTTCTGTATCCTGAGATTCAAGTGCCTTTTTAAGCTCATCTTTTGCAGCATTGATACTTTCTTTTTCACTTTCCGTTACCTTATCTCCAAGTTCTCCAAGCTGTTTTTCCGTTTCAAATATCATAGCTTCTGCCTGATTTCTTGCTTCTACAGCTTCTTTTTTCTTCTTATCTTCAGCAGCAAACTGTTCAGCTTCTTGTACCTTCTGGTTAATTTCCTCCTCTGTCAGCTTGGTGGATGATGTAATTGTAATCCTCTGCTCCTGGCCTGTTCCCATATCCTTAGCGCTTACGTTTACTATACCATTTGCATCGATATCAAATGTAACCTCAATCTGAGGGATTCCACGTGGTGCAGGTGCTATACCTGTCAGCTGGAATCTGCCAAGTGTTATATTGTCATTGGCCATCTCACGTTCACCCTGCATTACGTGAATATCTACAGCGGTCTGGTTGTCAGCGGCAGTTGAGAATATCTGACTCTTCTTTGTAGGAATTGTTGTATTCCTTTCGATTAGCTTTGTTGCTACTCCACCAAGTGTCTCGATTGATAGTGACAATGGTGTTACATCAAGGAGAAGTACATCATTTACCTCACCTGTTAGTACTCCTGCCTGTATCGCAGCACCTACAGCTACACATTCATCAGGATTTATCCCCTTAAATGGATCTTTACCTGTTATTTTCTTTACCGCTTCCTGAACTGCAGGAATTCTTGTTGAACCTCCTACCAATATTACCTTGCTTATATCAGAATTGCTGACACCTGCATCTTTTATAGCTTTTTTCACAGGCTCCATAGTTCTGTCTACAAGTCCTGATGTAAGCTGGTCAAATTTAGCTCTTGAAAGTGATATATCCAGGTTCAAAGGACCATTATCATTTACAAATATATATGGTAAAGTTATCTGAGTCGTCAATGCACTTGAAAGCTCTTTCTTAGCTTTTTCTGCTGCTTCCTTTAGACGCTGCATAGCCATATTATTTGTTTTCAGATCAACATTATTTTGTTTCTTAAATTCATCTACGAGATAATCTATTATCTTGTTGTCAAAATCATCTCCTCCGAGCTTGGTGTCTCCGTTTGTTGCAAGAACTTCGAATACACCTTCACCGAGTTCAAGAATTGATACATCGAATGTACCGCCACCTAAATCGTATACTAGAATCTTATGTGATCCCTTGTCCTTATCAAGGCCGTAAGCAAGTGAAGCTGCCGTTGGCTCGTTGATTATTCTCTTTACATCAAGTCCTGCAATCTTACCTGCATCTTTTGTAGCCTGTTTTTGTGCGTCAGAAAAATAAGCAGGAACAGTTATTACAGCTTCTGTTACCTTTTCTCCAAGATATGCTTCCGCATCATTCTTAAGTTTTGTTAAAATCATTGCGCTGATATCCTGAGGGGTATATTTTTTCCCATCAATTTCAGTTATAAAATTTTCACCCATATGTCTTTTGATAGAAGATATAGTCCTATCAGGGTTAGTAACTGCCTGTCTTTTTGCTGTCTCTCCGACAAGCCTCTCCCCGTCCTTTGTAAAGGCAACTACTGAAGGTGTAGTTCTTGAACCCTCTGCATTTGCTATTACTGTAGGTTCGCCGCCTTCAAGTACTGATACGCAGCTGTTAGTTGTTCCTAAATCAATTCCTATTACTTTACTCATTTTAATTTCCTACCTTTCTAAATCTCTAATCCTTATTCTGAAACTGCGACCATTGCCGGTCTTATTACTCTGTCGTTCAATTTATAACCTTTTTGCAATACCTTGCTTACTTCACCGCTTTTGAACTCTTCTGAAGGCTCATTTATAACTGCATGATGGAACTGTGGATCAAATTTCTCTCCGAGTGCTTTTATTTCATTTAGTCCTGCCTTTTTTAGGACATCATAGAATTGCGTAAAAATAAGCCCTACTCCTTCCATAATAGCATCGTTTTCGTTATCAGAAATATCTTTTTCCATAACCTCGATGGCCCTTTCAAAATTATCAAGCACGTCCAAAAGATCTTTAATAAGTTTTTCATTCGCATAAGCATGAATATCCTCTTTCTCCTTTGCGGAACGCTTTTTGTAATTTTGGAACTCCGCCATTAGCCTTGCATAACGATCTTCTGCCTCTTTTTTTACATTTTCAATCGCTTCTTCTTCAATTTTTTTTTCAATTTCTTCTTCAATGCTCTCTTCGATATCAGATACTTCTTTATCAGATATTTCCTTTTTCTCTACCTCATCATGTTTCTTTTTCTCATCCATCCTTATTATCGTCCTTTCCGCTGATTAAACTAAATGACTTGCTTAAATTATCCGTTAAATATTCCACTATCGATGTAACTTTGCTGTATTTCATTCTCGTTGGACCGATAACTCCAATTTTTCCGACAAGCTTTCCGTCAACATGATAGGTCGCTGTTATCAATGTGCTGTCATGCATAGCTTCCTCTTCATTCTCGCTTCCGATAGTAACCATGATTCCGTCATCTCTTTCTAGCAAATCTCTTGCGAAATCTTCCCTCCTTGAAACGAGTTCAATAAATGCCCTTGCCCGATCTATATTGCTATACTCAGGAATATTAAATATGTTCGATAAACCTTCCATGTATAGGTTCACATTTAACATCTCCTCAAGGCTCTTAAGAAAGTTTGGCATAACGCTTTCTGCAAGCATACTCATTGCGTTCAAATCATCTCTTAAATCCAGTATCACTTTTGACTTAAGCGCCTCATCTATTGTAGTGCCCTTGTATTGATATGTCATACTCTTAGAAAGAATATCAAGAGCCTCATTCGTGTATGGTATATTAATTCTGAGTATTTGATTTGTTATATTACCACTTTCAGATATTATCATCATTACAACAGAATCTTCATCAAAAGGCATTAGTTTGATAAAACTCAATCTGTCCTGTGATTGCTGCGGTGTCATTGCAAATGAGGCCAGGTTCGTTATATCACTAAGAAGTGCTGCTGCATGTCTTAATGTGGCATCGAATTCCCCGATGTCTTGTTTAAGCCTCTCATTAATTATGCGTTTTTCAGCAGGCTCAATTGCCTCTTTCTCCATTAATTTATTTACATATAATCTATATGCCTTGTCTGACGGAACCCTACCTGCTGAGGTATGAGGGTGGGTCAGATAACCCATATCTTCAAGATCCGCCATCTCGTTTCTTATGGTTGCAGGACTTATGCCAAGATCGTGACGCTTTGAAAGCGTTCTTGATCCGACAGGCTCAGCATTCAAGACATAGTCATTTATTATTGCTTGTAGAATTTTTAATTTTCTTTCACTTAATGCCATGTCATTGCCTCCTCTGTTTTTTATTAGCACTCGCACGTAAAGAGTGCTAATCACTATTCATAATATACTCCATCATCTCGAACATGTCAACGAAATAATGGAGTATATTTATGTTTTTTATGTGATTTTATATGAATTTTATATTCTTATCTCGAGCTTTTAACTTTTTTCCAATAATTACCATACATTGAATCCGCTTCATTTCCAAGATATTTAAGTCCCTCGCATCTACTAAGTATATCTTCTGTCGGAAAAATATTCTTATCATTAATATATTTGTCATCTATAAGCTTCATTGCTGCAAGATTGGGAACTGTATAATGAAGATAGTCGAAATTTCTTTTTGCAACCTTTGCTTCAGAAAGATAGTTGATCCATTTTTCTGCATTGGCCTTGTTTTTTGCTGATTTCGGAATCACCCATGAGTCAATAAAGCTCTCGCTTCCCTCCTCCGGTACTACAAACTTAATATTTTTATTCAGTTCCTTTGTATAATAATATTCACCGTTCCATATAAACCCCAGCTTTGCCGATCCATCCGCTATAAGATCTCTTGCATTATCATTGGCATATTTGTACACAAGCGGTTTTTGCTTAATGAGTTCATCTGAAGCCTGTTTTATCTCGCTTTCATTTGTAGTATTTTCTGAATATCCTAGTCTTTTAAGCGATATCATGAATGCATCTCTTAGGCTATCTGGCATAACTATCTCATTTTTATATTCTTTATCCCATAGAGCATCCCACGAATTGATATCTTTATTTCCAACCTCTCTTTTATCATATGCAATGCCTGCAACGCCTGCAACATGTGGTACTGAATAGATATTTCCGGGATCGAATTCACAAGACTTCTTCATATATACCGGATCGATATTGTCAATGTTTTTGATATTTTTTTTGTCCAAAGGAGCAAGGTAGCCTTCCTTTCTTAATTTATCAATCATATAATCTGATGTGCAAACTGCATCATAATCTGTGCTATTTTTGCTTATTACATGATACATTTCTTCAGCTGTATCATAGCTGTCCTGAATTACCGTAATCCCCGTCTTATCCTCAAATTCCCTTACAATCTCCGGATCATAATAGTCACCATAGCAATATACGTAAACCACTCCGTTCACTCCAATATCACGACAGGATGTAAATATTAACGGAATTATAAATAGCGACATTAGCACCAAGAATAATTTGATTTTTAATATTGAGTTTCTACCGCTAAAATATCTCAATTTCTCTTTCTTCCCCACTTTTAATTTTTAGATTAACAACAATAAGAATAATCAGAGCAAGTGAAAAAACAACTGTTGAAAGTGCAAATAGTGAAGGTCTTATTCCCACTTTTACCTCACTATAAATTCTTGTTGAAATTGTATTTATTCCGGCACCTCTTGTAAAATAAGTTATTATGAAATCATCTACGGACATAGTAAACGAAAGCAGGAATCCCGAAATAATGCCAGGGGCCAGCTCCGGAATCACAACTTTTCTAAATGCATATAGCCTGGAAGCTCCAAGGTCAAGTGCCGCCTCAT
This sequence comes from uncultured Ileibacterium sp., assembly GCA_902488835.1. Taxonomy (GTDB): domain Bacteria; phylum Bacillota; class Clostridia; order Peptostreptococcales; family Anaerovoracaceae; genus Alterileibacterium. The sequence continues at coordinate 5,830 of CABTXQ010000020.1, forward strand.
AGAGACTCTCTGTTGTCTTATTTATCCTTGGTCTTACAGAAAGTATCACATAAGGAATACAAAAAGTAATATGTGAAATAAGAATTGTGCTATAACCTAGAGATATTCCAAATGCTAGAAAACATAGCATAAGTGAAATGCCTGTAACTATATCCGCATTTAGAAGTGGAATATTGTTGAGCCCAAGTAATATATTCTGGCTTCTTGTCAACATACTCTTCAGTCCAATACAAGCCATAGTACCAATCAAGGTTGCTGCTATTCCTGAAATAAGTGCAATAGAAAATGTGTTAACTATTGCGTTCATTATCAACCTGTCGTGAATCATCTCAATATACCAGCGTAATGTAAATCCTGTCCAGATTGACATAGATTTACTGCTATTAAATGAGAGTATTATAAGAGTCCCTATTGGAAGGTAGAGAAAAATCGCAATCAATGCTAAATATACATAACTTGCAATCTTTTTCATATCAAATCCCCTCCGCCGGACTTATCAAAATGTTTAAGTAACAACATGCTGAAAATAATAAATATCATCATTATTATTGATAATCCGGACCCAAGGTACCAGTTAGAGCTAACCACAAATTCCTGCTCTATAATATTTCCTATGAGGTTAATTTTACCTCCTCCAAGCATATTTGAGATGACGAATGTAGTTAGTGCAGGTATAAAAACCATGGTGATACCGCTTATTATGCCTGGTAATGCAAGTGGGATTATTATTTTTTTGTAGGTTATATAAGGGCTTGCTCCAAGATCATATGCCGCATCTATAATGTGCCTGTCTATTTTTATGACTGAATTATATATAGGAAGGATCATGAATGGAAGGAAATCATATACCATACCGAGTATAATAGCTTTCGGAGTATTCATAAGGCTCTGTCCGGGTAATCCGAATATCCCAAGGATACTATTTATAACGCCTTTTTTTTCAAGAAGAACCTGCCATGCCATTGTGCGAAGCAAAAAATTCATCCACATAGGAAGAATGAAGACGAAGATTACAAATCCGCTTTTCCCAAATTTGCTATTTTTCAAAATCATTGCCATCGGGAATGCCAAAATGAGACAAATAAGGGTGCTTATAGCTGACAAGGCTAAAGATAGGCCGAGTGCCTTCAGATGTTGCGGGTCAGTTATTGCAAAAATATTTTTTAACGTAAAACCACCATCGCTTGAAGTGAAACCATAATATGTTATTGACATTATCGGTATTACAGTCCCAATTATAATCCAAACTATGAAAGGTGCTGCCAACTTTCTTTGCTTACCCAATTTGTTTCAACCCCCGTATAAATCTTAGATTTCCATGTCTAAGGCCTTTTCATCTTCTGTTTTAGGCTTATGCATTATCTGAATGTTCTCAGGTTTTACGTACATTCCGACCTCAGTCCCAACATCATAGGAATTGTAATTTTGGATAAGCCATTCAAATCCTGTATTAAGTTCACTTTTAGCAAGCATTTCATAATGCATTCCTATGAATAGAGAGCTTGTAATAACTGCATTAAGATTACCCTCGCCATAAGGTCTTATCTCTATATCCTCAGGTCTTATCATTACATCTACAGGTTCATCCTTTTCGAACCCTGTATCGACACATTCAAAAATAGCATTTCCTATTTCTATTACACGGTCTGCTCTCATAATTCCGTCAAGTATATTACTGTCACCAATAAAATCTGCAACGAAAGCGTTAATTGGTTCGTTATATATAGACTCAGGTGAACCCATCTGTTGAATTACGCCATCATTCATAACAACTACAGTATCTGACATCGTAAGAGCTTCCTCCTGATCATGAGTTATGAACAAAAATGTAATTCCAAGCTCATTTTTTATTCTCACAAGCTCATACTGCATCTCCTGTCTAAGCTTTAAATCTAAAGCTGCAAGAGGCTCATCGAGCAATAAAACTCTTGGTCTATTGACAATAGCCCTTGCCATTGCAACTCGCTGTTGCTGCCCTCCAGAAAGCTTATCAATTGTTCTTCTCTCATATCCGGAAAGCTTCACCATCGAGAGTGCGTCACCAACTCTTTCTTTGATTTCGCTTTCCGGTATACCTGTTACACGAAGCCCAAATGCAACATTATCCAAAACATTCATGTGCGGAAAAAGTGCATAGTTTTGGAATACCGTATTAACATTCCTTTGGTTTGCTGGAATACTCGTTATATCTTTTCCATCGAAAAAAACTTGACCCTCATCCGGCATCTCAAACCCCCCTATTATCCTAAGGAGTGTTGTCTTACCGCAGCCGGAAGGGCCGAGTATGGTAACAAATTCATTTTTATTTATTGAAAGCGATAGACCTTCGAGGATTTTATTATCCCCGAAGGACTTACATATATTATCGAGCCTTATTAACTCACTCATCCTATGTATCAAGCTCCTTAATTAAATCAGGTATGCATTTCATAGCATCTGTTTGGTAAAATTCAATAAGTCCTTGGTCCGAAAGATGTGCATAGTCAGGATCAAGCGGAAGCTTAGAAAGGACCTTTGTATTGTTCTTAGCTGCAACCTCATCAACCTTTCCGGGACCAAACAATTCAATTTTTTCACCGCAGTTTGGACATTCAATATAACTCATATTCTCAACTAATCCGAGTACAGGAATATCCATCATCTTTGCCATGTTAATTGCCTTTGTAACAATCATTGAAACCAAGTCCTGTGGTGAGGTTACAACAATTATCCCATCTATAGGAATTGATTGAAATACAGTTAGTGCAACATCTCCCGTTCCTGGTGGCATATCTATAAACATCACATCTATGTCTCCCCAGGACACATCTGTCCAGAACTGCGTTACAGCTCCTCCTATAACAGGTCCTCTCCATATGACCGGATCTGTCTCATTGTCAGTAAGTAGGTTGAGAGACATTATTTTAATTCCAGAATTTGTCTCAACAGGATCAATGCTACCGTCAACCATACCTACCTTTTGATGTATTCCAAACATCTTAGGTATTGATGGACCTGTGATATCTGCATCCATAATTGCCGTCTTGTATCCAGCTCTTGATGCAGCTACAGCAGACAATCCTGTAACAAGTGACTTACCTACACCTCCCTTGCCGCTTATAACTCCTATTACTTTTTTTACACTACTTTTATCATTGAGTGGCTTTATCATAGCCTTCTTAATTTCTTCTCTTACTCTTGGGTTTTCCATAGGATCAACCATATCTGTTACTCCTCAGTTTTAAATATAACCTAGCCAATCATTTTAGACTATTATACATCGATAATTTTAACACAGTTTAAATATATTCTCTACCATTAAGACGATCGATATATGATGATGCAGCACTACCTGCAACTGAACCATCGGATACTGCTGTCGTTAGCTGCCTTATCTTCTTGCTCCTTCCATCTCCTGCTACAAAGACTCCAGGGAAAGCTCCTGATACACAGTTCTCATCAACATCATAATAACCTCTCTCATCAACATCTGTAATATTTGAGAAGATTTTTCCGTTAGGAATCTGTCCTATGGCTAGAAATAGCCCGTCAACCTTTATCTCTTTTGTCTCCTCGCTATTTTTATTCTTTACGACAACTCCTTCTATCATGTTATCCCCTTTTACTTCCGTAATAGTTGATTCCATAATGTATTTAACATTCTTATACTGCTTGAGTTGGTCAACAAGTGCCTGCTCACCTCTGAACCGATCTCTTCTATGAATTATAGTAACCGTATTACAAATACTTGCAAGATATGCAGCATCTTCAAGAGCCGTGTTTCCGCCACCGTATACAGCTACATCTTTTCCTCTGAAAAAAGCTCCGTCGCATGCAGCACAAAATGAAATCCCATGGCTAATCAATTTATCCTCACCCGGAAGTCCAATCTTTCTATTCTCAAGACCTGTTGCAAGGATTACAGCCATAGCCTCATAATCCTCAGCCTTACCGTGAATTACAAAATAAGGTTTGTCAGATTCTACTCTGTCAATTCCACTCACCTCATCAAATATAAATTCAGATCCAAAACTTTCTGCCTGCTCCTTTAGTGCCATAGAATATTTAACACCACTGATTCCAGGCATTGCAGGATAATTATCCACGTCAAGTGTATTAATAATCTGACCTCCCGGTGATTTTTTCTCAATAATAATTACACTCTTTCCCGCTCTTGCAGCATATATCCCTGCAGTCATCCCAGCCGGTCCGGCTCCTATAATGGCTACCTCATATCTTTTGTCACTCATATTATACCTCCAATATATGAACTATATCATTAGAATAAATTCTAGCATAAATAATTGTAAACAATCTATTTTCTAAATTGAACTATTATGAATTTTCTGTGATATTTGTAAACTATCGTTGAAAAAATTTTTTTATTGACTATTATTGTAATTAGCAGTCATCTGTTGAGAGTGCTAACAGGATGATATTTTATGAAAAGAGGTTAAAAGATGAGTAGAAAGAAACAATTTAAAGCAGAGTCGAAGCGTTTGCTTGATTTGATGATTAACTCCATATACACCAATAAGGAAATTTTTCTACGTGAAATCATAAGCAATGCAAGCGATGCGATTGACAAAAGATATTATAATTCGGCATCGAAGGGTGAAACCGGTATATCTCGTGACGACTATAATATAAGAATTGAAATAAATAAGGATATACGCACACTTACAATTTCCGATAACGGAATAGGAATGAGTGAAAAAGAGCTGGAAGAAAATCTCGGAATCATTGCTAATAGTGGTTCTCTTGATTTTAAGGATGATATTTCGAAGCTCTCTAATGACGAGAAGGCTTCTTCCGATCTCCCCGATATAATAGGACAGTTCGGTGTAGGATTCTATTCCGCATTTATGGTAAGTAAACGTATAGAGGTAATTTCTCTTAAAGAAGGAGAAGATAAAGCGTTTAGATGGATAAGTGACGGTGTTGATGGTTACAGAGTAGAAGAATCCAAAAGAGATGAAGTTGGAACGACAATTATTCTTACTCTTAGAGATGACAGCGAGGAAGCTGACGGTGATAAATATTCAGAATATCTCGAAGAATATACAATAAGACGCCTTGTAACCAAGTATTCAGATTATATAAGATATCCTATCGTTATGAATGTCGAGAAAAGTCGTCAAAAGCCGGCAACGGATGAAGAACAGAAAGAGGATGATTTTAAGCCTGAATATGAGACTTACTATGAAGATGAAGTCCTAAATAGCATGGTTCCTATCTGGAAAAAGAACAAAAGCGAGATTACTGACGAAGAGTATAATGAATTTTATAAGGGTAAATTTTATGACCATAACGATCCGCTCAAAGTTATACATTCAAATGTTGAAGGTGTCATTTCTTATAACTCTTTGCTGTTCATCCCTTCTGAGGTTCCTTTTAACTACTATACCAAGGATTATAAGAGGGGGCTTCAGCTTTATTCAAGCGGTGTAATGATAATGGAAAAATGCGAGGATCTTCTTCCTCAATACTTCGGCTTTGTAAAAGGGCTTGTCGACTCCCAGGATCTATCCCTTAATATTTCAAGGGAGATGCTTCAACAGGACAGACAATTAAAGGCTATCGCTGTTAGAATTGAGAAAAGAATACTAAAAGCGCTTAAAGATATGCTTGAAAATGAAAGAGAAAGCTATGATAAATTCTTTAAAGCATTCGGATTGCAGTTGAAATTCGGTGTCTATGATTACTTTGGAATGAATAAGGATAAGCTCAAGGATCTTATCATGTTCTATAGCAGCCAAACAGAAAAGCAAAGTACTATTAAGGAGTACATTGAAAGGATGCCAAGTGATCAGAAATACATATATTACGCATCAGGAGAGTCAAATGAAAAGCTTGCAGCAATGCCTCACATGGATGTATTTAAAGATAAGGGATACGAGGTCTTCTTCTGTACTGATGAAGTTGATGAATTTGCAATAAAAATCCTAGCTGAATACGACGGTAAAATGTTCAAAAACATCGCTGATAACGATCTTGGATTTGATATTTCGGATGAGGAAAAGAAGAATGCTCTTGAAAAAAATGAGAAAGCTAAAGATGTTCTTGATGCAGTTAAGAATGTACTTGGCGATAAGGTTTCTTCAGTAATTCTCTCTAACCGTCTAAAAACTCACCCTGTATGCCTTTCGACAGGCAATGAAATTTCGCTTGAAATGTCAAAGATTCTAAAAGCCCAGGCGGAAATAACCGGAGATAATGACATGGGTGGTTTTAAGGCAGATATTATCCTCGAAATCAATGGAAATCTTCCTTTCTACAGCAATCTTGAAAAGGCGGTTTCTGATAACGACACAGAGAAAGTCAAGGATTATGCAATGCTTCTATACGATCAGGCATTGTTAATAGAAGGACTACCTATAGAAGATACCGTTGAATTCAGTAACAGAATCTGCAAGTTAATGTAATAAAACAGCCGTCGCATATGGTAGATATCAGTACCAAGCGACGGCTTTTAATTTCATTAAATATTTATATGTTTTATAAGAATGAAGTCAGATTAGGTGCCTCTGTAAGCATTCCTCCAAGGATTGAATCCTTGAAATCTTCGTTGTCATATATATCATTCTTCCATTCTTTCTTTTCTTTATTGCATTTGATAATTATTTCCTTGGTGTATTTCTTATCTTTCAATGCAAGAGCTTTAGGTAGGAATTCACTTATAACATAATTATCAATATTTGTATCTTTATTTATCTTACCCTCATCTATATCATTCTTAATCTGCTTAGCTACTTCATTATATGCTTCTCCAAAATTATATGTGCTGATTTTAACTCTTACTGTTGCAGACTTGCCGTCCTTACTAACCTTTTCGTCAACAATCTTATAATCAAACTTCTGAATCATATTAATCCATTTAACATAGTTATCTTTAAGCTCATTATCATCTGCATTCTCCTCATTGATGTATGGAAGGTCAACATCTTTAACTGTCTCTGACTGGAGATCTTTTAGCTCTTTTTCAACGGATTCACTTGGAGTTGTCTTCTTGCATCCGGCAAAATTTAGGACCATCACCAGAGACATAAGGACAATCGCAATCATTTTCCAACATTTCTTCATAATAAAAAATCCTCCTTAGATTCTACTATGTGTCATAATAACATCTAAGGAGGTAATTGTCATCTAATTATGCTTTGATTTTTGATTTTTAGATATCTTTTTTCCAAAGTCCATGTAAATTGCAATATTCATAAGCAGCAACAGCTTCATCATCAGCACTTACTTCAAATTCGGCATAAGGCTTATCTCCAGGATTTAATTTCTTAAACTGATAGCCCTTCTTTGTTTCCAAAATGATGAATTCAATATGATGTTCTTCTTCCATTGGGTGTAGTGTAGAACCTACTGTTACTTCGATATGCTTTCCATCTGCTTTGATAACTGGAACATGCTTTTCCTTTGCTGCATCTTCGGTATTTGCAGTTAGCTCCTTAAAAGACTCCTTGCATACTTCCTTTTCCCCATCGGTCAAGAAATTTAATAAGCTTCCACATTCTTCACATTTATAAATCAACATAAACTCTACCTCCATAAATTTTAAATATTTAAATAATTAACATTTTATTCTATATAATGCTTTTTTATTAGTAATTTTCTTTGTGTACTTCAAAGAATGCCTGTGGGTGGTCACATACTGGGCAAACTTCAGGTGCCTTCTTTCCAACTACAATATGTCCACAGTTACGGCATTCCCAAACCTTAATCTCACTCTTCTTGAATACTTCCTGAGCCTCTACATTGTGAAGCAATTTTCTATATCTTTCTTCATGTGTTTTTTCAATTGCAGCTACATTTCTAAATTTGCGAGCTAATTCAGGGAAACCCTCCTCATCAGCCTCATCAGCCATGCGTGAGTACATATCAGTCCACTCATAGTTTTCGCCATCTGCTGCAGAACCTAGATTCTCTGCTGTATCTCCGAGCATTCCAAGCTCCTTAAACCACAGTTTTGCATGCTCTTTTTCATTATTTGCTGTTTCTAGAAAGATTGCCGAAATCTGCTCGTAGCCCTCTTTCTTAGCTGTAGAAGCAAAATATGTATATTTATTTCTTGCCTGTGATTCACCTGCAAATGCTTCTAATAGATTCTTTTCTGTCTTTGTTCCTGCATATTTATTAGCCATATCACATTCTCCTTTAAATAAATTTTCATAACATCAAACTTGTATATTAATTGTACACTATTTATTTGTATTTAAGTGTTATCCAATATGAAATATTATGAGTAATTCTTCATAACAATTCATAAAAATATCACAAGCAAATACTCAAGAACTATACTCTATTCAACGCCCATGAGTCTTACCTTGAAAACTCCGTCCTTGATTTTTAGACTATCTATAATTTCATCTATGCTGATTTCTGCATCTATGAGTTCGACCGTCATTATAACATTGGCAACACCTCCTATTGGTGTACTCTGATTAATAGTCCAAATACTGCATTTATTGTCCTTAAAATATTTCAAGATTTCAATTATTACACCTGATTTATGATCAAGCATCATAGATATATTTGCACGCCTTGTTACCTCCCCCTGTGAAAATGTCATAATGCTGTCCCTATATTTATAATAAGTGCTTCTTGAAATTCCGGCAATTCTGCTAGCTTCAGCTACATTCTTAGCTTGTCCTGTTTCCAATAGATGCTTGGCTTCAATCACCTTTTCAAAATAATCAGGTAATATTGATTTATCAACAATTACAAATTTGCTGTCCATAGCTATTAAATTCTTTTTGTTCCTTCGTTTGAGGCCTTCAGTTTAATGACCTTTCTTTTTATTTCTGATTGGATCAGATGTTTATTCATATCATCTATAAAAGATTCCTTATCACTCATTGCAATACATGTTGACCCAGAGCCGCTAATATAGAATGCATATGCACCGGAACTGTATGCAATTGACTTTACAGCATCAAAGTCATCAATCAAGTTTTTTCTGTAAGGCTCGTGAATTCTATCCTGAAGTAGGATTGATAAAATATGTTTATTGCCAGATTCAAAGGCGTTCTGAAGCATCGATGCTCTAGAGATATTGAAGACAGCATCAGTAAGTGATACATCTTTTGGCAAGACAAGTCTCGCTTCATCAGTACTCACCTGCTGTTCAGATATTATCGCATAAAAATCAAGTTGATCGCTAACATCGGTATTTCTAACTACATGATTATCTTCAATTTTTATAGCGGAAGTGAATCCTCCATAAATACAGGCTGCAAGATTATCGGGATGAGGCTCTATCTTAAGGCATACTTCAAGCAGTTCAGACTTGTCAAGAGGTGAACCAAGCATTTCGTTTGCAGAAACTGCCCCCTCTGCAATCATTGCTGCAGATGAACCGAGTCCCCTGCAAAACGGTATCTGATTCTTTTCAATTAATCTAAGCCCTCCCATTTTCTTACCCGTAATTTCAAAAACAGCCTTATATGCTCGATATGCAAGATTTCTTTCATTCCTGAACTCTTTTGGACAACCGGAAATTTCAAGTCCTTTTTCAATCATCTCGAAGCTTGCTTCATTATATAGGTTCAATGCGAAAGCAAACACATCAAATCCCGGGCCTACATTTGCAGATGTTGCAGGTGCTTTAACATTAATTACTTCACTCATATCAAATCCCCAAAACCTTTTTATTGATTTTTTCGTCTACGTAATCTCTCATCTCGTCCTTATTTATTACATCTTCACTCTTTACAGGTTTTGTAAAAACCTCATAAAGCTTTGATGGTACAGAAAATCCGGTTAAATGAGAAAGTCTATCAACGCAATCCCTGTCATCGCCATCAACCTTATTTGCTATTGCTGATAAAACCGCCTTAGGAAACTTGAAAGGCGAAGCTGTTGCCAGAATTACATTCGTAATATTTTCATAAGGCTTATCCTTGATGAGCTTCTCATATCCGGCATAAGCAGTCGCTGTGTGTGTATCAATAAGACAACCATTTTTGTTAAAACATTCCCTGATTGATGCTTTTGCTTCTTCATCGTCTGAAGAGCAGCCTATGAAAATCTCCTTGATTTCTTCAAGCTCACTTTCTTCGATTCTATACCAGCCTTTAGTCTCAAGATCTTTCATATATCTAGCTGTCTTCTTAGCACCTGCTACATAATATAACAGCCTTTCAAGATTGCTAGACACCAATATATCCATTGATGGTGACTCTGTCATATAGAACTCTCTTCTCTTATCGTAGTGTCCATCACTTAGAAAGTCAGCGAGAACATCGTTCTTGTTTGATGCGCATATTAGCCTTTCGATTGGAAGTCCCATAGATTTAGCAAACCATCCTGCCATAATGTCCCCGAAATTTCCTGTTGGAACTGTAAATGAAACCTTGTCTCCTATCTCTATCTTCCCTTTTGATACGAGTTCCTTATATGCTGCAAAATAATAGACTACCTGAGGCACAAGTCTTCCTATGTTTATTGAATTCGCACTTGATAAGGAAACATCGTCTCTATTAATATTTCTTTCTTCAAGTATTTTTTTTACACCTTTTTGTGCCGCATCAAAATTATCTCTTATGGCACATGCTACAACGTTTTCTGCTTCCTGAGTTGTCATCTGCAGTCTTTGTATCTCAGATATTCCCTCATCAGGATAAAATACTATGATCCCCGTGTCTTTCACATCTGAAAACCCCTTCATTGCGGCACTTCCAGTATCACCGCTTGTCGCAGTCAGAATCAGTATTTTTTTCTTAAATCCTATTTTTTTTGCAGCGGCATTCATTAGATTAGGGAGTGCTGAAAGTGCAACATCTTTGAATGCACATGTCGGTCCATGAAAAAGCTCTAGAAAAATCTTATCGCCATAACACTTGAGCGGTGTTATCTTATTGTCACTAAACTTATTATCATAGCTTTGTTCTACTATCTCCGGTATATCCATAATAAGGTCAGGAAAAAATTTACTAAACACCTCTATGGCAATTTCCTTGTAAGACTTGTCAATTAACTCTTCGTAATCAACTTTAATTTCTTCTATATTCTCCGGAATAAAAAGACCTCCGTCAGATGCCAGTCCCATAATTATCGCCTCCGACGGAGATGCAGTGATGTTCTCATCTCTTGTGCTTAAATATCTCAACTTTATTACCTCTTAATAATTGAAAACAAGTTATTGTTATGATACATTAATCATATTGTAAAAACAAGTGTCTATGCTTTATGAATGAACGTGTAAGGCATAAATCGCTTTAGAAAGGAAGTGTCAATATGGACATAGCAATTCTTGGGCTCGGAACAGTTGGAATGGGAGCATTTGAAGCAGCTAAGAACACTGATATATTGAATGTTAGAAGAGCATTAATTCATAACCCAAAACCAGGATTTGAGAAGATATCAACAACAAATTATAAAGAAATATTGGATGATCCAAACATCGACATAGTATGTGAATGCATTGGTGGTCTTCATCCGTCTTACGAGTATGTAATGGAAGCATTACAAAAAGGGAAGCATGTTGTTACTCCAAATAAGGAGCTAATAAGCACATACTATAGGGAGCTTACTCACGCAGCTGATTCAAATGGTGTTATCCTTAGATATACAGCAGCAGCTGGTGGAGGTATTCCTTGGCTTTTTAATTTACTTAGAGCTAAAAGATGTGACGAAATACTTGAAATTTCAGGTATAATCAACGGAACTTGCAATTATATAATTGATAGGATGACCGAGGAGGGTGCTGAATTTGAAGAAGCGCTTTCGGATGCCAAACAGGCAGGATATGCGGAAGCTGATCCTTCATCGGATATCGATGGATATGATACTTTACATAAATGTTCAATTTCATCAAATCTAGCCTTTGGTAAATTATTCAAAGAGTCAAAGATTCCAGTAGCGGGAATAAGAAATCTAAAATCAAGCGATATAAAGATGTTTGAGGAAAGTAACTGCGTATGTAAATTGATAATGCATGCAGGTAAGATGGATGATAAATTCTTTTGCTATGTAGAGCCTACACTAATACCTAAGGACAGACTTGAAGCGAATGTGCATAAGAATAATAACATAATAACTCTCAACGGACGAAATGTAGGAATTCAAAGTTTCTATGGTGAAGGTGCAGGAAAGATGCCTACAGGAACGTCTGTAATACATGATGCTCTTGATATCGCAGCAGGAGGTGAAACTCTAAGGACAGGAGCCCTTTCGGAAGCTGTAATTGACAACGATTTAATAAAGAGAAGCTATTATTTCAGGAGTGATAAAGGTTCATCTGTAACAGAGCCTATGACGGTTGCAGCAGCACACAAACTCTATCAGGTTGCACTCCACAAAGAAAGCAGTGTATTCATGGCTTCAATAAGAGAGTGAGGAGTAATTAATGTTAAAAGTTGTTAAATTTGGAGGTTCATCTCTTAGTAGCGGAGAACAATTCGCTAAGGTCAAGAAGATAATCGAGTCCGATCCCAGCAGACGAGTGGTTATTGTATCTGCTCCCGGCAGGAGAACAGCAAGTGATAATAAGGTTACAGATCTTCTTTATTTGTGTAAGGCACATATTCAATATGATGTATCGGCAGATGATATTTTTAATAAGATAAAGGACCGTTTTCTTGAGGTAAGGAATGAGTGTGGGCTTGATATTGATATAGAATCGGAACTTGATGATATAAGAAGTCATATGAATAAACAGATTTCTTCTCAATATCTTGTTTCAAGAGGTGAATATCTCAATGCTAAGCTTATGGCTGATTACCTGGGATATGATTTTCTTGATGCGAAGGATTGGGTCACTTTCAATTATGATGGAACAATCGATTATGAAGAAAGTTATCTCAAGCTAAGTGAACGCTTTGATTCTGATAGTAGGATTGTTACACCAGGATTCTACGGAATGAGCAAAGATGGACAGATTGAAGTTTTTTCAAGAGGAGGCTCAGATGTTACAGGTGCTATAGCAGCAGCTGCACTTGATGCGGATGTTTATGAGAATTGGACGGATGTACCGGGTATTCTTATGGCAGACCCTTCAATTGTAAAAAACCCGAGGCCAATACCAAGAGTTACATTTGCTGAACTTAGAGAACTATCTCACATGGGTGCTTCAGTTCTACACGAAGATACGATTTTCCCCGTTAGAGCAAAGAATATCCTTCTAAATATCAAAGACACTAATCATCCAGATGAACCTGGCACCCTCATTCGAGAAGTTTTTGAGGATACGAATGATGAAAAAAAAGAGAAATTCATCACAGGAATAACCGGGAAAAGGCATTACACAATAATAAATATTTATAAGAATGGAATGGACCGTGTAAAAATGCTTATGACAGCACTTGAAGTTTGCTCCGTATTTGATATTACAATTGAGATGATTCCTTGTAGTATCGATAGCTTTTCATTTGTTATACCTTCCCTTTCACTTGAAAACAAAAAATATAAATTTGTATCCGCTCTTGAAGAGGCATGTAAGCCTGATAATATGGATGTTACAGATGGAATAAGTCTTATCGCTATTATAGGAAGACAGATGGCATATCACGTTGGAATATCCGGTAGGATATTTGCTGCACTCGGTTCTAAGGGTATAAATATTAGAACTATCGAACAGGGTTCAGATGAAATAAATATAATGATAGGTGTTGCAACAGAAGATTTTGAAGATGCGATAAGGATTCTATACGACAGTTTCGCAATAAATAATTAGAACTTATATATCGGAGGTCTTTATGAAAAAAGTCAATGTAGCTATCCTCGGTGCAACGGGTGCCGTAGGGCAGGAAATGATAAAAATATTAAATGAAAGAAAGTTTCCGATTGGAGAATTAAGATTACTTGCAAGCAAAAGAAGTGCAGGGAAAGTTATTGATACACCATTCGGTAACCTAACTGTAATTGAAGCTGATAAAGATTCATTTGACAGTATGGATATAGTGCTTGGGGCATCTGAAAATAATATTGCTAAGAGATTCTCCAATGATATTGTCAAATCAGGTGCTACATTCGTCGATAATTCTAGTGCTTTCAGGCTAAATGACGATGTTCCGCTAATCGTTCCTGAAATAAATCCTGAAGATATCAATAAAAGCAAGGGAATAATTGCAAATCCTAATTGCTCGACAATAATATCCCTTGTTGCAATAGGTGGTCTAGCAAATCTTTCCAAGATAGAAGCTATCTATGCTTCAACATATCAGGCAACAAGCGGTGCAGGGGCAGCAGGGCCTCATGAAATGTACGAACAAACAGAGCAGATTCTAAGTGGTAAACCTTTTGAGCCTTCTGTATTTTCAAAGCAAATTGCATTCAATCTGATCCCACAAATTGGAGATTTTGGTGATAACCTATATTCATCTGAGGAGATGAAGCTCCAGAACGAGGGGCGAAAAATTCTTCATCTACCTAATCTCAATGTGTCATGCACCTGTGTAAGGGTCCCAGTTGAAAGGTCTCACTCGATTTCATTATGTGTTATACTTCAAAATGAGATAGACCTTGAATCAGCTAAAGAAGCTATAGCTAATGCAAAGGGCTGCAAACTCATGCCCGGTAATGAGTTCCCTACTCCTATCGAGACAAGCGGTCAGGATCTTGTTTATGTTGGAAGAGTGAGAAGGGATCTTGTGAATAAGAATGGTATAAATCTTTGGTGCACAGGAGACCAAGTGAGAAAGGGTGCCGCAACAAATGCAATTCAAATAGCTGAATTGTTAATAAAATAAAGTTTTTAATAAAGAAGCATGCACCGTTTTAATCAGTGCATGCTTTTTTCTTTTTCTTCTTTAAGCATCTCCTCTATTTCAAGATGTCTTTTCACTTTTGATGTTGTCGTCTTTATCATCGGACTATCGGTTATGAATATTCTCTTTATTCTTTTGTATGCCGGCATTAAATCATTAAGTTTTTCAACATCTCCCTGTATTACTTTCATTACTTCATCTTCGGTTTTTCCCTCAAAATAATCTCTGTCATACTCTATCTTAAGACTGACAACAGGATCGAGTTTATCACCATTATTTGGAAGACCAACTATTATATTATCAAGGCAATAAGGAAATTCTGCAATGTACGTTTCCATTTCTTCAGGGAAAACATTTTTTCCATTCTTTAACACTATGACATTCTTTGTCCTGCCTGTGATAAATAAATATCCATCTTTATCAAAATATCCTAAATCTCCTGTACGTAGCCACCCGTCATTTAATACCGCCTTAGTAGCTTCTTCATTCTCGTAATATCCCTGCATTACATTCGGTCCCCTTACGACAATCTCACCTATTCCTTCTTCGTTCGGGTCTTCTATTATTATTTCATTTTCTCTAAGCGGAAAGCCGACAGAACCAATCTTTCTTCTGCCTGGTGCCTCTCCTGCAATAATCGGCGAAGTCTCAGTCAATCCATACCCTTGTATAACCTGTATTCCAAAATCCTGAAACCCTCGTATCACTTCCGGGCTACAAGGTGCCCCTCCTACGAAAAGAAATCTAAGTTCTCCTCCAAAAGCATCCAACACTCCCTTAAATATTCTCCTGTTAGGTCTTATTCCAACAGCGTTGAGTCCTCTGGTAAAACCTCTTATCGCCTTCATCTTACCGGCCATACCATTGTTTTCAACCGTCTTCATAACTTTCTTAAACATGGCTTCCAGAATAAGAGGTACTGCAAGAAATATTGTAACCTTGTATTCTTTCATATTCTTCTGTAAGTATTTAAGCCCGTCACAAAATACCGTGCTTCCTCCAACTGCAAGTGTTAGATATGTCGCAATAGACCCAAGCATATGGTGATATGGTAGAAGCGAGAAGTTAACATCCCTGTGATTTATATCTGCAATTTCAAGAGTGTTAATTACATCTTTATATATATTCCTCTGACTCAACATTACCACCTTGGAATTTGAAGTGGTTCCGGATGTAAAAATCAGAAATGATGTTTTATTCTCACAAATTTCAATCTTATCAAATTCATTTTTTCCATGATCAATGAGATTTTTTCCCTCATTTATAATATCTCTGATGTCTTCATTTTTTCCCGCATAAAGGTTGTATATGGACTTAATTTGAGTCGTATTCTTTTCGACTATTTGTCTGATAATAGGCTCAGTTTTTTTATCGCAAAAGATTATATCCGCCTTGCTCCTGACAAGACATTCTTCAAGCTCTGAGGCCTTAAGCTCTTTATCAAGAGGTATAGATATTCCTCCCATCATCTGAACTGCCATATTGGAAAGGAACCATTCATAACTGTTATTACCAATAATTGCTGCACGTTTACCAAGGTGTCCACGCTCTATCAAAGCCTCAACAACACACCTTATTTCTTCATAAAATCTTATATATGAGATGTGTTTATGATTCCCCTCATTATCTTTAACTACAAAA
>CABTXQ010000021.1 GCA_902488835.1 uncultured Ileibacterium sp.
AAAGCTGTCTTTCTATCAAAAATGGTACATTCATGGATGTCATCGAACTTGACGCGGCATCAAATAACGGCGTTGATGATCTTAGGGCTGTTATAGATTCAGTACAATATCCACCTGCTATTGGGAGATATAAGGTATACATTATAGATGAGGTACATATGCTGACAACTGCAGCAGAGAATGCCTTTCTAAAGACGCTTGAAGAACCTCCGGCTTATACTGTTTTTATCTTGGCAACCACAGATCCTGAGAAGGTGAGATCTACAATAAAGTCTAGATGCATGACGCTAAATTTCAAGAGAGTATCAGAACTAGATCTTATTGATGGAATGGAAAAAATATGTGCAAAATATGATGTGTCACCTACGCACGAAGCACTTTCGATTATTGCAAGAAAGGCAGATGGATCTGTTAGGGATGCGCTCAGTATTCTTGAACAGTGTATTGAGACCGGATCAAGAGAAATTACTGAAGAATTGGTATATTCCTATACAGAATCCCTAGGGAATGATTTTTATATAGATCTTATTGAATCCGTTATATCAAAAGATGTTGAGACTGCTGCAGTAAATATTGATCACATGATAAAGATTGGAAAAGATGCTAAACAGATGATTTCAGATCTTCTAATTCATGTTAGAAATCTTTTAATTGTGAAATTTACTAAAAACCCGGAGACTCTGATCGGAACATCTAAAGAAAATATTAATAAGCTCAGTATGCAATCAGAAAAAATTAATTCAGATGAGCTAAAGAGCTGGATAAGATATCTTTCAAAAAAGGTAAATCAGGCAAGATATTCCACAATGCCACGGATAATTCTTGAAGTGGCAATAATCGAGATGATAGGAGATACTTCCCAGGGGGAAAAAAGAATAAAAAAAGATGTGACTCCTGAAAAAACTAAAAATGCTGAAAACGTTGAAAAAATTGCAAATATTGAAAACATTCCAAATGTTGAAAACATTGAGAAAACCGATAAGAAAAATATAATTAAAGAAGTCGATAATATTGGATTTGACGAGATGTGGGATAAGATCCTTGATGAGGTTGCAACTGGAGATATAGGCTTCAATGTTATTGTAGGAGCGAACAGTAGAATAACCGATTATAAAGATGGAGAGATAATATTGACGGTTAAACCGAGTAAGCTGTCATTTGCAAAGGAAAGTCTAAAGAAACTCGATGAGGCGGCAAAAAAACTCTTTGGTCAGGAAACATTTATTACACTAGTACCTGGCGATATCGTTAAAGAGAAAAAAGCAAGAACTGATGATAAAGGCGATGAATCCGTTGACAGTATAGGAAAACTTCTCAAAATCGATTCATCAAAGATAGAGATAATATAGATAAAAATTTTTAGGAGGAAATATGGGAAAGGGAATGAGAGCAGGCAAAAAAAATAAAGCCGGTGGATCAAATATTCAAAAACAGCTAAAGCAGATGCAGGCTATGCAAAGAGAGATGGAAGAAACTCAGAACATGATAGGAGAAAAAGAAATCACCACCACTTCCGGAGGTGGAGCCGTGTCTGCAACAGTTAATGGTAATAAGGAATTGATTAGCCTTATACTTGATAAGGATGTAATTGATCCTGATGATCCGGAGATGCTTCAAGATTTGATCATAGCAGCTATAAATGAAGCTATGAGACAGGTTGATGAGTTAGTAAATGATGAAATGGGCAAGATCACCGGAGGACTCAATATTCCGGGACTTTAATATATGTTGGAGGTAGCTGTGAGAGAGTACCCGAGAACACTCAGAATTTTAATAAATGAATTGTCAAAGCTCCCCGGCATAGGAATTAAAAGTGCGGAGAGGCTCGCATTTCATATACTTTCAATTACAGATAATGAAGCGGGAAGTCTTGCTGAATCAATAATAAATGCAAAGAAAAATCTTAACTATTGTTCAGTATGCGGTAATATTACGGATAAAGAGCAATGTCTTATATGTTCAGATGATTCGAGGGATAAGACAATTATCTGCGTTGTTGAGACACCACAGGATGTTGCAGCTATTGAAAAAATAAGAGAGTACAGAGGGTTATATCACGTACTTCACGGAACAATATCTCCTACTACCGGAATAGGCCCTTCAGATATAAATTTGAAATCGCTGATAAATAGATTAAGTAGCGATGATAATATTCGAGAGGTAATAGTTGCGACAAATCCGAATATAGAGGGTGAAGCTACCGCTATGTACATTGCAAGGTTACTTAAGCCGGCCGGTATAAAGGTAACTCGTATTGCTCATGGCATCCCGGTAGGTGGAGACCTTGAGTATGCTGACGAAGTCACTCTACTTAAAGCAGTTGAGGGCAGAAGAGAGATCTAATTAATATAATTTGATACTTTTTTAAAAAATGTGTTGACATATGCATTTTTTAATGCTAACATTACATCATCGCATTAATGCTTTAACACATTAAAGTAAAGAAGAGAAAGAATAAATAATATTGGGGGATAATTATGAAGAATAGATCATTAAAAAGGAAGTTGATTACAGCATTTACATTATGTATTATTGCTGCAATTGCTATCATTACAACCGGTTGCGGTAAAGATAAGGCTAATTCTGACTGGGAATATATCAAGGATAAGGGAACGCTCGTAGTAGGACTTGATGACACATTTGCGCCTATGGGATTCAGAGACGAGAACAACGAGATAGTTGGATTCGACATTGATCTTGCAAAGGCTGTTGGTGAAGAACTCGGACTCAAGGTTGAATTTAAGCCTATTGATTGGGATGCAAAAGATGGGGAACTTAAATCAAAGAAGATTGACTGCGTTTGGAATGGAATGTCATGGACTAAGGATAGGGCGAAAAGCATGAGCCTTTCTTACAAATATATGAATAATAAAATTATAGTTATGTCAAATGATCAAAATATCAACATCACGGATTCTTCCGAACTCGCTAACTATAAGATAGGGACCCAGGCAGATTCATCTGCACTTGACGGACTAAAAAAAGACAAAAACTTTGATAAATATAAGGATAATATTAAAGAGTACAAAGATTATGCTGCTGCTTATCTAGACATGAAATCAGGAAGAATAGATGTAATGGTAATTGATAAGGTTATGGGAGAATATACATATCCAGAACTAAAGTCATCTGACTATGTATTCATGGATGATTTCTACGCTGTAGGATTCAGAAAAGATGATAAAGTTCTCACATCAAAGGTAAATGAGGCACTTAAGAATATCCTTGATAGTGGCAAAGGAAAAGAAATTTCTCAGAAATGGTTTAAGGACGACGACTCATTCATAGTAAAGGAATAAAAATGAATTACTTTTCAATTATTATACCGTCTCTCATGCGAGGGACGGTTATATCGATATCATTGTTTGCTCTCACGCTGGTATTATCGCTTCCGCTTGGAATACCTATAGCCCTTGGGGAAAACAGTAAGATTACTCCAATAAGGTGGATTTGTAAGGCATATGTATATGTCTTCAGGGGAACACCTTTGATGTTACAGCTTTTCTTTTTTTACTTCTTTTTCCCAATTTATCTAAATATTAGATGGGATGCATTTCCTACTGCAGTTTTTACATTTGTATTGAACTACGCGGCTTATTTCGCAGAAATTTACAGAGGAGGAATTAAGAGCATAGATCTAGGACAGTACGAAGCTGCAAAATCACTTGGACTTTCCAAGAGGCAGACTTTTATAGACATAGTGATGCCGCAGATGACAAGAATAGTGCTTCCTCCCGTATCAAATGAGGTAATAACCTTGGTAAAAGATACTGCTCTAGCATCGGTTATTGCTCTTGCTGATTTGATGAAAGTTGCACAGGGCATTGTTAATAGAGACGGCACGCTTTTCGCATATGTTATTGCTGCCGGAATATACCTGATTTTTACATTTATTGCGACTATAATTTTGAATAATCTTGAGAAGCACTATTCCAAATATGAGGAGGCTATGTAATGACTAAGAGAATCCTTGAAATGAAGAATATCGTTAAGACATTTGATAATTGTGATGCTCTTGATGATGTCTCCTTATACGTGAATAAGGGAGAAACAGTTGCCGTAATTGGAGCTTCAGGATCTGGAAAAAGCACACTTCTCAGGTGTGTAAACGGGCTTGTAAGAATCACGGGTGGTGAAATTATTCTTGACGGTAAGGTTATTGCAAGTAGCAATGATAGTACTTTGGTTGGAGAAGAAAAAGGCGGCACTATAAAACTTAAAAATGGTAAGACTGAGGCCAGATATCTTCCTGATAATTTGTTTAAGGAAGCGGTTTGTGAAACCGGCATGGTATTTCAACACTTCAATCTTTTCCCTCATATGACATGTCTTAAAAACATTGCCTATGCACCGATTAAGGTAAAAAAACTTCCAAGAGAAGATGCGAAAAAAAGAGCGATGGACCTGCTTAAACTTGTCGGGCTTCAGGAAAAAGCAGATGAATATCCTTCAAGGCTTTCAGGAGGTCAAAAACAGCGTATAGCTATAGCAAGAGCTCTTGCTATGGATCCTGACATAATGCTTTTTGATGAGCCTACATCAGCCCTTGATCCAGAGATAACAGGAGAGGTACTTTCAGTAATGAAAAAACTTGCAGACCAGGATACGACGATGATTGTCGTAACTCATGAGATGGGATTTGCAAAAGAAGTTGCGGACAGAGTTATATATATGGATGGCGGTAAAATAGTAGAAGAGGGAACCCCAGACGAAATATTTAATAATCCTAAGACTGAGAGACTTAGGACATTTCTGTCAGCCATGATTAAGACAAACTAAACATATTATAATTCCTTTACACCGGAAATTACATGCTTAATAAACTTTTTGTATATTCCGTTATACTGTTTTCCCTTAGGATAAACAATATATGTATTAAACTTAATGGGAGATTCTATGATAACTGCCTTTATCTTGCTATTTTCAGCTGAAAAGGCTGAAGACTCCGTAGCTATTGTAACACCATAATTATCTGCTATCATCTCATTTAATAAACTGATATCATTTGTAGCCTCAAATATAACATTAAAATTTACTCCTAGCTCCTTGTACATTTTTCTAACATCATTGTATATACTTGAGCTTGAATCAGCTATCAAGAGAGGAAGATCTGAAAGCTCCTCTGCCTTGATAGTTTTTTTATTTGCAATGTGGCTATCCTTATTGACCAAAAGACATAAATTTTCTTCTAAAAGTAAGGCATAATTGTACTTGTTTGACTTTTCTTCCGGTCTCAGCTTTACTATAGCAAAATCTAAAGCACCGCTATCTAGACCGTAGTATGCTTCATAATTATCAACTACCTTAATTGACATTAACAAATTCGCATTTTTATTAAAGAAATCTGTAATTACTGAAGTTATCCCAACCTTGTTAGCAAATGGAAAAACAGCTATCTTAATAATTTCTTTATTTACAGTCGTATTTTTATTGAATGAAATCATAAGATTGTTGATTTCATCTACAATCTTTTGAGCTTTTATACAAAACTTTTTCCCATCTTCAGTCAATACAACACCATGTTGATCTCTAATAAATAATTTCGTATCAAGCTCAAGCTCAAGTGAGTTTATTTGCTGAGAAATATTTGACTGTGTAATGAAAAGATTGTTCGCAGCTTTTGAAAAATTTTTCTCTTTTGCTACTTCAAGAGCATAGTAAATTTGCCGAATTTCCATTGTAACCTCTTATTAAGCTTGGTTAATTATCATGAACCAAAACTGGTATTAGTTAAAGTACTGACAATCATAATAACAAATAATTTCCCAAAGAAAAAGTCCTTATTTATAATCATTGTATAGAAAGCAATTGGAATAACTCGAGTTTCCTTATTAATATTTTTTTGGAAAGGAGTGAGTGATGAATATAGTTCTAAATGAAGCAGAGTCAATTTTTAACGACATTGTTGAAATAAGAAGAGATATTCATAGACATCCAGAGCAGGGAAATCAAGAATTCAGAACTTCAACCCTAGTTAAGGAAAAACTCAAAGAATATGGAGTTGATGAAATACTTGAACCGACTGAAACTGGGGTAATTGGAGTAGTAAAAGGAAGAAAAGGTGATGGAAAGGTAGTAGGACTTAGATGTGATATGGATGCTTTACCTGTCACTGAAAAGACGAATTTACCTTTTTCAAGTGAAATTCCAGGTGCTATGCACGCTTGTGGACATGATATGCATACAGCCATGATGCTTGGAAATGCAAGAATATTATGCAAATTAAGGGATGAGTTTTCAGGTACCGTAAAACTAATTTTTGAACCAAGTGAAGAAGTTCAACCTGGTGGAGCAAGAATGATAATAGATTCCGGAATGGTTGATGATGTAGATGCATTTTTTGGACTTCATGTTAATCCTTCAGAAGCAGAGATTGGGAAAATTTGTTTAAGAAAGGGTTCTACAGCTACATCAGCTGATGAGGTGCATATTTCTGTAATTGGTAAATCTGGACACGGCTCAACTCCACATAAGGCAAACGATGCTATCCTTGCTGCATGTCAGTTAAATGTGCTGATGTGTCAAATACAATCAAGAAACATAGATCCTCTTGATACATGCATACTTACAGTGAATGTAATCGAAGGCGGGATAAAAAGCAATGTAATAGCAGATAAATGCAAGCTTATAGCAACTATACGCGCATATACTCAAGAAACAAGAGAAATTACAATAGAAAAAATTCACGATATATGTCGAGGGGTTGAGAAAATTTCCGGATGCAAAGTTGATGAAGACATCAGGCTTGGATATGACGCAATGGTGAATGATGAAAATCTTCTTGATATCATTTCAGATTATTACGATAAAGAAATGGGTCCTGACTCATATAAAGAAATGAAAGAACCTTTTGGCGGAAGTGAAGACTTTAGCTTTTTTTCAACGAAGACTGGAAAGCCTGCAGTTCTGATGTTTTTATCAGCGGGTCATGCAGAGGGGATGCCAGTTTCAACATTGCATAGCCATGACTGCACTTTTGATGAGGAATCGATGAAATATGGAATGACAGCAATGACAAATGCCGCATTAGCTGTTTTGAAAAGTTAAATTAGTTGCATACGTAAAATATAGGAGGATGTTTGTAATGGTAATGTATAATGCATTTTTAGCACTAATAGTTGTTGCTATTGCATATGTAATAGGTGAATGGATTTCAGAAATTACTCATGCATGGGTACCTTCAATACTGGTAACATCTATTATATTTCTTATTGGATATTGGACAGTATTTCCTAAGACAATTGCTGAAGATTCAGGATTGATTGATTTTGCAGGAAAAATTGCCGTATTTATGTTTATTACTCATATAGGTACTGTAATAAGTCTGAAACAACTTATAGAGCAGTGGAGAACGGTTGTAATTTGTCTCGTTGGTTTACTTGGAATGGTTACACTTTGCTGGTTTATTTGTCCACTAGTTATGGATAAAACATTGATGATTGCAGGTCTTCCACCATTAACAGGAGGAGTTGTAGCGGCTCTTACAATGCAAGATGCAGCAAAAGCAGCAGGACTTGAAACAGCAGCGGTCTTTGCAGTTGCTATGTATTCAGTACAGGGGCTTGCAGGATATCCAATAACAGCGGTTTGTCTTCACAAGGAAGGTAAAAAGCTGCTTAAAGAGTGGAGGTCAGGAGAACTTAATCTTAGCCAGGAAGAAATAGATAAAATGAAGACTGTAGGGTTAACTGCAATTGCAGATGACACCGATATAAAAAAGCTTTTACCACCTGTTCCGGAGAAGTATAATACGCCAGTATTTATTATTGCAAAAGTTGGGTTCAGTGTATGGATTTCAACACTTGTTGGACAAGCTATTCCACAGGTTCCTACAATCGTATGGTGCCTGATAATATCAGTAATTCTTACTAAGATAGGAATCCTGGATACAAGTTCACTTTCAAGAGCAAATACTTATACAATATTCATGTTTGCAGCTATGTTAAGTGTATTTGCCGGGCTAAAAAATTGTACACCGGGTATGCTTGCAACAATAATTGTTCCAATGATAGTAATGATAGTTATTGGTGTAATAGGTATGGGAATTGCAGCATTTATCATAGCAAAGATATTAAAGATGAGTTTCCCACTTGCTTTTGCCAACGGACTTACCGCCCTATACGGTTTTCCATGTGATGCAATAATAACGGAAAGCACCTGCAATGCATTGACAGAGGATGCGGATGAAAGAGGATATCTAATGAGCAAAATGTTCCCTTCAATGGTTGTAGGAGGGTTTGTTACAGTAACAATCACGTCCGTATTGTTCGCAGGATATTTTGCAACTCTATTGTAAAAAATTAAAACAGTACTATCTTCCATAAAATAATAAAGAGAAATTCACCTAAAAGATGAATTTCTCTTTCGTTTTATCTTAAATGTAAGATATTGTAAACTTAGATTCCACGCTCTTCCATTATAACCTGAATTTCCTCAGGATTGATTCCAACCATTGCCTCTCCAAGATCTTCAGAAAGCTCTGCAATAATCTTAGGATCATTGTAATTCTCAACTGCCTTAACTATAGCATTTGCTCTCTTTACCGGATCACCTGATTTGAAGATTCCGGAACCTACAAACACGCCTTCAGCACCGAGCTGTACCATTAGAGCAGCATCTGCAGGAGTTGCAACTCCACCAGCTGAGAAATTAACTACAGGGAGCTTACCGTTGTCATGAACATATTTGAGAAGTTCATAAGGAACCTGCAAGTTCTTAGCTGCATCAAAGAGCTCGTCATCTCTTAATGTTGTAACCTTTCTCATCTGGGAATTGATCATACGCATGTGACGAACAGCCTGAACTACATCACCTGTTCCTGCCTCTCCCTTTGTTCTGATCATTGAAGCACCTTCAGCGATTCTTCTCAGAGCCTCTCCAAGGTCTCTTGCACCGCAAACGAAAGGAGCCTTAAATGCATGCTTATCTATGTGGTGAACATCGTCCGCAGGTGAAAGAACTTCAGACTCATCAATATAGTCGATATTGATGGCTTCAAGTATCTGCGCTTCAACGAAATGACCGATACGGCATTTAGCCATGACCGGAATGCTTACAGCGTCCTGAATTCCCTTTATCATCTTAGGATCACTCATTCTTGATACACCACCTGCAACGCGGATATCAGCAGGTATGCGCTCAAGAGCCATAACAGCCTTTGCACCGGCAGCTTCTGCAATCTTAGCCTGTTCAGGGCTTGTAACATCCATGATAACTCCACCCATGAGGGTTTTAGCTAAATCTTTATCAAATACATGATTTTCTCTATTCATTAAAAAATTCCTCCTATTATTAAAATAATATTTACAATTATCCAATGAAGATGATATATTCTAACTGAACATAAGAAAATAGCCAAAATAGTATATAAATAAATGCCAGATGGGAGGGCTAGATGCTTACATACAGTTTTGAGAATATAGATACCACCTTATATGAGCATATATATAAGTGCATTAAAGAAGATATAATCAATGGAAATATAAAAAGAGGAGAGCGACTCCCATCTAAGAGGGCCTTTGCAAAAAATAATGGCGTAAGCAGGATAACAATCGAAAATGCCTACGATCAACTTATTAGCGAGGGATATATTTATTCAATTCCAAGGAAGGGTTATTTCGTATCTGACTCTTTGACAGTGCATCCAAGGAGAGCTGCAAGGGAAAATCATGAGGAATTTATCATACCAGATAAATCAGAATCATATGACATCGATTTTTCCGGTAATAATATGCAGGCATCAGGATTCCCATTTTCAGTATGGGCGAGACTTATGAGAGAAGTGCTTTCAGAAAAAAGAGAGCTACTAATGAAGCCTTCCCCAACAGGGGGAATTTCTGAACTTAGAGAGGCTATAGCAGGGCACTTAAGGTCATTCCGTGGAATGAATGTTTCTCCCAGTCAGATAATAATAGGTGCAGGAACAGAATATCTTTATGGACTCATAATACAGCTTCTTGGAAATGATAAGGTCTACTGTATAGAGAACCCGGGATACAACAAAATTCCGATGATCTATAGCAAGCATGGCGTTAGTTATAAATATGCTGATATGGATGATAAGGGGATAATTCCTGAAGAAATTGAGCGAAACTCTGCAAAGATTGCACATATAAGCGCTGCACATCATTTTCCTACAGGAATTACCATGCCGGCATCAAGGCGTTATGAAGTAATAGCCTGGGCAAATGAGGAAGAGGGGAGATATATTATAGAAGACGATTATGACAGCGAGTTTCGTAACAGTGGTAAGCCAATCCCGCCGCTATTTGCAATGGATGAAAGCGACAGAACAATTTATATAAATACCTTTTCAAATTCGCTGGCTTCAACAATCAGAATAAGTTATATGGTTCTTCCAGTACATTTGATTAAAAAGTTCTATGATGAACTTTCATTTTATTCGTGCACGGTTTCAATATTTGAACAGTATACACTTGCAAAATTCATAGAAAAAGGATTTTTTGAAAAACATATAAATAGAAGGAGAATCCATTATTCAAAGCAGCGGAGGAAAATCCTCTCTGCCATTTATGAAAGTTCGCTTTCAAATAAGTGCCGGATAATAGAGAATGATTCTGGGCTGCATTTCCTCATTAAACTTGAAACAGATATAGAAGATGAAGAACTGGTTAGGCGTTTACATAAGGAAAACATAAACATAAAGGCACTTTCTGAATTTTATTCAAAAGAAAAAGAGGAAGACAAGCATATCTTCCTCATAAATTATTCAAATATAGATGAAACGAAACTCGAAAAAGGACTTGATGCCATCTATCGTGCTATGGACTTAGCCTCAATATAATAACGCTTTTCGTTTGCCTCACCCATTGAGAATGTCTTCCTTGGCAGTGAACCAAAGCCTGCTATTGCAGGGAAAAGGTCGAATTTATCCATTGCAGGTAGAAGGAAACCAATGTTCCCTTTTTCGCTGGCTAGAGAACGTGTTGAAGCTTCACCGTGAATGTAATCGATATCTGCAAGTTTAAGCTCTTTAACGATTACATCAAGAGCATTCTGAAGGACTCCAACTTCAAGCTTATGAGAAGGCGATTCGATTACTATATAATTCTCAACACCTTCTATTATATAAGGGATGACAAATGAATTGCCGGGAGCTTCATTCTTACTTTTAACTACATACGCCTTTCCATTTTCTTCATTTAAAAGCTTCAAAAGTTCTTTCATAATCATATCTGTATTATTGTTATCCTTGGCAAATACAACCCTGTGAATTGCCTCAAACTGGATGCCGTCATCGTGAATATTTTCTATCTCGCACAATGCAAACCTTGCCGGATGGTCCTTTTGCTCTTCTTTTGTAAGAGACTTCTTTAATTTCTCCCAATAAGCCTTAGCAGTTGCAAGGGAGTGGTTCCCGTCACCGACTGCATAAAGGATTGCATTTTTATCGCCATATTTCTCAATTGCATTATCATATAGAGAAGATAGTGCATCCTGCATTTCTTCAAGGTATTTAGCCTCAATGAAAGAGCCATAAATGCGACCACCATCTTTCATAAGTTCGAAATCATATATTTCGTCGCTTATAAGTGTTACAAGGGGATTGATAACCGTATTATTTGGATCATCAATCAATAATATGATATGGGGAATTTCAATAGAAGCACCATCACGGACCTTGAGTCTTGGCGGTATGCGTTCAATTACAGTTCCTTCTGTAGCACGTATAAGAGAAGATGAATCAGCTGAATAATCATATTTTTCTAAATCTACAGATACAACGAATCCGAGACGGCTTCTCCCTTCAGAAATTCGTTTTGTGAGAATAATACCTCTTGGAAATTTTCTAAGTGTGCCGTCCTCTATATATTTTTCCATTTTCGAATGTATTGATGAGATTCTCTCTTCTTCGTCGTCTTTACCGAGATATACTTCTGGAAGGATGAGCCTTAGAGTTGAAGGCGTTGTTCCTACAGTATCTTCTACATCTTTCCAGTAAGCTCTATCTGAGGTGAACTGATCGCAGGCAATTACCGCCCATTTAGCATAATCTGTTCCTTCGCTTGGAAGTAAAATTTCAGGGATATTTAATCCTAGAGTTTCAAAACTTTTTGACATCTTCTAAATCTCCTTAAACTTAAATTGACGACCTTCAATATATTATCGTGGTTTTTGATGAAAAAATCAATATTTACCTATAACTCTTACAAGTTTTAACACATGAAATGTTATAATGTAAAAATATAATCGAAAACAGATTGATGGAGGAAGAATTTTGCCGAATTTTGAAGTACATTCAGATTTCAATATGACGGGAGATCAGCCGAATGCCGTTAGAATAATTTCAAAGAGCATTGAAGAGGGTAATAAACATCAGACCTTGATGGGCGTAACCGGTTCAGGTAAGACATTTACCATGGCGAAAATTATTGAGAAAGTTCAGAAGCCAACACTTGTAATTTCTCATAACAAGACACTTGCTGCCCAGCTCCACGGGGAATTCAAGGAATTTTTCCCGGATAATGCTGTTGAATACTTTGTATCATACTACGACTATTATCAACCGGAAGCCTATGTTCCTTCCACCGACACCTATATTGAAAAAGATGCCGATATCAATGATGAGATTGATAAACTGAGGCACAGTGCAACAGCTGCTCTTCTTGAAAGAAGAGATGTTATTGTGGTTGCAAGCGTTTCATGTATTTATGGAATAGGAAGCCCAAGTTCATATAGGAATCAGATTCTTTCTATAAGGGAAGGATCTGAGATGAAGAGGGATGAGATGCTTCGTAAGCTTGTAGACATGCAGTATGAGAGAAACGATACGGATTTTCACAGAGGAACATTCAGAGTTAGAGGAGATATTCTTGACATATATCCTGCAGGAGGTGAAGAGGCTGTTAGGGTTGAAATGTTTGGAGATGAGATAGATTCCATAAAGGAGATGAATCCGCTGACTGGAGAAATTACAGGTATCAGAACGCATATATCTGTTTTTCCTGCATCCCATTATGTTACATCAAAAGAGGATATGGAGAAGGCAGAAATTACAATAAGAGAGGAGCTTGAAGAAAGACTGGCTTGGTTCAGAGATAATGGAAAGCTTCTTGAAGCAGAAAGGCTTGAGCAGAGAACAAATTACGACCTTGAAATGATGAGGGAGGTTGGAACATGCAAGGGAATAGAAAACTATTCAAGGCACATCAACTTCCTCATGCCGGGAGAAAGGCCTTATACCCTACTTGATTACTTCCCGGAGGATTTTCTCCTTATTATAGATGAGAGCCATGCGATGTTGCCACAACTCCGAGGCATGTATAATGGGGATAGGGCGAGAAAGAGTTCTCTCGTTGAATACGGTTTTAGACTGCCTTCAGCTCTAGATAATAGGCCACTCAAGTTCGAGGAATTTGAATCTCTTGTAAATCAGGCTCTATATGTAAGTGCAACTCCCGGTCAGTATGAGATTGATAAATCCTATGGTATAACTGCAGAGCAGCTCATAAGACCGACAGGACTACTTGATCCTGTAATAGAGGTAAGGCCAATACATGGTCAGATCGACGACCTCATTGGAGAGATATATAAAACAACTGAAAAAAAAGAAAGAGTACTCATCACAACTCTTACAAAGAGGATGGCAGAGGATCTATCGAAATTTCTCAAAGATGACGGAATAAGGACAAGATATCTGCACTCGGAGATCGATACCTTCGAAAGACTTGAGATCATAAGGGATCTTAGACTAGGTAAATTTGATGTGCTTGTCGGGATCAATCTCCTTAGAGAGGGACTTGATCTACCGGAGGTTTCACTAGTGGTCATTCTTGATGCCGATAAAGAAGGATTCCTTAGGAATAACACCTCACTTATGCAGACGGTTGGAAGAGCTGCAAGAAATTCAAATGGAAGGGTAATCATGTATGCTGACTACATAAGTCGTGCCATGAGATATACGATAAATGAAAGCGAGAGAAGGCGTTCTGTTCAGGATGAGTATAATAAGGAAAATGGAATTATTCCAAAGACAATAATAAAGCCGATAAGGTCAGTAATTGAGGCTACAAAACCATATAATGAGGATGATGAATATAAGAAAGCGTCTGAGATGACAAGTAGAGAAATAAAGGCTGCGATTAAAAAACTAGATAAGGAAATGAAGCAAGCTGCGAAGGATTTACAGTTCGAAAGAGCTGCAGAGCTTAGAGATATATTGTTTGAACTAAGGGCAAGTATGAGAGCATAGGGCACAAAATATGGAAAAAAATATTATTATTAAGGGAGCAAAAGAGAATAATCTACAGAACCTCGATGTTACGATACCGAGAGATAAGATGATAGTTTTTACCGGACTTTCAGGATCCGGCAAGTCATCACTTGCCTTTGATACCATATATGCAGAAGGACAGAAGAAGTATATGGAGAGCCTTTCTTCATATGCAAGACAATTCCTTGGAATGATGAAAAAACCTGACGTTGAATCCATTGAGGGACTTTCTCCGGCAATTTCTATAGATCAGAAGACGACAAGCAAGAATCCGAGATCTACGGTCGGAACTGTTACAGAGATATATGACTATTTGAGACTTCTTTATGCAAGGATAGGCATTCCGCACTGCCCTATTTGTGGACGGAAGATAAGCAGTCAGTCTGTCGACACCATAGTGGGAAAAATTCACAAGGAAGAAGAAGGAACAAAGATAATAGTGATGGCTCCCGTTATACGAGGTAGAAAAGGCGAGCATAAGAATGTTATATCTAGAATTAGGCGAGATGGCTACATGAGACTCCGGGTAGACGGGGAGATGATGAGGCTTGACGAAGATGATATAAAGCTTGAAAAGCAGAAAAAACACAATATAGATATTGTAATAGACAGAATTGTAGTTAAGGATTCTGCAAGAAGTCGAACGGCGGAAGCAGTTGAGCTTGCAATAAAAGAGGGAGAAGGTCTTGTAACAGTCCAATACATAAGAAAAGATTCTTCAAATAGCAAGGAAAAATCTGAAGAGACATTCAGCACGAAATTTGCTTGTCCTATTCATGGGGCCGGCATTGAAGAGCTAGAGCCTAGAACCTTTTCATTTAACAGTCCTTTTGGCGCCTGTGATAAGTGTACAGGACTCGGTTTTACATTGAGAATTCCTGAAGAAAGACTTGTAAAAGATAAAAATCTAAGCATTAAAGGAGGTGCACTAGGTAACGTATTTGGAGGACTCGATTCCATGGGTTGGTATAGACATATGCTTAACCGTTTGGCAGAAGATAACAAGACAAATCTAGACACGCCGTATAAGGATTTACCTGATACTTTTAAGAAAGAGCTTCTTTACGGAACCGGAAACAGAAAGATACAATATGTCCACGTTAGTGCATCGGGGCATAAATCGAACATGAACCATAGATTTGAGGGCCTGATTCCGAGCCTTGAGAGAAGGTATCAGGAGACGAATTCAGAATATGTTAAAGACAAGATTGAGGACCTAATGGTCCAAAGAAAATGTCCTAAATGTGAAGGTAAAAAATTAAGACCTGAAGTTCTTGCTGTAACAGTCGGTGAAAAGAATATAATCGATGTGACCGAAATGTCAGTGAACGACGAACTCGAATTCTTTAATAATATTAAACTCACAGACACAGAACTAAAGATTTCAGGCATGATATTGAAAGAGATTAAAACAAGACTACAATTCCTGAAGAATGTCGGACTTGGATATCTCACTCTTTCAAGGCAAAGCTCAACCTTATCCGGAGGAGAATCTCAGAGGATAAGGCTCGCAACTCAGATCGGATCAGGACTTGTTGGCGTTCTCTATATATTGGATGAGCCAAGCATAGGCCTTCATCAAAAGGATAATGATAAGCTTCTCATGAGCCTAAGGAAACTTACCGATATGGGAAATACTCTCATAATAGTTGAACACGATGAGGACACGATGAGGATAGCTGATCATATTGTCGATATAGGACCTCTTGCAGGAAGATTCGGTGGAAAACTGGTAGCAGAGGGGACAATTGATGACATTATTTCTTGCGAGGAGTCAATTACAGGACAATACCTATCAGGTAAGAGATCTATTCCGGTTCCAGAGAAGAGAAGGGAAGGAAACGGAAAGGTATTAAAAATTATTGGTGCAAAAGAACATAATCTTAAGAACATTGATGTCGAAATACCGCTTGGAAAATTTGTTTGCGTAACAGGTGTTTCCGGCTCAGGTAAAAGCAGCCTAGTGAATGAGATAATATATAAGGGCGTATGTAAAGAGCTTAATAATTCATCTAAGGAGCCGGGGATATACAAAGAAATAAAGGGTATTGAAAACTTTGACAAGATAATTGATATTGATCAGAGCCCAATAGGGAGAACTCCAAGATCAAATCCTGCTACATATACAGGTATGTTTACTCAAATTAGAGAACTATTCTCTGAAATGCCTGAAGCAAAGACAAGGGGATACAAGCCAGGAAGATTCAGCTTCAATGTCAAGGGAGGAAGATGCGAGAGCTGCAGAGGAGACGGAATTATCAAGGTTGAGATGAACTTCTTACCGGACGTATATGTTCCATGCGAGGTCTGTCAGGGAGCAAGATATAATCACGAGACTCTCGAGGTGAAATACAAGGGCAAGAATATTGATGATGTACTCAATATGACAGTAAGTGAGGCCCTGCCATTCTTTGAGAACCACAGGGGGATAGTTAGGTATCTAACAACCTTAAATGATGTAGGACTTGGATATATAAAACTCGGACAGTCATCAACGCAATTATCCGGAGGTGAGGCACAAAGAGTAAAGCTCGCTACTGAACTTTCAAAACGAGGAACCGGAAACACACTATATATCTTGGATGAGCCTACTACAGGTCTTCATTTTGCAGATGTTGAGAAACTTCTAAATGTGATAAATATGCTGGCAGATCAGGGTAACACCGTTCTTGTAATAGAGCATAACCTGGATGTCATAAAGCAGGCAGATTACATTATAGATCTTGGGCCTGAGGGCGGAGATGAAGGTGGAGAAATTGTAGCAAAGGGTACACCTGAAGAAGTTTCTAGAGTGAAAAAATCATACACAGGACAGTACTTAAAGAAAGTGCTCAAAAAAAACCGGTAACAATTTGTTACCGGTTAATTACTTAAAATTTATTCATATTTACTCGTGATTGTATTTGTGGAGCAGCTCGTGCTTTAGATTCCAGAGTGAATTGGAGAGATCGACATAGTATTTCTGAGGATTATCGAATCTCAGCATTGTACCCCAAAGAGTATCAAGTTGCTCCATGCAATATTTTTGAATTTCTTTGAGAGAAGGTGATTCGTAAACGCATTCACCTTTGTCAAATATCTTGACGAGAAGTTCCCTTGCAGTGTAGTTAGTTAAACGCTTTTTCTTCCAAACAGCATCCGGATCGAATATCGTCAACGGTTCTCCATCAGGAGCTGCTTCATCTCTTAATGTGATGAGGTCCGCAATAGCTTTCCCGGTCTCATTATCAAAGAATCTGTAGACATTCTTAAATCCCGGATTAGTAATTTTCCCTACATTCTCAGATATCTTCATCTTAGGTATGAGTTCACCGTCTTTTCCTTCGACAGCTGCAAGCTTGTAAACGCCGCCGAAAACAGGTTCAGATCTTGCTGTAATTAGACGTTCACCCACACCAAAAGAATCTATTATAGCTCCCTCAAGTATTACATCCCTTATGAGATATTCATCGAGAGAATTAGATATTACAATCTTGCAATCCTCAAGTCCGTTATCATCAAGGATTTGTCTTGCCTTCTTCGTTAGGTATGTAATATCTCCGCTATCAATACGCACGCCCATCTTTTTTGGTTTTAATTCTTTGAAAACACGTATGGCATTAGGAAGACCGGAACTTATTACATTATATGTGTCAATTAGGAGAGTAGCATTGTCAGGATATAGTTCTGTATACTTTCTAAATGCTTCATATTCGGTATCAAAGGATTGAATCCAGCTGTGAGCCATAGTTCCAAGAGCAGGCACTCCGTATTCCTTATCGCATATCGTACATGCTGTTCCTGCACATCCTGCAATATATGAAGCACGAGCACCGTAAATTGCGCCTGAAGCACCTTGCGCACGACGCGTTCCGAATTCCATTACAGGTCTACCCTGAGCGGCACGAACAATTCTGTTAGACTTTGTAGCAATCAGACTTTGATGATTTATTGTAAGTAGAAGGTAACTTTCGATGAACTGTACCTGTATAATCGGCCCCTTGACTGTCACAATCGGTTCATGAGGAAATATTGGGGTTCCCTCAGGAACTGCATATACATCGCAGGCAAATTTGAAATTTTTCAAATAATCAAGAAAATCCTCTGAAAAGCATCCCTTGCTTCTAAGATATTCAATATCGTCATCCTTGAAAGTGAGATTCTTCATATAGTTGATGAGCTGCTCAAGGCCTGCCATAATTGCAAACCCACCGTTGTCAGGTACCTCCCTGAAGAACATATCAAATACGGCTTCCTTATCACGAATATCCGAATTAAAATAACCGTTGGCCATGGTCAGTTCATAAAAATCTGTTAGCATTGTAAAGTTAATAACATTTTCCATTGTAAATCTCCTTTTTATACACAGAACCGCACCCCCGGTAAGGTGCGGTGAAAAGTTAATAATAATAGTAATATTAAGATGTCAAATCTTTCAAGAGAGTTTCAACTGAAGTGCCTTTATTAAATCCCATCGTGCCTCTTCTGACCATATCTACACTGAGGTTTAACGATTTGAGAGCATCTTCAAACTGAGCATAGTTATCAAAGAGATTCTTATCAATAAGATCTTTGAATGCTGCTTCATCATTTCCTTCAAGAATGGTAATATTTACATTGTCTATGAGTTGACCATCTTTGAAGGCCTTACCCATCTTAATGGCGGAGCTTTTGGAACTGTTCGTTTCATCTTTTTTGTCCATTTCTGTCTGCCGTTTTGTATTGTTCTTTGCAAGCTGGTCAGGATATTGCATTAAAATATCAAATCTCCAAAAAATGATAATGGCTGCAACAGTTATTATAATCAAAGCTAATATAATGTCATTGATTGTATACCATTTGTCCTTCATTATTTCAAGTCCCTTCATGTAGACGAAATATTGTAAATTTGATAGTAATTATACACACTTAGATATGATTTTGCAACGTGATGAAGGTGTGATATAATACCGCAGGTAATGAAGGAAATTATTATTGGAGAAAATGAAGCCGAACAGAGACTTGACAGATTCATGAGGAAACTTTTGAATAGGGCAAATCTTGGCACAATATACAAACTCATTCGTAAAGATGTAAAGGTTAATGGTAAAAGGATGAGCGAATCATATATTCTTAAAGAGGGTGATTTGCTTAGACTTTACCTTGATGACGCGACGATTTCGGATTTTTCCCAAAAGAGAGAAAGTAAAAAAAAGATAAGACGAAATTTTCAAATTGCTTATGAGGATGAGAATATACTTATTGCAAATAAGCCGTTCGGACTGTTGACACATGGAGATGCTAAAGAGAAGAAGGACCATCTTGCAAATCAGGTCGTTGATTATTTGATTGAAAAGGGAGATTATAACCCAAGAGAAAGAACTTTTACTCCTGCACCTTCTAATAGACTTGATCGAAATACGACAGGGCTTGTACTTTTCGGGAAAAATGCAAAGGCAATGCGAGAATTAAATCGCATGATACGAAATGATTCAATACGGAAGTTTTACAATACGATTGTAATAGGAAATATTAAAGAAAAATGTATTTTAAAAGGAATTCTCTATAAAGATGAGAGGTCTAACAAGGTATTTATTAGGGAGTTTTCTGATGATAGCCTTGAGGGTCTTGATGTTGGAAACGGTAAGCCAATCGTTACAGTCGTCAATCCAATCGAAAGTCTTAATGATTCAACCTTGATTGAAGTGGAACTGGTAACAGGAAGACCGCATCAAATTAGAGCCCATCTTGCAGATATCGGTCATCCAATAATAGGAGATATCAAGTACGGCGGAAGGGTT
>CABTXQ010000022.1 GCA_902488835.1 uncultured Ileibacterium sp.
AGCTGATCCTTTAGTCTTTCCCTTGTCTTTGGATCATCTGACATAGCCTTCTTGATTGCCTTATTGATCTTTAACTTCATCTCGGTTGCAGCAAGATTTGTAAATGTAACGACAAGCATCTCATCAACATCTGACTCTCCTGCTGTAATCAATCCTAGAATCCTATCAACAAGAACCATTGTTTTCCCTGATCCTGCAGCTGCTGAAACGAGCAAATTCTTATTTCTCCTATTAATTGCAGTTTCCTGGTCCTTTGTATATTCCTTAGGCATGATTTGAACTCTCCCTTAATTTTACTTACTTTATCATATGTCAAGTTTCTTCTTCATATATAGGTTTGTTATTACAAAGTATACCACACATATAAGGGTAGGTAGTATTATAAGTATGAACATGAATATATCTAATCCTTTTAAGTCTTTTATTAGTTTATCAAAAATCTGGTTAATAAATATTACCTTATCCAATATATTCAGTATGATTGTTGCAATCATGCTCTCTATAAAATTGAATCCCATGTAGAAAACCACGGCCATGAGGTTCGGATGATTCTTTGAAAGCTGCCCAAATGACATTGCTGCATATATGGTTAGTGCTGTCTTCGTAAGGCTTAGGATTACAAGAATTAAGAACTCTAATATCAAGATTGCTCCTAAAGCCTTCTCGTTTGAAGTAAGACTCTTAAACGCTTCCATCATTTGATAAAACACAGCACGAATATCCCCAATATAAGTTATTGTTCCTATTATCATAATAGTTATGATTGAAACAACCAAGGAAAAGAATCCCCATATAGTTGCAGAAAATGTCTTTGCAAGTATATGTGTCTCCATCTTAACAGGAAGCGTCAACATGTAATATCCAGAATCTCCAAGCATGCTCTTCTTGTATCTGCTTATCAGAATAACAAGAGTTACAATTGCTGTTGCTGCCAGAATGATACCATATAAACTTCCGGAGATTGTTCTGATCAGCATTCCAAAGAATGTGTCAGCTGGAATAAACCTTAGATTTATAGCCAAAAATACAGATGCAGCAATTAGTGCTATATAGAAAAGCGGAAGGATTCTTCCAATTGCCTTAAATTCATATTTCATTACCTTACCTAGCATTTGAATACCTCCCTGAACAATTCATCTACTCCCTTGCCGGATTCCTCTCTGATTTGGTCCGGTGATTTATGGAGTACTATTTGACCGTCTCTAATAAAAAGTACATCATCAAGAACGGATTCAATTTCCTGAATCAAATGTGTCGAAATAATAACTAAGGACTCAGGATTGTAATTACTTATTATTGTCCTTAATATATAATCTCTTGCCGCAGGATCAACTCCCCCAATAGGTTCGTCGAGAAGATAGACTTTTGCTTTTCTGCTCATAACAAGTGCCAATTGAACTTTTTCTCCCATGCCCTTGGATAGAGATTTGAATCTCATATTAGTATCTATACCGAGATCTGAAATCATTGAATTTGCCTTCGCTGCATCGAAATCGCGGAAAAAATCAGCTTGCATTCCAATTAGGTCCTTGATTTTCATATAATCAGGAAGTGTATTCCTATCAGGAAGATAAGCTATTATCTCCTTCGTTTCAACGCCGGGTTTCTTTCCATCTATAAGCACCTTCCCCTTATCCGCCTTCAGCAAATCATTTATTATCTTGATAAGGGTTGTCTTCCCTGAGCCGTTAGGTCCAAGAAGTCCAACAATCTGTCCTCCATCTAGCGAAAGACCGAGGTCTCTTAGGGCTATGGTCCTATTATAGGATTTGTACAACCCTTCAATCTCAATTAAAGCCATTCTATACCTCCTCTAACCATTTGTTGATCATCTTCAATATCTCTTTATCGCTAATCTTTAATTTACGCATCCTACCGACAAGCTCTTCGATATATTTGTTTGCTAATTTAGTTTTAAGCTCCGACAAGACTTTTTCGTCATCGGTCACATACCTTCCGTTAGTCCTATCACTACGCACGATTTCCATTCTTTCCATTTCGCTGAAAGCCCGCTGCAATGTATTGGGATTCACCCCTATTTGAACAGCAAAATCTCTTACCGAAGGGAGCTTATCTCCCGGAGCATATTTACCACTTGCGATACTTATGGACATTTCATCAATAATCTGTAAATATATCGGTATTCCATCCTTAAATTTGTATGTCATAAGTTTCTCCTCTTTAGAGCAATATTTATATAAAAAACAATACTGTATCGCTTAATTAATACAATAGTGCAATTTATTCTTATTGTCAATACTTTTTTGATATATTGTGCTATAATTCTTGTGTAATGATATTAGACGGAGGTTATAAATATATGAAGCACAGACCTACAATGTTGATGATACTTGATGGATTCGGCTGGCGTGGCGTCTCCCACGGGAATGCGATTGCAAAAGCGAATACTCCTAATTTAGATAGATTTTTCTCTACTTATCCTTTCATGACTCTTAATGCGAGTGGAGAAGCCGTTGGTCTTCCAAACGGTCAGATTGGTAATTCAGAAGTCGGCCACCTTAATATAGGGGCCGGTAATGTTGTCCTTCAGGATTTACCACGTATTAACAAGTCAATAGAAGACGGTGACTTCTTTAAGAATGAAGCTATTCTTGACGCAATGAACAACGCTTCTTCAGGTCATGCTCTCCATATAATGGGATTAGTATCTGACGGTGGAGTCCATAGCCACATAAATCATCTGCTTTCTCTTCTCGATATGGCTAAGGCAAACAATGTCAATGAGGTATATGTTCACTGCTACCTTGACGGAAGAGATGTCCCA
This sequence comes from uncultured Ileibacterium sp., assembly GCA_902488835.1. Taxonomy (GTDB): domain Bacteria; phylum Bacillota; class Clostridia; order Peptostreptococcales; family Anaerovoracaceae; genus Alterileibacterium. The sequence continues at coordinate 2,786 of CABTXQ010000022.1, forward strand.
CCAAAGAGCGCAATGTCCTATCTCGAGCGTTTAGAAAATCATATGAAGAAAATCGGGCTAGGCAAGATTGGAATTATTTCCGGTCGTTTCTATGCGATGGATAGAGATAAAAGGTGGGAAAGGCTAAAGCTTGCATATGTTGCTCTTACTGAATCAAAAGGACTTTCTGCAAAAAGTTCGAAAGAAGCAATAGAGAATAGTTACAAAAAAGGTGATACGGATGAATTTTTAATCCCTACAGTAATTACTCCTGTTCCGATTAAAGATATGGACTCTGTAATATTCATGAACTTTAGACCTGATAGAGCGAGGGAGATGACTAGAGCTCTCGTCGATCCGGATTTCGACGGATTTAATAGGAATGTATTCCCGAAAGACCTTGATTTCATATGCATGGCTGAATATGATGCAAAGATGCCCAATGTGAAGCTTGCTTTTCCACCTGTAGTCGTAAGTCCTACTTTATCAGAGGTAATATCAGACAACGGACTTAAGCAACTTCACATAGCTGAAACTGAGAAATATGCCCATGTCACCTTCTTCTTCAATGGTGGCATCGAGGCCCCTTATGAGGGCGAGGATAGAATCCTGGTAAATTCTCCAAAGGTTTCAACATATGATCAAAAGCCTGAGATGAGTGCTTTTGAAGTTACCGAAAAAGTTCTGGAAGCGATAGATGAAGACAAGTACGATCTGTATATATTAAATTTTGCAAATCCTGATATGGTTGGACATACAGGTGTCTTTGAAGCGGCAGTAAAGGCGATAGAGGTTCTCGACGGACTTGTAAAGAGAATTGCAGATGCAATACTCAGTAAAGACGGTCAGATCCTTCTTACAGCAGACCACGGGAATGCTGACTACATGCTAGATGATAAGGATAATATTGTAACAAAGCACAGCCTTTCTCCTGTGCCACTATGCTACATATGTAACGAACCAGTTATATTCAAAAAAAATACCGGCAAGCTCGCCGATATAGCTCCAACCCTGCTAACTCTCATGGGGCTTGAAGTGCCTGATGAAATGCATGGTGATGTCTTAGTTCAGATTTGATAATATGTCTATTGCCTCTACATATCCGTCAAACCCTTTTCCTGATATCTTAGCTACAGAAATCTCTTCAATATATGAGATTTTTCTGTAGCTTTCTCTTTTATCAACATCGGAGATATGAACCTCAACAGTTGGGATCTTTACTGCCCTTAGTGCATCCGCTATTGCAATGCTGGTATGAGTATATGCTGCAGGATTAATTATTATTCCGTCAAAATCTTCATAATATGCCCTCTGAATTGTATCGACTATATCTCCCTCATGATTAGATTGCATGAATTCAAGGTCAATGGATGTAGGTGCTTTTTCTTCTATATATCTGATCATATCTTCATATGTTTGTTCACCATATATCTCTTTCTCTCTTGTGCCGAGCATGTTGATATTAGGTCCATTTATTATGATTATCTTCATTTCTCGCCGCCATTTCATATAATTTATTTTCTATTATTTCTTTAAGCTCTAAGGCAAATCTATTGATATCTTTGTTGTAAGTCTTGCTTTTACCTCCAAGCGCAGTTCCTCCGAACATTCTGTCATTAAGAATAATTATATCGGCAGTGTTTTTATATATCCCGGATCGTTTCTTATAGATATTAAAAACTCCTTCTCTTTTACTGATAGGTCTGTTCTTTGTCGTAATCAGCTTTAACGGTCTTCTCATATATATGACTATGCTATTTTGTCTTATGCAGTTCCGATTTATCTTTCTTATTATTGAACCGCCACCTGTTGCAATTACCTTACCGCTTTTTTTACACTCTCTTGCAAGAACTGCTGTCTCAATTTTTCTGAAATATTTTTCTCCAAGGTCTTCATCGACGATAACATCTTGAATGGTTTTATTCATTTGTTTTTCTGAGATTCTATCGATATCGAGAAATTCTCTATTCATTATCTTTGCAAGTCTTCTTGATATAGACGATTTTCCGCTACCAGGCATTCCGATAAATGCTACGTTTAGCTGCTTCATTAAGCATCTTCTGGTTATTATTTCCGCAAGCTGTTTCTCATCAATATCTTCTCCGATTCTTCCCCAAATTTTTTCTGTCTTTATTGCCTGCCAAATAAGCATTGGAAGTCCGGACATGATATTTTTTCCCATATCTTTATAGTCAAGCAAGAACCTCGTGCGATAAGGATTATAGATTAAATCAATTGCAAAGGAAGTCCCCTCAAATTTTGGCACCGAAATTCCAGCCTTTATGAACGGAGAATTGCCGTTATATGGGTGCATACCTACATTTGTCGCATTGACAATAATATCAGGGTCATCAATATTTGAAAGCTCCTGATATGAGATTGCTCGGTCAGCGAGTCCCCTTAGCTTCTTTACTGCTTGATCCGGATTTCTTGAAACAACGGTAATATTTTTTGCACCGAGGTTTCTCATGCCCTTAGAAGCTGCAGCTGCTCCTCCCCCTGAGCCAAGAATCAAAATGTCCTTACCTGTTGGGGAAGCTACCTCTGCAAGTTTCATAAATCCATATATGTCGGTATTATCTCCAATTAGTCTTCCATCTTCCGTCCTTGTTATCGTGTTTACAGCGTTTACCGAAAGAGCTTCTTTTGTTACCTCATCTAGATATTTGATTATCGATTTTTTGTAAGGACTAGTTACGTTAAATCCCGAATATCTTTCGTCCTTAAGCACGTCTGTAAGCTCTTCTTTATCTCTAATCTCAAGAAGCTCATAGTTGATGGTTCCCAGCATTCTATGAACATCAGGCGAGAGACTGTGGCTTATGTTCTTTCCTATTAGCCCGTAGCATTTACCTTCCATCACCTCTTGCTGCCTATTTTTGCTCTCCTCTGCAAGGAGCTTATACAGTTTAATATTTGACCCCAACATATCAAGTGATGTTTTATCTGAAATGCTTCTGAGTTTCTCCTCTTCTCTTTTGCCATCATAAATCGGAAGCCCTAGATTTTTCTTGTATTTCGCAATATCCTCTGAAATTGATATGCGCAAGGCATTAAGTCTCATCATATCTTCGTCAATTTTATCAATTTTTTCACGAAGCAAGTCTATATCTGATGTTTCAAGTTTTTTTTTCATAATTTCTCCATGCCCGAATATCAATCGCTTCCCAATGCTTCTATGATTCTGTTTGTTTTATTTATAATCTCTGAAAGAGTATCAGGTGTTATCGCCTGCTCTTTATCTGAAAACGCTTCTTCCGGCTTTCTATGAATCTCTATTATAAGTCCATTTGCTCCCGCTGCTGCTGCCGCAAGTGAAACAGGCATTACTAGTTCTGACCTTCCCGTCGAATGGCTAGGATCAACTATTACAGGAAGATCTGTCATGCTCTTAAGTACCGGAACAGCAGTTATATCAAGCGTGTTCCTCGTATATCTTTCAAATGTCCTTATCCCTCTTTCGCAGAGAACAACATTATTATTACCAAGACTCATAATGTATTCCGCTGCATAGAGAAATTCGCTATATGTGGCATCCATCCCCCTTTTGAGAAGAATTGGCATTTTGCTTCTTCCAAGTTCCTTTAGAAGGGAGTAGTTTTTCATGTTTCTTGCACCAACCTGAATCATGTCGAGGTCTGAATATAGATCTATATGCCTTACATCAATAATTTCAGAAACTACCGGAATATGTTCTTTCTTCCCTGCTGCTACAAGGTACTTGAGTGCTTTCTCTCCAAGTCCCTGGAAATCATAAGGTGAGGTCCTTAGCTTAAAAGCACCGCCCCTAAGAATATCTGCCTTGGCTTTTCTTACATCAGATGCAGCTTCAAAAATGTGTTCTTCCGACTCTATTGAGCAAGGTCCAGCTATAACATTGAAGTTGCTCTTGCTGAATATAACATCTCCGACTTTAACGGTAATCTCTTTTCCTGTTTTTTCAAAAATTTTTTGTTCGTTGTTATAATCTTTAAGATTCATCGTGTAACCCTTAATAAAAAATGGAAACCTGACGATTTCCATTTGATGATGTATGTCTATTTCTCCTCGCTAGGTTCTTCTATTTCAACCAGTTCTGCAATCGCGGTTGCCGCTCTATTTTCATCATTGACATTTGCAAGCTCTTCGTCTGAAAGCCTCTTATATGTAATATACCTCTCTGAAATCTCATTTGTAGCAAGGCTTACAGGTCTGACATCATCTGAATCTGTAAGAACTGGCTTCCCCGCGATAATATCCCTCGCTCTTTTCGCTGCAAGCATTACGAGTGTATACCTGCTGTCGGTCTTATCGTTAAGGTCTTCATTTATTGATGGATATAACATCATGATAATCTATTCCTCCTCATATTTTCTAATTATTGGCATAACCTTGTCAGGCACCTTTAGCCTCTCTGCATCTATGATAGATAAAGCATCTTTAATCGCTCTATCAAGGTCATCATTAACAATATAGTAATCGTACTCACCAATGAATCTGATCTCATCTATAGCTCCCTTAAGCCTCTTCTTTATAACCTCATCGGAATCCTTTCCTCTTCCGACAAGCCTGCCTCTAAGCTCCGCTATTGATGGCGGGAGTATGAATATCATGACAGTATCACCCGGCATCTTCTCCCTTACCTGTAAACCGCCCTGAACATCTATCTCCAGTATTACGTCTCTTCCGCGTTCAAGCTTCTTTTCTATCGGTTCCTTTGGTGTTCCGTAAATGTTATCAAAGACATTTGCATATTCAAGCATCTTGCCTTCTTCTATGTTTCGTTCAAACTCTTCCTTTGAAACAAAATAGTAGCTCTCACCGTCCTTCTCACCTTCTCTTGGTTCTCTTGTGGTCATGGATATTGAAAGATCTATTTTCCTTTCATTTACAAGGCGTTCACACATTGTGCCCTTTCCTGCTCCAGAAGGCCCCGAGATGATGTAAAGCTTGCCCCTTATCTTGTCTCTTCTGCTCATTGACATTACCTCTTCAAAGTTGGTAAGTATTATACCATGAATTGCCGATAAATATCTATATTATTCTATATTCTGTACTTGTTCTCTTATTTTCTCAATCTCGGCTTTCAACTCTATAACTAGATTTATTATATCATCATCGCTTGCTTTTGATCCTATTGTGTTTGTCTCACGGTTCATCTCCTGTACCAAGAAGTCTATCTTCTTTCCGAGTGCAGGTTCATCGCTATTCACGTATCTTTCTAGCTGTCTAACATGGCTCTTTAATCTGACCGTTTCCTCGGTAACATCAGATTTATCTGCAAGAATCGCCGCTTCTAGTGCAATCCTGTCTTCAGGTATTTCAACATTCCCCTTTGTGAGTTCTTTTATCCTGCTTGTAAGCTTATCTCTGTATTCGGATGTGCTATCCTTCGACTTTTTTTCTATTTCTTGTCTTATATTATCAATTTTCTCAGCTCTCTTGATTATATCTGTTGCAAGTTTTTCACCCTCCAGCTTTCTCATCTGGCACATACCCTCTATCGCCTCTTTGAGTGGCACCTTGATCAGATTAATTACCTCATCCTTATCCGTTTCCTTCGGGCTAACCTTTATTACATCAGGCATTCCAGCAAGCATTCTGAGTGTTAGTTCATCGTCTTGGAGAACATATTGATTGCTAAGTTCCTTTAGTGCTGCATAGTATTTATCTGCAAGATCGATGTTGAGCCTTATCTCACTATCTGATTCCTTAAACATATCAATTCTTACAGATACCTCGATTTTCCCTCGAAAAAGCTTCTCTTTAACCGAAGCTACAATATCTTTTTCTGCAAAAGCATATCTGTGTGGCATTCTCACGTTGACATCAAAATACCTGTGATTCACAGATCTCATCTCAACAACTATGCTCCTTATGTCATCATTAAGTTCACCGCGCCCGTATCCTGTCATGCTTTTTATCATAGTAACTCCTAATCTTTTTCTTCTAAATAAATACGTTTTTCATTATATCATTTTCATTGGTATATAGCAGCACTTGCACCGAATTAATCATAATGTTATATTGTACGCATGGCTTATGACGGAATAATAACATATGGAATTACAAAGGAGCTTCTCTCGGTTCTAAAGCTATCTAAGATTGACAAGATATATCAACCGAGTAGAGAAGTAATAATTATTCAATTTTATACTTCAAACGGTGTGCTTAGACTACTTTCTTCATGTAACGCTATGTCTGCACGGCTTTGTCTTACTGAAAATAAATACGATAATCCTGCATCACCGCCTAATTTCTGTATGCTTCTTAGGAAACACCTTATTGGCGGAAGGGTAACAGATGTAAGGCAGCTTGAATCTGAGCGAATTATTGAAATTGATGTTGAAGCAATGTCAGAAATGGGATTTACTGTGTCAAAAAAGCTTGTATTTGAAATCATGGGAAAGCACAGCAATATTATCCTTGTTGACAATATCTCCGGTAAAATCCTCGATGCATGTAAACGAGTGTCAATTGATGTAAATAAATTCCGGCAAATACTGCCGGGAACTCTTTATAAATACCCACCAAAACAGGATAAATTGCCTTTCAAGGGGATAAATATTACTAGTGATATAGGTCGTGATTCCGACATTATTCTTTCAAAGGTTAGCGGAATTTCCCCTGCTATTGCGAGAGAAATTGCAGGATATGATAACCCTGTGTCACGACTTGATCAAATAATTTCTTCGGTGGATACTATGTCATATAAACCTAGAATTTATTTTGATAAGAACAGCCCGATTGAATTTCATCTTACAGATTTAAGAGAATATGAGGGGCTTGATATAAGATATTTTGAGAGTCTTAGCGAATGCATAGAGTATTTCTTTTTTCATAAGGAAAGCACAAATTTATTAAAGCAAAAGTCGGCGCCACTATATAAGAATGTAAAAAAAATGCTCGATAAGGCATATCTAAAGAAAAAACGGTTGAGTGAAGATATTATGGCAGCTGAAAAAGCTGATAAATACAGACTGTTTGGTGAGCTCTTGACTGCAAATATTCACATGCTTAATGGGAAAGAGTCTTCAATTGAACTCTTTAACTGGTACGACAATAGCAATATCACCATACCGCTTGATCCAAAACTATCGCCTTCTTTAAACGCACAAAACATGTTTCGTAAATATAATAAGGCGAAGACCGCTAAGAAGGAGAAGGCAGTTCAGCTTAATGAAGTCGATAGTGATATCTCATACCTTGAATCAACTCTTCTTTGGATAAATAATGCAAAAAGTGTTGATGACCTTTCGGTAATATATTCGGAGCTCGAAGATGAAGGTTATTTAAAAAAGAAGGGATTGCATAAGAACCCATCAAAAAATAAAAAAGCCTCCTATAAACCAAACCCAATTAAATATCATCTAAGCTCGGGATATGAGGTGTTGGTTGGAAGGAACAATCGTGAAAATGACTATCTTACCACAAGACTGGCAAAGAAAACTGATCTTTGGCTTCATGCAAAAGATATACCGGGATCTCATGTAATCGTGTCAATACCTAAGAATATTAACATTTCAGATCTTGAATCTGAAGTAATATATGAAGCGGCAGCTATAGCTGCTTATCACAGCCGTGCTGCAGGCGGTGAAAATGTCCCTGTTGACTATGTCTCCGTAAGACACGTGAAAAAGCCAAAGAATGCAAAGCCCGGAATGGTCATATTCACCTCAAATAAAACCGTCTATGTCAATCCCGGCTTGCCTCACGAAGCTTCTTCAATACATCTGTGAAAAAGTCCGGCAATTCGGAATTGAACTCCATGTATTCACCGGTTCTCGGGTGAACAAAACCTATTGTCTTAGCATATAGCAGCTGTCCATCGATTTGGTAAAGCTGCTTTTTCTTCGGCATTCCGTAAAGCGTATCTCCTACGAGCGGATGCTTAATATATGCCATATGCACCCTGATCTGGTGTGTCCTTCCGGTTTTTAGTTCCGCCTGAAAAAGCGTATATCTTCCGAACCTTTCGAGAATATGTACATGTGTAACGGCATATTTCGGATTGCTTCCGTCAACCTGGCGTCTTAGCCTGTTTTTTAAGTCCCTACCTATTGGCTTGTCGATTATCAAGTCATCTTCTTTTATATTGTCGTAGGCTAGCCCTATATATCTTCTGGTAACCGAATGCTCCCTTAACTGTCTTGCTATCGACTCGTGTGACTTATTATTTTTCGTAACGATAAGAAGTCCCGCTGTATCTTTATCTATTCTATGTACTATACCCGGCCTATCCTCACCATTTAGGTTGCTTAAATTTTTTCCATATCTGAACTTAAGTCCATTCACAAGTGTTTTCGTATAATTGCCGTTACCTGGATGAACCACCATTCCCCTCGGTTTATTGACGATTAGAAGGTCATCATCTTCATATATAATATTGAGCTCAATTTCTTCAGCTCTTATATCCTCATCCTTTTCAGGGGTAAACTCAATAAATATCTCTTCTCCTGCTTTTACCTTGACTTTCTTTGACATAGCAGGCTTTCCTTCAATGTATACTGCTCCTTTTAATATAAGATTCTGTGCGAGATTTCTCGAAACTTCACAATCGAGTTTGCTTATAGCTGAATCAAGCCTCTCTCCGTCCTGTTCAGGTGGAACAATAAGACTTATTTTTTTCATATCATCACTCATTTGGTTGCTCCGGTAAATTATCTTTATCCAACTTCTCTGGTAAAAACATTCCCACTATCAAAAGCACGCATCCAACGCATACCGAAATATCAGCTATATTAAACACCGGGAAAATTCTAAAGTCTATCATATCGGTAACATAACCGAGTATGATCCTATCTATTAGGTTACTCATTCCACCGGCTATTATCAGTGAAATTGAAATGCGAGAAAATCTTGAGATTCTCTTATAGAAAAAGAAAAGTGCAGTAATAGCTATAAGTAAAATAAATAAAGGTATAATTATTGTTACAACTTTGATATTTTCAAACATACTAAAAGCCGCTCCCAAGTTTCTGACATAGGTCAAATGAAGTATGTCTGAAATTATTGGAAGCGTCTCGCCTTGTTCAAAGTTTATTCTGACCATATATTTTGTACACTGGTCAATTATTATTACTAAAAATATGACAATTATTGTAAGCACAGCTATTATTTGATAATTAATGTATCATCAAGAGACTGTTTCTCCTCTGCAAGTGATAGAATAAGATCTTCTTCCGACTTATCAGGCTCTTCTTCATTTAATGCTTCTTGGATTTGGGAAGCATCTTCACCTGTAATCGTATCCTTGATATCTTTTTTCCTAATTACAAGTGTTTCATCCCCTGTTGCATATATCCTATCTTCAAATTCCTTATCTATTTCTGGAATATCGCTTCTGTCAAGTTCAGGAAGTAGACTGTATTCATCTCCTTCAAGTTTCTCAAGTTCTGACTCAAGCATGTGTTTTAAATTAGCTCTAAGTCTTTCGACCTTATGTTTTAGCACCAAATGTTCATCATTAATTCTTCTTACCGTATTCTTTGCTTCAAGGATCATATTCTCAGATTCAAGATGTGCATCTCTCATCATGAGTTCTGCTCTTCTCTCTGCACTTGCAGATATATCCGCCATCAATCTCTTTGCTGTCTCTAAAGTATCTAACATAGCTGTATCTGATTTCTGAGATTCTTCAAGCTGCTTTTCCAAGAATTTGATCTTGTGTGCCATATTCCTATTATCCTGAAGAATTTTCTCATAATCGACAATTATAAGATCAAGAAATGTATCTACTTCAGTAGCGTTGTAAAAACCTCTCTTATCGCGGCTGAATTCTTTTTTTTCGATATCGATTGGCAGTATCATAAGTATAACCTCTTACCTTTCTATTAATAAATATATGTTTCAATTATTATAGACACGCCGACAATTAATACATGAATTTTATTAAAAAATAATCATCACAATCTGCATCAAAAGCTGTGCCAAAAATCTTATTAAAAAAAACGACAATAAAACGGACCAGTCAATCATGCCGGAATTCAAATTGAACTTTTGGAGGATTGCTCTACAAGGCATAACAAAAGGTTCTGTAAGTGCTACAAGCATTTCATATGCTCTAACGATTGTTTTATTGCCACCTATTGCAGGGAAACTCAAAAAAGTTCTTATAAGGAGCATGAAAATTAAGATGTCCGAAAACCAGCTTATTGCTCTTAATAGAACTAATTTCATATTAAAAAATTACTCCCAAGGACTCTTGTCAGAACCGAAGACATTATCTTCTACAGTCTCTTTATTTACCTTAGCTGCAATGTCAACATTTGCAGGTGCGAAGATGAATATGTTCGATGTAACCCTCTGAACGTTTCCGTTAAGTGCATAAACCGCTCCGCTCAGGAAATCGAACATCTTTCTAGCTTGCTCGGTCTCTACCTTCTCAAGGTTGATTATAACAGGCTTCCTTGATTTAAGATTATCTACAAGTTTCTTGCACTCTTCAAGATTCTTAGGTTCAATTACGATCATCTTGAATGGGGCTGATCCATTCATCGAATATTTATTAATTCTACCCTTTGGTTCTAACGGAGCTATTCCGCTGTAATGGTTGTCGGCCTGAAGATTGGATTTTGAGTTTTCCCCTTTTTTTATCTTCTCTTTCTCTTCAGCGATTTCTTCCTCGGTCGGTTCGATATCGAATTCATCATCAACATCATCATATCCGACAAGCTTACTCAGCACATCCTTTATCCCCATCGTATAATCCTCCATTTGATAAATTATGTCTAATGATATTATAAATTTGTTTATCTATATTCTCTAGCTCCAAATATTGCAGATCCAACTCTTACGATTGTAGCGCCTTCTGAAATTGCAACTTCGTAATCACCTGACATTCCCATTGAAAGCGTATCGAAGTTTTCATCTACCATATTTGACTCCTTAATTGAATCAAAAATCTCTTTGACCTTTCTGAAATATGGCCTCGAATCCTCCGGTTCCTCTGAAATTGGAGGAACACACATTAGTCCTCTCACCCTTATATAATCGTATTTATTTATTATCCGCTCAATTAAGGGCTTCACTTCTTCAATCTTGACTCCTGACTTTGTTTCTTCCATTCCGACATTGATCTGGATCAGAACATCCATAACTATTCCTAGTGTTCCTGCCCTCTTATCTATCTCTCCTGCAAGTTTATCAGAATCAAGCGAATGGATCATCACAACCTTATCGATTATTGTCCTCACCTTGTTTGTCTGAAGATGACCGATAAAATGCCACCTCACAGGTAAGACATCTGCATATTTTGCACAAAGCTCCTGTGCCTTGTTCTCTCCTATATCACTTACTCCTGAAGCTATTGCTTCATTTATCATATCTGCTTCATGCGTCTTTGTTACAGCAACGAGCGTTACCTCATTCCTGTCTCTTCCAACTTTCTTGCAGGCTTCATCTATGTTATCTAAAACTTTCTTATAATTCTCTTTAATCGTCATAATCAATCAATATTGTTGGGAAGCTCTTTCGCCTCTCTAATATCCTTTTTATCAGGATTTTTAACTATCTTATCATATATTGTAAGGGTTTCAACAAACTGACCCTTATTATCTACATATATCTCCTCATAAACAGCAGACTTCACTCCATCATCCGCTTTAACGCTTATTGGCTTAAATACTTTATTGCCAACCTTATCCTTTACAATTACTCCTGTCTTGCCATTTTTCTTTACAATACTGGAATTCTTGATAATAAGTCCTCTACCGCTTGAAACAGTTATTCTGAGCTTTGCCTCTCTTAATTTCAGCAGTCCGTCAAAATAATCCTGACTTTGAATGACTATTCTGACCTTTCCTGATTTTTCCTCAGATGCAACGACCTTGCCTCTAATTATATTTCCTGAGCTCTTAAACTCAAGGTAAAAATCCCTTCCAACGTTGAAATTCTCCGCATCCTTTTTGTCTATAAAGAAAACTATGCCCCATGGGCCATTCTCCACTATCTTAAAGATTGGTGTGCCATTTCGTGCAATGGATTTGGAGAACCTTTGTGATTTTTTCTTAACATGCTTCTTTAGAAATTCCTCAGTCATAACCGGAAGTTCATTTGGAGAGAAAATATCCTCTAATCCATCGGATTCATACATAACAAACCCTGCGTCTGCTGCTTTTCCATCATCAGTTAACTTAACGCTTTTCGGAACATCTCTCGTTACATCCCCATATTGGGTTCCTGCTACATTTCCTCTATCTTTATTGAGTTCTACAACTTTATCTCCATATCCTACAAGTTTTCCCTCTTTGGCAATTCTTTTGACCGAGGATGAATCTTTTGCAGCATAGATTGTCTCTTTCCTAACAAGATATGCATCGACATCGAGTTCTTTGCTAATATCGCCGGGTTTAGCAATATAATCTCCTCTTAGTAAACCCACAATTGACGGCACTCCATAAATAACCGATGCAAGCAATACTACAATTATTATATATATAGCTATCCAGCCGGCTTTTTTTCTCATGCATACTCCTGTCGCTTAATTTTACATTAAAAATCTTTTTATTACAATATATATTTATTAATATGGCAAAATATGAGTCTATTTTGTGGTTTCGTTGTTTTCGTTTAAAATTTTTTCTATAATTTTTCGTTCTTTTTTTGTAAATTTTCTTTCCGATTCTATATATTCTTTAAATAAATCTGGCCTTCTTTCTTTAGTTAGTCTGAGACTTTCTTTGAATCTATAAAGACCTATCAATTCATGATTTCCACTTATTAAAATATCTGGAACTTCTCTTCCTATTACTTCTCTAGGCTTAGTGTATTGAGGATATTCAAGCAGCCCCGAATATATTGATTCATCTTCCATACTAAAACTGCTTGCAAGCACTCCATCAATAAACCTTGAAACGCAGTCGATTAGAAGCATTGCCGGTATTTCTCCCCCCGTAAGAATATAATCTCCAACTGAAATTTCTTCCGCATCAAGTTCATCAAGTGCTCTTTGATCAATGCCCTCATAGTGTCCGCAAAGTATTGTAACCTCTTGAAGCGAAGAAATTTGTCTCGCCTTTTCTTCGTTAAGTACCTTACCTCTTGGAGACATATAAACAAATTTACCTTGAAGATTATTAGCTTTTACTGCCGATATAATGGGTTGAACTTGCAATATCATTCCAGGGCCACCACCAAATGGTGTATCATCAACACGTCTATGCTTATCTTCTGTATACTCTCTGAAGTTTATCAAATTTATTTCTATTATACCTTTTTCTTCCGCCCTGCCGATAATGCTCTCTTGTAAAGGTGTAAACATCTCAGGAAACAATGTCAGTATATTAAATTTCATCTTAAATAAACCCCGGAATAAGTTCTACCTCGACTGTTTTATTGTTTATATCTATTTCTTTAATGAATTCTGAAACTCCCGGTATAAGGACTTCCTTATCTCCCGTACTTTTAACGACATATATAGGCTGTCTCCTATTGGTCATGATATCAACTATTTTTCCTATTTCTTTTTCACTTTTTCTGTCGTACACAGTCATTCCTATTAGATCCCTCACATAGATCTCATTCTCATCAAGTTGGCTCATGTCAGAATCTGATATAAAGATTTTTCGCCCTGTCAAATTAGCAGCTTTCGTACGATCTTTTATTTCATCAAACTGAACAACAGGAAATCCGTTAATCATTGCTACTTTGCTTATCGTAAGCCAAATTTCATCGTCTTCTTTTTTGATCAAGACTTTTTGCTTTGGTTTTATGTTCCTCAAACTACCAGAATAAATATTAAGCCTTATTTTGCCATCTATGCCAAAAGCTTTTCCAAGTATTCCAATCTCTATATTGTTGTTCTTTTCTTTTATCATTTTATATGTATTTTTCATATTAGATATTCTATGCATGAAAAGGGCACGTGTCAATCTTACACGTGCCCAATATTAAACTATAAATGATCGCCAATAGTCATTAGTCATCTACGATGTCAACTACCACTTTTCTGTTTTGCTTCAAAGCAGCAGCTCTTACAACAGTTCTTATAGCTTTTGCTATTCTTCCCTGCTTGCCGATAACCTTACCCATATCATCCTTATCCACGTTAAGTTTAACAACGATTGTTCCGCCATTTTCCTCAACATTAGTTCTTACTCCATCAGGGTTTGACACGAGAGCTCTGGCGATGAGTTCTACTAATTCACCCATATACCTATCCTCTCTTCTGACTCAGATTAAAGACATCCGCTTTTCTTTAGAAGTGCCCTTACTGTATCCGTTGGCTGTGCACCAGTACTGAGCCATTTCTCAGCTCTCTCCTTATCTATATTGATTTCAGCAGGATCTTTAAGGGGATCATATGTCCCGATTTCCTCGATAAATTTGCCGTTTCTTGGAGTTCTTGAATCAGCTACAATAACTCTGTAAAAAGGTCTTTTGTGCGTTCCCATTCTTTTTAATCTGATCTTTACCATTTATTATTCTCCTTTTATTTATATTATCTATATTATGAAGCTGAGCAAAATTCATATTGTCAGCTATCAAATCATTTATCAGAAAAGCCCTCTAAACATCTTATTTCGCTTTAATGCTGATGGATTTCCGTTAATCTTCTTCATCATCTGTTTGATTTCGTTATATCTTTTGATGAGTTTATTAATATCGGAAACACTGTGTCCGCTTCCCTTTGCAATTCTCTTACGTCTTCCGGCATTGAGAATTCCAGGATCGCTTCGCTCATCTATAGTCATCGACTGAATTATGGCTTTCATAGATTCAAATTCTTTCTCGCTTTTGTCAAGATCGATCTGGTTCTTTTGTGCCTGTCCTATCCCCGGTATCATATCTAAGATTTTGCCAATTCCACCCATTTTATTGAGCTGTGCAATCTGTTCTAGGAAATCGTTCAAATCGAATTTATTCTTCTTGAATTTTTCCGCCATTTTTTCAGCTTCTTCATCGGTATATGAAGCCTCTGCCTTTTCTATAAGGCTCATGACATCTCCCATTCCAAGAATTCTAGATGCGATTCTGTCCGGATAAAAAGGTTCAAGTGAATCATATTTCTCACCTGTTCCCATGAACTTGATAGGTTTTCCCGTAACCGCCTTCGTTGATAAAGCAGCACCACCTCTGGAATCTCCGTCCATCTTGGTCATGATTATTCCATCAATTCCAAGAGCTTCATTAAATCCTTCTGAGACATTGACTGCATCCTGTCCTGTAAGTGCATCGACAACGAGTAATATCTCATGTGGCCTTATTTCTTTCTTTAGGCGGACCAATTCATCCATTAGATTTTCATCTATCTGAAGTCTTCCTGCAGTATCTATTATGAGAGCATTATATCCTTTAATCTCTGCTGTCTTTTTTGCTTCCTTAGCTATTGAAACAACATCCTTGGTATTTCTATTCGAATATACTTCTGTCTTTACGGCTTTTCCTACTATTTCAAGCTGGTCTATAGCAGCTGGTCTATAAACATCGCAAGCACAAATCATAGGTTTCTTACCGTGCTGTTTTAGATATGAGGCGAGCTTTCCGCATGTTGTAGTCTTACCTGTACCCTGAAGTCCAACGAGCATATATGTACTGAATCCGCTTGGGGAATATGTCAATTTGCTGTTTGACCCTCCCATCATTTCAACGAGTTCTTCCTTGACTATCTTGAGAACCTGCTGACCTGGGGTCAAGCTTTTCATTACTTCTTCACCTAAAGCTTTTTCCTTAATATCTGCTACAAAATTTTTGACAACCTTAAAGTTAACGTCAGCCTCAAGAAGTGCGAGTCTTACTTCACGCATCGCCGCGTCAATATCCTTCTCTCCTATAACGCCTTTACCTGAAAGACCTCTAAATGTATTCTGTAATTTCTCCGCTAAACCTTCAAATGCCACTATTTATTCCGCCATTTCATCTAATATGCTAAGAATTGTATGTAATTTATCTCTAGAGGTATTGCTTATATCTTCATTGGATAATATATATTTAATGTATTTGTTAATTATATCAAGCCTCTTTACGTTATTAAGATATGTAGATATGAGATCTAAGGAATTATCATATTTACTAAGCTCTGACTCCGCCTTTTTCAAATTATAATGTACTGCCTGCCTTGTTAATCCCATCTCATGCGAAATTTCGGAAAGTGATAAATTCTCATCGTGATATAATCTCATTATCTCTCGCTTTCCGTCATCAAGCAATTTACCGTAAAAGTCATAAAGAAGACTTGCATATTCAATATTATCAATGTCATTTTTCATACCGATATAATATAACATAGAGAAAAACACCTGTCAAGCATTTTGTTTGACAGGTGTTTTGATTAAATAAAAACCGGCGACGACCTACTTTCCCGGGCAGCTTCCCACCAAGTATCCTCAGCGCAAAGGAGCTTAACTACTGTGTTCGGGATGGGAACAGGTGTATCCTCCTCGCTATTGTCACCGGATATAGAGGTTTGTACCCTCAAAATTGAATAACACTTAAGTGTTTCTCCTAAACCATTTGGTCAAGTTATCGACCTATTAGTATCGGTCAGCTAAATACATTACTGCACT
>CABTXQ010000023.1 GCA_902488835.1 uncultured Ileibacterium sp.
CAATTGAAGCATACAAGGAAGTTAAGCCGTCATTTATGTTCAACGGTGTTCTACAGACAATCGTTCCTTGGCTCTTAATTTGTTTCTATTGCACATTCGGTGGATTCATTTCCAAGTATCTGCTTGAATCAATTACAGCACTATTCTCAAGCAAGGCTGTACTTAACACAGGTGATCCTGGTGCTCTCTTTGGTCAGACTATCAGTTCTGTAGGTAGTTCAGTTGGCTGGATGACAGCATTCCTCGTTCTCACAATGGTAATCATCTTTGGTGGAGTATCAGGCGGAATAGAGAAGTTCTGTAATATTGCTATGCCTGCATTATTCGTAATGCTCGTAATAGTAGTAATCAGATCTTGCACACTTCCTGGCGCAGGTCCTGGACTTGAATTCCTGTTCAAACCAAGCTTTGAGCAGTGGTCAACAGCAAAGGGATTCTTTGACGTTCTAGGTACTGCAGGTGGTCAGATGTTCTTCTCACTATCACTTTCATCAGGATGTATCATCGCTTATGGTTCATATTTAGGTAAGAAAGAAAATCTCGAAAAGAATGCTGCTATTATTACACTTGGAGACTCAATCGTTGCCCTATTAGCTGGTATGGCTATCATGCCTGCTGTATTCGCTAACGGACTAGAACCTGGTGCAGGTCCTGGACTTCTCTTCGTATCTATGACAGCAGTATTCCAGGCAATGGGTACAATTGGTAAGATATTCCAGTTACTATTCTGGTTGCTCGTATTCTTCGCAGCACTTTCTTCTTCAATTGGAATGATGGAAGCAGGAATCTCTGCAATTCTTGACGGAAGAATCAAGAAAGGTAAATCAGCTAACAGAGTTCAGGTAGCTGTAATCATGTCACTCTTTGCATGGTTTGGTAACTTCCTAACTACAGCAGACCAGCTTGGTGGAAGCAAGAACGCTGCTCTCGTAGGATTCCATAACCTATTCGGACAGGCTGACGTATTAAGCGTATGGGACTGCTTGGCAGAAGGTATCTTGATGCCGTTCACAGGTCTCATCATGGCTGTTCTTATTGGATGGTTTGTTCCTCACTACATTGATGATGAAGTTACTAACGGAGGCGAGCGTAAGTTCAAGTCAAAAGGCTTCTACAACTTCACATTGAAGTGGATAGGACCTCTATTCATGGCAATGATTGTTTATGACCAGATTTCATCATTCTGGGGTGGCAAGTAGTCATAAATCAATAATTAAGATTATTAATTTAGCGGACGTATTACGTCCGCTTTTTTTTATTATATAATTTGTAAAATAATACTTAATAATGTTACAATAATCTCGAATGGAGATTTATATGGCTAACTATACAAAGACACTGATTATTGAAACATTCGAAAACATGGTTGAAAGGATGCCGTTTGATAAGATTACAGTTACGGCACTAATAAAAGAGTGCAATATAGGTCGAAATACATTCTACTATCATTATGAAGATATTTATGCTTTATTGGACGATATTTTAATAAAAACATTGAAGAAGTATGATGATTCTGTAAAAGAAACAGATTGGAAGGATGTATTTAAATCTCTTTTGAAATCATGTAAAGAAAATAAGAACAAGGTCTATAATATATTTAATTCAATTTCACGAGAAAGATTAGAAAGATATATTTTTGATGG
The DNA here is from genome assembly GCA_902488835.1 of uncultured Ileibacterium sp. Taxonomy (GTDB): domain Bacteria; phylum Bacillota; class Clostridia; order Peptostreptococcales; family Anaerovoracaceae; genus Alterileibacterium. Next base: position 1,644 of record CABTXQ010000023.1, read on the forward strand.
AATGGATAGTATTATTACATCATCCGTTATGGAGATTGCTAAATCGAGGAATATTTCTAACGAGAGAGCCGAGATAGTAGCAAACATTGTTAGATATTCCTTATACGGATATTTTATACATTTTTTATGGGATAATATGGATTACGATATTGATAATGGGACCGATAATCTTTTTAACGTCTATGATGAGATGATAGATCTTATGCTTAGGTAATTCATTATTAATAAACACATTTTAGTACAAATTTGCCTGTTTGTTTCATTTTGAACAATACAGGCTTTTTATCTGTTTAATTTTTTTTAATATAAATTAACATAAGCTTATAAAATGGCATTAATAGAATAAAAGGGAGGTTAATTATGAATGTTAAATCAACCATAGCAAAATTTGGACTTACAAGCGCATTTGATAATCTGTTCAAAGATCCGGAGAACAATCTGCCAAAGCTTATGGATTGGGCTGACAGATTTTCAAATGGAAAGTTTCCCTCACAACGAAAAATGATAAGAGATGCAATTGAAGATCCTTCGAATCCATATTATCCATATGTCAGACATATAATTAATGATGTAGACCCTGAAGTGATGAAAACATTAGCTGTAAACTTTTTTATAAATGCCAATCTTATTAGTGGTCCGCTACAGGAGAATTTAAGAAAAGAATATGGATGCAACATTCCATGGGCTATTTTGCTTGATCCGACATCAGCCTGTAATCTAAAGTGTACAGGTTGCTGGGCTGCAGATTACGGTAATAAGCTTAATCTTACATATGAGGAGCTTGATGATGTTATCACTCAAGGTAAGGAAATCGGAGTATATTTTTATCTTTTCTCAGGCGGTGAACCACTTGTCCGTAAAGATGACATAATTCGTTTATGTGAAAAACATAATGATTGCGTATTTACAGCTTTTACAAATGGAACACTCATAGATGAAGAATTTGCCGATGAAATGCTCAGAGTAAAGAACTTTGCACCTGCAATTTCTCTTGAGGGATTTGACAAAGCGACCGATCTTAGAAGAGGTAAGGGCGTATTTGATAAGGTTATCAAAGCCATGAAGATACTTCATGAACGTAAGCTCGTATATGGTATTTCGTGCTGTTATACGAGTGCAAATTATAAGGATATAACATCTGATGAATACCTAGATATGATTAGGGAAAATGGAGCATATTTCACATGGTATTTTCATTATATGCCTGTTGGGAATGATGCAAGTCCTGATTTATTATTAAATCCTGAGCAAAGAGAATTTGTCTATAACCGAATTAGAAAGTATAGGAGCACACATCCACTGTTTGCCATTGATTTTCAAAATGATGGAGAATATATAAATGGCTGTATTGCAGGGGGCAGGAGATATTTCCATATAAATGCTAATGGAGATGCTGAACCTTGTGCATTCATACATTATGCAGACTCTAATATTCGCGATAAAAAAATCTTGGATATCCTACGCTCTCCGCTATTTATGTCATACCATGACGGTCAGCCATTTAACGACAATTTGCTCAAACCATGTCCAATGCTTGAAAATCCAGAAAAGCTACGCGAAATGGTTGAAAAGACAGGTTCAAAATCAACCGATATGCAGTCTCCTGAAACAGTTGATCATCTATGCTCAAAATGTGACAATTATGCAAGATCATGGAATCCTAAGGCAGATGAACTTTGGGAAACTAGACAAAAAGAAAAATCATCAATGCGAAATTAATGCGGAGGTTTGAAAATGTCAAAAAATATTTTTACATCAGAATCCGTAACCAGTGGACATCCGGACAAGGTATGTGATCAGATTGCTGACCGGATACTTGATAAGATACTTTATAAAGACCCCGATGCACATGTCGCATGCGAGGTAACAGTATGTACTGATAATGTACATATATTCGGAGAAGTATCTACCGATGCGGATATAGATTATGAAGACGTTTGTCGTCAAGTTATCTCTGAGATTGGATATACTAAGAAAAACAAAGGGTTTGATGCTGAAACATGTAAGATAACTATAGATTTACATAAGCAATCTCCTGATATAGCAAGAGGCATTAATCGTAAAGGGGCATTTGTTGACAGACTAAATGCCGGAGCAGGTGACCAGGGAATGATGTTTGGTTATGCATGTACGCAAACTGACTCATTGATGCCAATGCCTATTGAGCTTGCACATATGCTTACAAAACGCCTTGAACATGTAAGACGAAATGGAGAACTTGAGTTTCTTCTTCCTGATGGAAAAGCCCAAGTATCACTGGAATATATCAATAATGTTCCAAAAAGGATAAGCAGTGTCGTTGTATCAGCACAGCATGAGGATGATATAGGAATTGAAGAACTAAGAGATTTAATAAATTCACATGTAATTTATCCAACTCTTAATAAAGACATGATTGATCCCGATACACATATATATATAAATCCAACAGGAAGATTTGTTCAAGGTGGTCCATCTGCTGACTCAGGTCTTACAGGTCGCAAATTAATTGTCGATACATATGGAGGTTATGCCAGACATGGAGGAGGAGCTCTCTCTGGAAAAGATGCATCAAAAGTTGATAGAAGCGGTGCATATATGGCGAGATATTTGGCGAAGAATATAGTATCACAAGGACTTTCAGATCAATGCGAAGTGCAGATAAGTTACGCAATAGGGCTTGCAGATCCAATGTCAGTAAGAGTAGATACGTTTAGCAATAATAAAGAATTGGATGAAAAAATATGCGATGCAATTATTGACAAAATAGATCTGAGACCAGCTGCCATCATCGAAAGATTTGACATGAAGAAATCTATATTTTCAAAGACATCCTGCTATGGTCACTTCGGAACTAATACTTTGGATATGCCTTGGGAAAAGACAGATTTATGCAGCATATTTTAGATATATTAGCAATTCAAATAATTTGATTGTATAATGAAATGACAAATCAAATTATAAAGGAATCATATATGATTAAAAGAGAAGTTGAATTGCTTGCTCCTGCCGGTAGTATACCGGCATTTATTTCAGCAATAGAGAACGGAGCTGATGCTGTATATATTGGCGGAAATGCCTTTAATGCGAGAATGGGTGCTGATAACTTTGATGATGATACAATGCAGCATGCAATTGATTATGCACATTTAAGAGGTGTCAAAGTGTTCGTAACAATGAACACACTTATTAAAGATGAAGAACTTGAAAAAGCACTTTATTATGCAAAATTTTTATATGAAGCAGGGGCTGATGCTCTTATTATACAAGACATAGGGCTCGGTTATCTTATAAGGAAACATTTACCGGATTTTGAACTTCATTTTTCAACACAGGGAACGACATATGAAAGTTATGCCTTAGATGTCTTGGAACTACTTGGATACAAAAGGGTTGTTCTTTCAAGGGAACTTTCGATTGATGAAATAAGAGAAATAAATAAAAATAGAGTTGCACAGATTGAGGTATTCATTCATGGTGCAATTTGCATATCATATTCAGGTCAATGTCAGCTCAGCAGAAGGTTCGGAGGAAGGAGCGGAAACAGAGGAAGATGTGCCCAAAGCTGTAGACTTAGATACAATGTGGGTAATCATGGAGGGGATTCATTCTACGCTTTAAGTTCTAAAGATATGTGTCAGATTGAGAACATAGGAGAGCTCATAGATGCAGGAGTATACTCATTCAAAATTGAGGGAAGAATGAAGTCTCCGGAATATGTCGGAATTGTTACAAAAATCTATCGAAAATATATAGACCTCTATCTGAAATATGACAAGTATTCGGTGAGTAAAGAGGATAGAGAGGCACTTCTTCAAATTTTTAATAGAGGTGGCTTTACAGAGGGATTTTTACACGGTGATCCCAAAGAAGGTTATATGTCAGAATTTATACCTAAGAACAATGGTGTGTATTTGGGCAAGGTAATATCTAAAGATAATAGAAACAGCCTTTGTAAAGTGAATTCAATTCTTGATATATCAATGCATGACGGGATTGAGATAAGGAAAAAGAATGGTGATATAGTTTCAAGCGGAATAATAACATACCTAAGCCGTAATACTGATGGAACGTACATTATAGGTGATGTAAAGAATAATGTATCAAAAAGGGATGCTGTATTTAGGACATCTTCATCAAGACAGCTTGAAGATGTGAGAAAGACTTTCAAAAATATAGATATTTTTTCGAAAGAATGCGGAAAAAATACGAGAAAATTAAAAGTCAACATGGAATTAGTGTTTGATAAAGATAGGCTCACCCTAACGTGCAGTACAAAAAATATAAGAGTAAGCGTTTATTCAGAAGGATTTACATATTCCAAGGGTTCGCCATCATCTCTTGAAAGATATCTAAAGTCTTTATCAAAAACCGGAAACACGCCGTTTGTGGTTTCAAATATAGAATTTAAGGGTGATTATGATATCAAGGCTAGAACTTCTGAAATAAACGAACTTAGAAGGGTGTGCATTGATGAGCTTTCAAATAAGCTGAAGATAAGGAGAAAGACAAGCAAATTCAAGATAAAGTCAATAGATAACGAAGAATCGTATATAAGTACCGAGAACTTTACGCTTTTTCATACGATTGATGAATATCTCGAATATAAAGATAAAAATATTTTTACAGGGACTGCACTTTTACCTCTTGCTGAATTATCAATTAATAATATCAAGATAGAAGATGATTATATTCCATATATATCAGCAGTATCGAAAGGCAAGGAAGATGAGATATTGGAAGGCAACTATTTAAGGTGCCTAAAAATTTGCAGAGAAAAAGGAGCTTTAGCGGGAAACCTAGGATGGCTCGTAAGACTTGCACATGAAGGTATAAAGGTAATTGCAGATTATGGACTAAATGCATATAACCTAGAGACAGTAAGGGCATTAAAAGATATAGGAGCATATGGAGTAGTAAAAAGTCTTGAATCGGGAGACCTTGATGGTAGGAATTATCCTTTAATGATAACAGAACACAATTTCCAAAATAAAAATTTCACATCATATAAGAATAATTCTCTTGAGGTTGTAAAAAGACCGTATAGCAGTCAAGATATAATAATTGAAAAATAAGAAAGTAAAAAAGAGCTGCACACAAGGGTGAGCTCTTTTTTAAGTTGCTACGAAAATATTTTTATCAAGGAAGAACAATTTTAAAGAAATCAATCAGTCAACTTCTTTTACGACTAAATTCTAACATTTAATTATGTTCTTTGTGTTAAGAATATCTATAGGAGGAGTGGTGATATAAGGTGCAATGCCAAAACATTTATATACATAATATATACCTGATTGATAGAAAAGGCATTTTGTGATAACATCACTATTATAAAATAAATGATATTAGGTATTTAGAAGACAGAGGGTTATATGAAAATTAAATCAAATAAATTTATAATTTTTTTAATTGCAGCAATAAGCTTGACATTGTTGACATCATGTGGAAGTGGCGCTAAGGTCCCTAAAGATTTTAATTATGATATGAGTAAGTATGTGAAGCTCCCTCCGTATGAGGGCCTCAAATACAAGAAGGTTACATCGGAAGTCACTAATGAGGACATCGATAAATATATAGAGAATGCGTTGATACAGGGAAAGAAAGTGGAATATGTAAAATCTGGTGAGATAGCGGAAGACAGCACTGTTAAGATGGATTACACAGGTAAAATTGACGGTAAAGAATTCAAGGGCGGCAGTGCAAAGAATGTCGAAATTAATATATCAAATAACAGTTTTATAGACGGTTTTTCATCTTCAATGGTAGGTCATAATGTTGGAGAGACTTTTGATATTAATGTTACATTCCCAAAAGATTATCAGAATAAGGACCTTGCAGGAAAAGATGCGATATTTACAATTGATGCGAAGGCTTTAGTAGTTGAGAAAGTGCCTGAGTTTGACGATGAATTTGTAAAAGCAAATTCGAAATTTAAGACGACAGAAGAGTATAAGGAGAATGTAAGAAAGCTTATCAAGAATGATAAGGATGCTCAATCTATGGCGAACAACAAGCAGCAGGTTTTCATCCAAATTCTCGAAGGAGCTGTTATAAAAAAATATCCAAAGAAAGAATTAGAAGCTGAGAAGAAGATGCTGATTGATAGTATCAAGAACTCTGCAAAAGCATCCGGTGTAAAGTACGAAGATTATCTTAAGAGCATGGGCATGACTGAAAAAGATATTGAAAAACGTGCTGCTGATCAGGCAAAGATAAACATCAAAGACAAGATGGTAGTGTATGCTCTTGCAGATAAATTGAATATAAAGCTTGATAAATCAGAATATAATAAGGCGCTTGAGAAGATGCTCAAGAATGCAGGATATACCAAGAAAAGTTATAAGAAATTATCAGGACAGTCCATAGAAGAATATGCAAATAAGAACAACCTATACATAGGAATTCTATATGACAAGGTCATGGACGAAGTCATGAAAAAAGCCGTTTCTGAGTAGTATATTGGGGAGGAATACATTTAATGAGATGCCCATATTGCAATAATCCGGATACTAAGGTAGTTGACTCAAGACCGGTAGAGGAAGGACTCGCAATAAGAAGAAGAAGAGAATGCGAGAAATGTCACAAAAGATTTACAACTTTTGAAAAAATAGAGAACACACTCCTTGTCGTAATAAAAAGTGATGGAAGCAAGGAGAGTTTTGACAGAAATAAGATAATAAACGGACTTCTTAAGGCTTGTGAAAAGACTAAAATTGGATATGCAGATGTTGAGAAAATTGCCGATAATATAGAACGCGGTCTTAACAACACAATGGAGAAAGAAATAGATAGCAAGATGATCGGTGCTCTTATAATGGATGAGCTAAAAAAACTTGATCAGGTTGCATATGTGAGATTCGCATCGGTATATCATAAGTTTACAGATATAGATACCTTTGTAGAAGAGATCAACAAGCTCCTCGAACAGGAAGATGACGGAGCAAAGGCTGCAAAGGTATATGTAAAAGAAAGCCTTGATGACCTAAAAGGTGAATGATAATGAGCGAATTATTCAGAATAGCAATTGACGGACCTTCCGGATCGGGTAAAAGTACTATTGCAAAGCTTATAGCAGACAAACTCAAAATGACATATGTTGATACGGGTGCTATGTATAGGGCTATTGCATACAAACTCAAGCAAGAAATACCATATATAACGGATATAAATCTTAATACAATCAAAGGCAAAGAAGAATATCGATTGATAGAGAAGATTATTAAAGATACCGACATAGACATGAGCGAAGGATGTATTAGAATCGATAATGTAACAGTTGGTGATGAGATAAGAACACCGGAGATATCGATGCTCGCTTCAGGGATTTCAAAACTTTCCATCATAAGAGAATTCTTAGGTGAAATACAGAGAAGAATTGCAGCCGGAAGTAATGTTGTCATGGATGGAAGAGATATAGGTACGAATATAATTAAGGATGCTGAACTAAAGATTTATCTAACAGCATCACCTGAAGTAAGAGCGATGAGGAGGGTAAGACAGTTATCCGAGCAGGGCAAGTCAATTGAATACGAAGAGACTCTCAAGGATATAATTTATAGAGATAATCAGGACCAGACGAGGGAATTAAATCCACTTATGAAGGCAAAGGATGCTGTTATAATAGACACATCAGATATGGACATAGGAGAGGTTGTAAATTTAATAATTGAAAAAGCTTCAGAAAGAAATAAAAAGGCATGACTTTGTAGAAAGCATGCCTTTTATTGTACGTCTTCGGTTAGGATATATATGGTAATGAGGGTATAATTACAGAGAATAATATATCAGAGGTGATTATGCAGATAAAGGATTTACCACAGAATGAAAGGCCGGAAGAGAAGCTTATATATAGCGGTGCAAAGAGTCTCAGTTCTTCTGAGCTACTTGCACTTATTATTCGTACAGGTAGCAGGGAGAAGAGTGCAGTCCAGCTTGCAGAGGATATTTTGGCATATGCTAATAACGAGGTGGGCGGAATAAATAATATAGAGGTAAATGAACTCCAGAATATTACAGGAATTGGGGTTGCTAAGGCTTGCTCTGTAGCAGCTACAATTGAACTTGCGAAGAGAATGTCAGTCGGAAAAAGAGATGGCCGAAAAACAGTAAGAAGTGCATCCGATGCTTCAGAACTTCTTATGAGCAAGTTAAGATATGAAAAAAAAGAACATCTAATAATGTTGATATTAAATACAAAATGTGAAGTTGAAGCAGAGATAACAGTTTCAATCGGAGCTCTCGATCATACGATTATGCACCCTAGAGAAATTCTTGGCAAGGCATTAAAGAGAAGTGCAGCAGCAATATTGATAGCACATAATCATCCGAGTGGTGATCCTACACCTAGTAGAGATGATATAGAAGCTACAAATAAATTAATCAAAGCGGCTGAAATAGTGGGAATAAAAGTCCTCGACCATATAATAATCGGGGACGGTAAGTTCATAAGTATGAAAGGAGAGCAGCTTATATAGTTATGATATTGAGGCGATAAGATCCCTTGCCATTCTTAAACCAGGTTCACTTTCATCATTTCCGCTAATCATTGCTGCAATATTTTTAAGAATATCATCACCGTGAAGCTCTTCTATGGTTGTATAAGTCCTATCCTTCATTACCTCCTTTGATATTCGGTAAGAATGTTTACCATATGCTGCTATCTGTGGAAGGTGCGTTATACAGATGACCTGGTGATGATCTGCAATTTCTTTTAACTTCTTTCCGACAACTAGAGCAGATTTTCCACCTATTCCAGTATCTATTTCGTCAAATATCATGGTTGGAACCTTGTACTTATCTCCGATGACGTGTTTGAATGAAAGCATTATTCTGGATATTTCACCACCCGATGCAATCTTTGAAAGAGGCATCAATGGCTCACCCGGGTTTGTAGAAATTAAAAATTCGACATCATCAAAACCAAGACTACCAATCAGATCATTTCTTTTGAAATTTATTTTAAATTCAGAATTGGCGAAATTCAGGTCTATGAGTTCAGAGCTGATTTCTTGTTCAAGCTTTTTGCCATATTCTTTCCTTATTTTGCTTACGATCTGAGCTGATGTCTCTAGTTCTTCCTCTTTAGATTGTAAATCTTTATAGTATTCAGCCTTGATATATTCAAAATCTGTCAACTTATTAAGCTTTTTTTCAAGATCTTCTTTGTACTTGATAATTTCAGGAACCTTCATATTGTATTTTCTAATGGCATCTTCAATTTGACTCAGACGTTCCTGTGCCGAATTAAGTTCATCCTCCGAGTAATATAGGGAATCCTTAACAGAGAGAAGAGTGGATGAAGCATCTTCGAGTTCGTAATATGAATTCTCGAGTGTTGTTGAAATTTGTGAAAGATCATCGCTCAAGTAGGAAATTTCTTTCATCAAATCAACAGCCTTTCCTATTGCAGAAAGGACTGAAGGTTCAGCTTCATGAAGTGAAGAATAAGTTTCATTTATTGACGAGAATATCTTTTCGCTATTTTTCATCAATTCTATAGATTCCCTTAAATCTTCATCCTCACCCGGCTTTAAGTTGAGTTTAGCTATATATTCATATTCAAATTGATAATAATTTTGCTGTCTTTTGCTTTCATTTTCTTCATTAAGAAGGTCATCATATCTTTTCTTTGATTTGCGATATTCATTGTAGGCAATTCCCAGCTTATCAAGCTCACTAGATATATTTGATGAAATATATTCGTCAAGCATGAAGATATGTGAGTCGGGATTTAGTATCTTTTGATTGTCATACTGGCCGTGGACATCAACAAGGTTATAGCAGTAATTCTTAAGTTCATTCAAAGTGATAAGCCTTCCATTAAGCTTAGATGTGCTTTTCCCTGAAGCGAGAAGTTCTCTTGATATTATTACTTCCTCATCTTCGTTATTCCTTGCAAGTATCTGAATTAATGCTTTCTCACATTCAGTTCTAACCATGGAAATATCGGCACGACCACCAAGAGCCATATTTATTGCTTCAATGAGAACGGATTTACCGGCACCGCTTTCTCCGGTTATCACATTTAGAGGGGAGTGAAAATCAACCTCAAGATGTTCGATTGTAGCAAAATTATCTATAATAATTTTTTCAATCATTGTATTCTCCAGAAATTAAGATTTAATCATTTTATCAAAGATCTTTACTATATCAGGAACATACTCATCATCTTCTATAACAAGAAGAAGAGTGTTATCACCTGCAACAGAACCGACAATGTGCTTTATGTTCATGCAGTCAATTGCTTCCGCTGCAGCATTCCCGCATCCGGATAGGGTCTTAACAATTATGATATTCTTCGCACTATTATATGATACTATTGTGTCTCGAAATATTCTGATAAATCTTTTGGAAATTGAAGTTTCAATCGAAGAAGGTCTGGCATAACGCTTTATGCCATTTTCATCAGTCCGTTTTACGAGCTGAAGCTCTTTAATATCTCTCGAAACGGTAGCCTGAGTCGCACTGTATCCGAGTTCATTAAGACGGCGTATCAACTGTTCTTGAGTTTCAATTACTTCATCTTCAATTAGCCGGATTATCTCGGTCTGCCTTGAATAACGCATTAAGATACCACCTTTACAATTAAAAACAAAAATTTTTCAATATCATTATAGCACAGTATATTTCAGGCGATAAACAATAAGGTCCAAAATAGTTCTCTTTTTTACTAAAATGGTATTCGGTTCATGTGGTATAATTAATAAATATTTGATTTAATTAGATTAGCTTGGAGTTAGATATGCGAATACTAGGAATTGACCCAGGATATGCTCTTATGGGTTGGAGTATTGTTGATTACAAGAAGAATAAGTTTTCTCTGATAAAATTCGGATGTATAGATACACCTGCAGGAATGCCCATGCCCATGAGACTTTCGGAGATTTACAAGGGAATAAATGATGTAATTGATGAGTATGGACCTGACGTAGCATCAATTGAGGAACTGTATTTTCAGAACAATGCAAAGACTGCGATTTATGTAGGTCAAGCAAGAGGGGTTGCGATACTCGCATGCTATAATCATGGACTTGAGATAAATGAATATACGCCACTTCAAATTAAGCAGAGTGTGAGTGGATACGGAAATGCCGATAAGAAGCAAGTACAGGAGATGGTAAAAATAATACTTCATCTAGATAAAATTCCAAAACCTGACGATGCTGCTGATGCAGTTGCTGCTGCAATTTGCTGTGGAAATCAGGCAGGCGGTTCACTAAAGAAAAAAGTAGAACTCGCTTATAAAAAACAAAGATAGGTCACTTCGGAGGAAAAGATGATAAGATTCATTAGAGGGGAATACTTGTACTACGATGGCGAAGCCGTAATAATTGATACCCCGGGAGGAATAGGATATAGAGTGTTTGTGCCGGAAACTTCACCTTTACTTAATAAAAAAGAAGGCGATGCAGTTATGATAAACACTTTTTTGCAGGTCAAAGAAGACGGAATGCAGCTTTATGGATTTCCTGATATTGAAAGTCTTGAACTTTTTGAAAAACTGATTACAGTCAAAGGTGTCGGACCTAAGGCAGGATTATCAATAATGTCACTTGCTGAATGTGATGTAATTAAGCAATATATAGTTGCAAAGGACGCATCATTTATTTCAAGAGCTTCAGGTATAGGTAAAAAAATCGCAGAAAGAGTTATTCTTGAACTCTGCGATAAGCTCGATGTTACAAATATGGATATGAAAGCAGCAGGAGGGATAGATTCTGGTATTAACTCAATTGGAATAGAGAGTTCTGAAAGAGAGGAAGCAGTCATAGCTCTTACTACCCTCGGATACTCCAAGGCTGAGGCTAAGGATGCTATAATAAAAGTAAAAGAAGAAGGCCTTACTGCTGAAGAATATGTAAAGAATGCCTTGAGATATTTAATGTGATCATTTATGGATAGGAGAAATGTATAAAGATGTCGGATATTGTTACATCAACAAAACAGAGTCCATCGGACATAAATAATGAACTGACTTTGAGACCACAGTACCTTTCCGAGTACTGCGGTCAGAGTGCTACAAAGGACAATCTTTCAATATATATAGAGGCTGCCAGGATGAGAGATGAGTCACTTGACCATGTGTTGTTCTACGGGCCTCCTGGACTTGGAAAGACAACACTTGCAGGAATTATAGCTAACGAGCTAGGCGTTGATATTAAGATTACTTCAGGACCTGCTATAACTAGAGCTGGAGACCTTGCAGCAATTCTAACAAATCTCGGTGAAAACGACGTATTATTCATTGATGAGATCCACAGGTTGAACAGGGCAGTTGAAGAGGTTCTGTATTCAGCGATGGAGGATTATGCTCTTGACATCGTTATCGGAAAGGGACCTGCAGCACGTTCACTAAGAATAGATCTTAATAAATTTACATTGATAGGAGCTACAACGAGAGCAGGTAGTCTAAGTGCACCGCTAAGAGACAGGTTCGGAATAATTAGTAAATTTGATTTCTATACAATGGAAGAGCTTAGAGACATTCTATTCCGCTCATCAAAGGTTCTTGAAATAGATATAGACGATGAATCACTTACAGAGATTGCAAAGCGTTCACGTGGAACACCTCGTATAGGTAATAGGTTGCTCAAAAGAGTTAGGGATTTTAGCGATGTAATCTCAGATGGAAATATAGATATTGAAATTACGAATAAAGCGATGGAAGCACTTGGCGTTGATGAAAAAGGACTTGAGAAACTAGATAGAGATATATTAAGCACGATAATAAAGAGCTTTGATGGTGGACCCGTAGGTATCGAAACAATAGCATCCGCAATAACAGAAGAAAAGGTTACACTTGAGGATGCGAATGAACCATATCTAATACAGGCTGAACTCATGTACAGAACGCAGAAGGGAAGAATGGTTACGAAAAAAGCCTATGAACATCTCGGACTTATGAGTTACTATGATGATAAAAGCTACAAACAAGATAATGAGAAGGATATGCAGATAAGAATAATGGGAGCGATGGATCAGGACGATTGAAGAGGTGAATATTTGAAACTTGAAGAATTTGATTACAATCTGCCAAAGGAGCTGATAGCACAGACACTGGAAGAGAAAAGAGACGAGTGCAGGCTCATGGTGATTGACATGGATAGTGATAAAATTGAACATAGACATTTTTATGATATAAAGGAATATCTTGAGCCTGGAGACTTGCTTGTTGTAAATGACTCTAAGGTTATTCCTGCAAGACTTCATGGGAAAAAAGCCGTAACAGGAGCTAATGTAGAGCTTTTACTCATCAAGAGAATTGAAGGTGACGTGTGGGAGTGCATGGTAAGGCCAGGCAAGAGACTTCATGAGGGGGATATTGTAGAATTTACGTCGGACAGAAAATTTATAGCCGAGATTCAGGGTTATTCCGATAGGTCAAATGGAACGAGAACTGTTAAATTCATATATGACGGAATTTTCATGGAGAGGCTTGAAGAGATAGGGAGCATGCCACTTCCACCATATATTGATAGGGAAGCTACAGAAGATGATAATGAGACATATCAGACAGTATACAGCAAAGACCCCGGTTCTGTTGCAGCTCCAACAGCAGGACTTCACTTTACTAAGGAGCTTCTCAAAGAGATAAGAGATAAGGGAGTAGACTATGCGGAAGTTACTCTACATGTAGGCATTGGGACATTTAGACCGGTAAAGGTTGATACTGTTGAGGATCATAAGATGCATTTTGAAGAGTATTCGATTACAGAGGAGAATGCCGAGATTATCAATAGAGCTATATTTGAAGGAAGAAGGATAATTTCTGTAGGAACAACGACAACTAGAACACTCGAAAGTGCTGCAATTATTAAAGAACTTGCAAAAATAAATGGCATTAATGTTAGGGATGGTGCTGTAATAAAGAAAGCGGGACTTCATGTCGATAAGGAATACTATGTAAAACCGGGAAACAATAGTACGGGAATCTTCATATATCCAGGTTATAAATTCAAGATTGTAGATGCACTTATAACAAATTTTCATCTGCCAAAATCGACCTTAATAATGCTTGTTTCAGCATTATATGAAAAGGATAAAATTCTTAAAGCCTATAATGAAGCGGTAAATGAAAAATACAGATTTTTCAGCTATGGCGATGCCATGCTTATAAAATAATACACTATATCAATAATGAATTAGGAGGTATTTATGGGAATTAGTAAATATGAAAACGATAATTATGGAAGGATTAGACCTTGTACTCTTGAAGATTTAGATGAAATTGTCAGATTACAGGAAGTAGTATATGAAAACATGCCGGACCAAACCATGCTTTCAATCACCGAAAAAGATGAGATTGAAGAATCTCTAAGGCTTGATAAATGCTATTGTGCGGAAGTTGATGGCGAGATGATAGCCTATTCAATGCTTGTTGCACCTCGAATTTCATATAGGAATACAGGTACATATCTGGGATATGATGATGATAGGCTCATGAAGACTGCAACTATGGATCTTTCACTCGTAAAACCAGGGCACAGAGGACACCATATGCAAAGAAGAATGATTGACATACGTCTTAATGATGCCAAGGAACTAGGAGCAGAAGAAGTATTGAGTACAGTAGAACCAAATAATTCACACAGTTTGAATAATTTAGTCGGTTCAGGATTTGAGATTATCACAACAAAGGTTATTTACGATGGATTGAAAAGAAATATATTGAGGTTTACATTTTAATGAACAGCAGTCTCAAATTTGAGTTATTAAAAAAAGATGCAAACTCATCTGCAAGAAGGGGAAGGATAACCCTTCCACACGGAACGATTGAAACACCGGTATTCATGCCTGTAGGAACTCAAGGAACAGTTAAGGCAATGAAACCTGAAGATGTTGAAAAAACAGGAGCAGAAATTATTCTAGGTAACACCTATCACCTACTTCTTCGTCCAGGAGAGGATATAATAAGGGAAGCCGGTGGACTTCATAAATTCATGAATTGGAACAAGCCTATTCTTACAGACAGTGGAGGCTTCCAGGTTTTTTCTCTTGGAAAAATGAGAAAGATAAGTGAAGAGGGAGTAAGATTCAGGTCGTATATTGACGGTTCTAAGAATTTTATGACACCTGAGTCTTCTGTTCAGGTACAAAATGCTCTGGGTTCAGATATAATGATGGCTTTTGATGAATGTGCTCCATACCCTGCAGACGAAAATTATATAAAAAACTCTTATAAAAGAACTTCAAGATGGCTCAAGCGATGTAAAGATGAGTTAGAGAGAATCAAATCAGGAGAAGGAAGAGATGCCATAACTGCAGAAAGTCAGAATCTATTTGGAATAATGCAGGGCGGTATGTATAAAGATATGAGGTATGAGAGCGCAATGGAAATAGCTGAACTCGACCTACCGGGATACGCGATAGGAGGGCTTTCCGTTGGAGAACCTAAGGAGGTAATGATTGAAGTGCTCGATGACTGCGTATCTTATCTTCCTGACGATAGACCTAGATACCTGATGGGAGTGGGAACACCTGATTATATATTTGAAGGAGTTGAAAGAGGCGTTGACATGTTCGACTGCGTGATTCCGACAAGACTTGCAAGGCACGGAGTTGCGATGACATCGAGAGGGAATATAAATATCAAAAACGCCTGCTATGAGAGGGATTTTGGTCCGATAGATCCCGATTGCGACTGCTATACATGTAAGAATTATTCAAGGGCATATATAAGACACCTTTTCAAAACAAATGAGATACTCTGTTCAATGCTCCTAAGTGAGCACAATATAAGGTTCCTCGTGAGGATGATGGAAAACATCAGAACTTCAATCGAGCAGGACAGATTTAAAGAATACAAGCGTGATTTCTATAATAAATATGGAGTAATATAAAAAAATGAATTTAAGGAAATGTGAGATAGCAGAACTTTGTGGTGGATGTAAATACCAGGGCACCGATTATGAATTTCAACTTAATGATAAAGATGAAAACATTAGAAATCTACTTCAAAAACACAAGATAGAAAGCTCTATATATGAGGGGATTGTCCCCTCTTTTTCTAAGTATAGATACAGAAATAAGATGGAGTATACCTTCGGAGATTTTGAAAAAGGTGGGAAGCTCGAACTTGGAATGCATAGGAAAAAGCATTTTATGTCAATAGTGACTTCTGATATGTGTCAGCTTGTACCTAACGATTTCAACATAATCCTAAGAGAAACACTTGATTTTTGTAGAGAAAGAGGTTATTCGTTCTGTAATAAAAAATCTCACATGGGACTGCTAAGAAATCTGATAATAAGGCACGGCGTCAAGACAAATGAAATTCTGCTTGATATAGTTACCGCACCTGAGGGACGTGTCGTAATTACGGACCGCGAAATAGTTCCTGAAGATAAGGAACCAAAATACAGGGGCAAGATACATGATAACGGAATCTTCGATGAAGAGGCTTATATTAATAGACTTCGAAGTCTTGAATTAGAAAACGAGATTGTCGGGATTCTTCATACTACAAATGCTAGCCTTGCCGATGCCGTAGTTGATTCAGGTACAAAGATTCTCTATGGGAGAGATTACTATAACGAGGAGCTACTTGGATTAAAATTCAAGGTGAATGTCTTCGCGTTCTTCCAGACAAATATAAGGGCAGTTGAAAGGCTATACAAGGAAGCAATTACGCTCGTTCCAAATATTGATGGAAGGGTCGTATACGACTTATATTGTGGTACTGGAACGATATCAGAGCTTGCTGCTCTTAAGGCTAAGGAAGTATATGGAATCGAAATTTCAGAAGATGCAGTTAGATCTGCTATTTCAAATACCGAATTAAACGGGATAAAAAACTGTCATTATGTATTAGGCGATGTTAAAGAGAAGTTAGATGAACTGAAGGAAAAACCGGATTTAATCATTGTTGACCCACCTAGGGCAGGTCTTCATGATAAGGTTGTGAGAATGCTTTCCGAATACGGAGTTAAGGAAATACTTTATATATCGTGTAACCCTAAGACGTTAACAATGAATATTGAACAGTTCCATTACCTTGGGTACCGTCCTGTGAAGATGAAGGCTTATGATAATTTCCCGTTTACAGGGCATGTGGAGACTATAGCGTTGATACAAAAGATATAAATTTGGAAATCTTGCATTTCAAGCAGTTTTATAAGCATTTTGTCTTCGATAAAGATGA
>CABTXQ010000024.1 GCA_902488835.1 uncultured Ileibacterium sp.
ATTATTCAAAAGGGTAAGAAAAAATTCCATCGTGTAGTACTTAAATAGTTAACTTTTACCCTTGGGAGGATAGAAATGAGTAGAATCGGGGTTCTTGGAGCAGGAACAATCGGAATGTCCATGGCGAAAATGTTGAAAGTTGCAGGACATGAAGTTACAGTATGGTCTGCAATACCTGAAGAAATTGAAGAATGTGTCAAAACTAAAAGACACCACAACCTACCGGGGATGGTGATCCCTGAAGGGATAATCTTCACAACTGACATAAGTGAGGTCTGCCATGACAAGGATGTTATTATGGCTGCAATTCCATCTGTTTTTATTAGAAGTACAATGAAAACAGCACGAGATTATATCAAAGACGGTCAACTCATAGCAGATGTCGGTAAGGGAATTGAGATCGGCACACATTATACAATGTCTCAAATTATTGAGGATGAGCTAAAAAAAGACAATAAGCATGACAATATAAGGGTTGTTGCACTTTCCGGACCAACTCACGCAGAAGAAATTGCACTCGATATGCCTACAACTATAGTTTCTGCCTGCGAAGATCTCAATGCTGCTCGTGAGGTTCAGAAGATATTCATGAATTCATGTATGAGGGTATATACCAACGCGGATATAATAGGTGTTGAGATATGCGGGGCACTCAAGAATGTAATTGCACTTGCATGTGGAATTGCAACAGGTATAGGCTGCGGCGATAATGCAAAAGCAGCATTGATCACTAGAGGAATTGCCGAAATAACCAGAATGGGTCTTCGGATGGGATGTATGGAACAGACATTCAGTGGACTTGCAGGCATTGGAGACTTGATCGTTACAGCAACGAGCATGCACAGCAGGAACAATAGATGCGGAATTCTCATAGGAGAAGGAAAAAGCGTAGACGAAGCAGTAAAAGAAGTGGGTCAGGTCGTAGAAGGGCTTAATGCACTTCCTGCTGCGGTTGAACTTGCCAAACAATATGATGTAGATATGCCTATCGTTATGACCCTTGATAAGGTCGTTAAAGGAGAACTCGATCCCGTTACTGCTGTTGAGATGCTAATGTCAAGACCTGCAAAAGATGAAGTGTCAAAAGAGGCACACGATAAATTCTTTGAAGATAAAAAGAAAATGAATAAAAATGTCAAAACAAAATAAAAGCAATAGCAATACTCTAAAAAAAATATTAAAAGTTATCGTTACCCTTGTTATTTGCATAGCACTTCTTTTTGTCTTGCTAATTACTTATCTGAGTATTACAGAATACAAGCCGGGCGAAGTTGAAACGATAAAGATTCTAAACAACGCTTCAGAGGAAATTTCAAAGGATAAAGAAATCAGTATCATGACGTGGAACATTGGATACGGTGCACTTGGAGACAATGCTGATTTTTTCATGGACGGCGGAAAGATGGTAAATACCGCAACAAAGAAGAGATTAGAAAGCAATCTTAATAATATAGAAGAATTTGTCAGAAACGAGGATGCGAACATTCAATTTTTCCAGGAAATGGATACTAATTCATACAGATCTCATCATAAGAATGAATATCAGAGAATGGGGAAAGTCCTTTCTGATAGTGCTTCTGCCTTAGCCTATAACTTTAAGGTTAAATTTATTCCATATCCCTTGCCTCCGATAGGGAAGGTAGAGAGCGGAATATCTACATTCTCGGAATATAAGATAAATACTGCCGAAAGAATCAAGCTTCCAATACCGTTCAAGTGGCCTGTCAGGATTGCTAATTTGAAGAGGTGTCTACTTGTAACAAGACTTCCAGTCGCAGGTAGTGATAAAGAACTCGTCCTAATAAACCTTCACTTGGAAGCTTTTGATGACGGTAGCGGGAAGATTGAACAGACGAAGAAACTCAAAGAATATATGGATAAGGAAGTAGCCAAGGGTAATTATGTGATTGCTGCAGGAGATTTTAACCAAACATTCAGTAATATCGATGCAAGTATGTATCCAGTAGTATGGGATTCATGGGTTGCAGGACTTATAGACCAAAAGGATATCGGAAGCAATTATCAGATGTTGATGGATAATAGTGCACCAACATGCCGCTCAAATCACAAAGTATATAGAGATCGAGATCCTAATAAGCCATACCAGTACTTTATGATTGACGGATTCATTGTTTCAGACAATGTGAAAGTTTCGGACGTAAGTACGAAGAATCTGGATTTTAAATCTTCAGATCATAACCCTGTTTTGTTAAAATTTACTCTAAAATAGAATTATTTAATGTGTATGTAATTAAAAGCCGTTAATGTGCATTTTTTAACACAATTAAAATATAAATTGTACAAAATTAATTAAAAATATATGCTATGATTAAATCAAATTTAAAAAATTAAAGGGAGGTTTTAAGATGTATGAAAGTTTTAAGCTGACTGACAGTCTCAGCTGGAGCGGAGTTCTTGACAAAAATTTAAGGGTATTTGATATCATAATGTTCACCGAGTTCGGTTCTTCATATAACTCGTATGTTCTGAAGGGCAGCGAGAAGACTGCAATATTTGAGACGGCAAAGCTTAAATTCTATGATGAATTTAAGGAGAGGACTGAATCTCAGGTAAAATTCGAAGATATCGATTACATTATCGTTAATCATACGGAACCTGATCATGCAGGATCTATTGAAAAGATTTTAGAGATAAATCCTAAGGTTCAAATTGTTGGTACAGCAACGGCAATCGGATTCCTTAAGGAAATTACGAACAGAGACTTTTACAGCATTGCCGTAAAGGACGGAGACACATTGTCACTTGGGGATAAGACTCTCAAGTTCATGATTCTTCCTAACCTACATTGGCCTGACACAATGTATACTTACATTGAAGAGGATAAGATACTCTTAACATGTGATAGCTTCGGATCACACTATTGTCATGAAAAGATTCTACACAGTACAGTTACTGATAAAGAGGGATACAAGCGTGCAACAAAGTATTATTTTGATAACATTATAGGACCATTTGTTCATCCATTTATGGTAAAGGCTCTTGAGAGAATAGAACCTATGGAAATCAATATGATTTGTCCGGGACACGGCCCAGTGCATGACGGAAAAGAAAGCATTGATGAAATCATGGGTTGGTATAAGGAATGGTGTAAGATGCCTGAAAAGACATGGAATAAGCTTGTTGTAATTCCTTATGTAAGTGCCTACGGATACACAAAAGAGCTTTCAGAGCAGGTAATCGCAGGCATTAAAGATGCAGGGGATATCGAAGTACATGCTTTTGATATGGTTGAAGCTGATCAGGAGAAGGTTCTAGCAGAAATTGCCCTTGCAGACGGCCTCATGTTCGGAACTCCTACAATTATAGGAGAAGCACTTCTTCCTATCTGGGAGCTTGTAATACGCATGTTCCCACCTGTTCACAGCAAGAAGCTTGCTTCAGCATTTGGAAGCTACGGTTGGTCCGGAGAGGCTGTACCGCACATCATCGAAAGGCTTAAACAGCTAAGGTGCAAGGTGCCTGATGAAGGCTTCAGAATTAGATTAAAGCCAAGCGAAAATAATTTGAAAGATGCACGTGACTATGGTTATAACTTCGGTTGCCTCCTACTAAAGAAAGAAAATGATAGAAAGTCAAAGAAGCGCGGACGCAACATGGTTAAATGTGTTGTTTGTGGTGAGATATTTGATGCTGATGAATACGATGTTTGCCCTGTATGTAATGCTGGACCTGACAAATTCATTGAAGTTGAAGATACAACACCTGAATTCAGAAAAGATACTAATGAAAACTTCGTAATAATTGGAGGCGGTTCAGCTGCAATATATGCTGCACGTGCTATAAGGGAGCGTAATGCGACAGCAAAAATTACGATGATATCTGATGAAAAGCAAGTTCCATATAACAGACCTATGTTGACGAAGGAATTACTTGCTGATATCAAGGATGAGACCTTCGCTATCACTGACAAAAACTGGTTCAAAGAGAATAATATAGATTTGGTGTTGGATACAAGAGTTGACAGCATAGATCTTAAAGCTAAGACTGTTACATGTAAGGGAAAGAGCATGTCTTATGATAAGCTAGTATATGCTCTCGGAGCACATTGTTTCATGGCTCCAATTCCAGGAAAAGATCAGGATCACGTTCTATCTATAAGATCGATTTCAGATGTTTACTATCTACAGGATTTAATCGGTGATGAACTGAAAAAGATTGTAATTATCGGTGGCGGAGTAATGGGCCTTGAATCTGCTTGGGAACTGAAGAAAGCAGGACACGAGGTTACAGTACTTGAGGGTGCACCTAGACTCCTTCCTAAGCAGCTTGATACAGAGTCTTCAGAAATCCTTGCAGCAATCTTGACTAAGGAAGAAATAAATTATGTAGTCGGGGCTGCAATAAGCGAGATTAAGAAGGATAGCGTTGCACTAGGTGATGGAAGAGAATTCCCTGCAGATATTGTAATCATGTCTACCGGTATGAGAGGGAATATCGAAATCGCAAAAGAAGCAGGTCTTGAAATAGACAAGCTAATCAAGGTTGATGAGACAATGCTCACAAGCGATCCTAATGTATATTCAGCAGGAGATTGTGCAGAATTCCAAGGAGTACCTGCAGCATTCTGGAGTCAGTCAACAGAGATGGGTAGAGTGGCAGGAGCTAATGCGGCAGGAGATGAGGAAGCATATTCTCTAATTCCACCAAGCATGAATATATCTGCTATGAATACTGAGATCTTCTCAATGGGTGACGTTGGCAATGATGAGAACAAGGAATACAGAACCATAGAGCTTTCTGATAAAACAAGAATGGAATATGAGAAATATTATTTCGTTCATAATAGACTTGTTGGAGTTGTTCTTATTGGGGATATTTCAAAACAGCTTGATGTTATGAAAGCATTGGATGAAAATCGTAAATTTTCAGAGTTTATGAAATAGTAATTCAAAGTTATTGATGATTAAGTGCTGATGATATCGTTCATCAGCACTTTTTTTATTTCAATTCTCATATATTAAATTTCTTTTGTTGTATAATGTATAAAAGTAGAGAATACGGAGGTATAGCAATCTCATGGATAAACAAGTGACAATATTTGAAGATAAGATAAATGAGCCTCTAGCTTCAAGAATGAGGCCTCAGAACATTGATGAAATCACAGGTCAGGACCATCTTCTCGGACAAGGAAAGGTTTTAAGAAATGCGATTGAAAATGATCAAATTACATCTATGATTTTCTGGGGACCGCCGGGAGTAGGAAAGACTACCATTGCCAATGTTATTGCAAAAAAGACAAAAGCGAAGTTCATAACGTTTTCAGCTGTAAACAGCGGTGTTAAAGAAATTAGAAAGGTCATGGATGAGGCTGAAAGGAGCAGATCTTTCGGAATAAAAACTGTAGTATTTATCGATGAGATTCACAGATTTAATAAGGCTCAACAGGATGCCTTTCTTCCCTATGTCGAAAAAGGAAGTATAATCCTTATAGGTGCGACTACGGAAAATCCTTCATTTGAGATAAACAGTGCCTTGCTTTCACGTTGTAGAGTATACATATTGCATAAACTGGAAATAGAAGATATCAAAACTCTTCTCAAAAGAGCCATTATAAGCCCAAAAGGTTTTAAGGATAGCAGGATAGATATTGATGATGGAGCCCTTGAGATGATTGCCTTATTTAGTGACGGAGACGCGAGATCGGCACTTCTTCTTCTTGAGATGGCTGTGATTAACGGGGATATGAATTATACGGATGAGGGAATGCCCATAACATCGGTAACAAAAGAGACTGTCAAGTTGTGCACATCAAAGAAAACCCTGATATACGATAAGGGGGGAGAAGAGCATTATAATTTGATCTCAGCACTACACAAATCAATGAGAAACTCTGATCCGGATGCTTCTGTTTACTGGCTTTCTAGAATGCTTGAGTCTGGAGAAGATCCACTTTATATTGCAAGAAGAGTGGTGAGATTTGCAAGTGAGGACATAGGACTTGCAGACCCGGGCGCATTAAGACTTGCGGTAGCTGCATATCAAGGTTGCCATTTTATCGGGATGCCGGAATGCAATGTTATTTTGACTGAAGCTGTAATCTATATGGCTATGTCACCAAAGTCAAATGCTATGGAAACGGCATATCTTTCAGCAAGAGAAGATGCAATTAACGAGATAAACGAACCGGTCCCTTTACACATAAGAAATGCGCCGACAAAACTTATGAAGGAAGCAGGTTATGGAAAGGGATACAAGTATGCACATAATTATAAAGATAAGATAACAGATATGAGGTGTTTACCTGACTCTCTTGAGGGAAGAGAATACTATGTTCCGACAGAAGAGGGATTTGAAGGGAGATACAAAAAGAGACTTCAGGAAATAAAAGATAAGGTTTCAGAGATGCGTAAAGAGAACAAATAAGTCATATTATTGTTCGTTAAAACTATCATATATTATCTTTAATCGTTCCTTGTACATTTCATTATCCATAGCGGATATACAAAGGTTGTAGCAATAATTGAAGAATTCCATTATCCCAGAATGCATGGTTTCCCCAGAAACAAGATATATCATCTGTATGCTATTCAATATTGCCTCGGCTACCAATGGATCAGATTTACCATAGTGTAGAATTTGATTAAATGAAAGGCTTAGCTCCTCTTTAGCAGAGTAGCCCGTGTATATAATCCTGGAATCTTCATCCTCATTCAGAATTTTATAAAAATGCTCAGAAGAGAACAATTCCCCAAGGAGGATTCCCACCTTTCTTAAAGCTTCGATTGCAGTATTTGGATCATTGATGCCTGGACTCAATCCTTTCATGGCAATTTCTACCAAGTTTGTAATATCGTGATGATAGTCTTCGATATCATTTTTTTTCACATTAATAAGGAGATTATCAGAGAGTTTTATAATTAATTCATCAAGCTCATCCTGAGATAGACCGGGATTTTCTGCCAAATAAAGTCCCGCTATTTTTGAGCCTTTTAAGACAAATTCACCAATTCTATTCTTGATTACCAAATCACAATTAATACCGCTTAAGAATCCCAGGAGATCGACATCTGATATACCGTAGAAGTATCCAGATTTTGACGCAGGAATAGCAATTTCTTTGACATATTTATCCTCATTAAATTTTTCTGACAGATTGTGGGAATCTGACTCGGCTTCAATGAGCTTATGAGCATGATTGTATGTGTTCTCTATAACATTTGAGACTTTTATATCATTCAAAACTCTTTTTACAAATAGAACAAACGATATCATGGCAGCTACTGCGTAGAAGATTGCAATCGTACCGGATAAAAATCTATCATCACTTTCAGCATTTTGAATAAGGAAAAGAGATAGAACAGTATAGAAGAACCCACCGATAAAAACGCCAAATAGACTCAAGACATTTGGCTTATCAATGAAATCTTGAACAATCCTCGGCGTAAATGAATCTGAATACTTATTAAGAACTGTAAGAATCGTTGTAAAAGTAAAAGTTGTTACGGTTAGAAAGGTACCTGCAAGAGTTGATAAAAATGAACTCGTAACATTTGGCGTAAGAAGTAAAATCCCAGGGAGGTTGTCCTTTATACCTGGATACTTATAATCAATAAGCCATGTAAGAAAAAGAAGAAATAACGAAATAAGGGTAAATTTCGTTATCTTTATTATATTACGGTTGTTCTCATAAATAAGTCTTAACTTTTTGAGCATTATATCCTCCGATGAAATTATAAATTTATTTAATGAAAGACTGCCTTAACCTCAGTAAATTCAAGAATACCAAGCTCTCCACTTTCGCGGCCTATACCGCTTTCTTTGTATCCGCCGAATGGTGCATCAATCACAAAAGGACTGTCATTTATATGGACATTTCCTGCACGCAATTTCTTTGCTATTTTGATAGCTTCATCTTCAGGACCGAAGACGCAAGATGACAAACCGTAAGGTGTATCATTGCATTTTTTTACGGCAGAATCTAAATCGTCATACGTTATTATAGAGAGCACAGGACCAAAGATTTCCTCTTTCGCAATTCTCATATCATCTGTAACATCAAAGAAAACACATGGACTTATAAATGTATCAGGCAGTGAGCTTTCTTGAATACTACACCTCATGAGCTTAGCTCCTTCAGATATTCCTGAATCAATGTAGGAGCGAACAATTTCAGCTTGCTCTTTGGAACTCATAGAACCTAATTTGTATCTAGGGTCGAGAGGATCACCACATGTATAATCATCTATCTTTTTAGATATTAGTGCCAATATTTCTTCCTTTATGGACTTTGGTATATACATACGCGTAAAAGCGGAACATGTCTGCCCCGAATTAAGAAAACAGGAGTCAAGAACCGTGTCTACGGCAAGTTCATAGTTTGCATTTTTTAGTACCAGACATGGAGATTTTCCGCCAAGCTCAAGAGAAAACTTTTTTACTGTGGCAGCAGCTCTCGCTCCAATATCTTTTCCTACATCGGTTGAGCCGGTAAAAGAGATCATGTCTATATCAGGATGGGACGACATTTCTTTTCCTATAAGAGATCCACTACCCGTTATCAAATTAAATACTCCTTTAGGAAGATCGGCAAGCCTAGCAGCTTCTGCAAAATAAAATGATGAAAGAGGTGTTACTGAAGCGGGTTTCATCACAACAGTATTTCCACATATAAGTGCCGGAACAACCTTTAAAATTAATTGATACAAAGGATAGTTCCAAGGGCAGATACAAGCTGTAACACCGACAGGTTCTCTGTAAATAGTATAACCTGCATATGATTTTTCAAAATCGATATTGATAGCTTTAGAAAGAATGGATTCAAATATATCAAAAGAAGATATCACTTGTTCGCCATATGAAAAAGAAACAGGACAACCAAGTTCAGATACTATGGTGTTTGTAATGTCTAAAGTAAAATTTCTAAGATTATTAAGAACATCCGTGAGATATGATATCCTGTCTGAAAGAGATAATTCTTGCCACGCATCGAAAGCTCTCTTTGCAGCGTCTACTGCAATGTTCAAATCCTCAGTACCGCATGATGGTACTGAGGATATAATTTCATCGTTCGCCGGATTGTGTACTATTATTTTTTCCTTGCTTATAGGATCAATCCAAACACCGTTTATAAATAATTTGTTATAATTCATAACTTCTCCTACTAAATAAGATCCATATGGGCAGTATTCCAATGATTTTTCACAAGGAAATTACGTAACTCCCAAGACTTTTTCTGCTTTATAAGTTCAAGAATCTGTCGATGCTCATCATTTAGATCTTTTAGTACAGAGAATAACCGCTCTCCTTCAGATGAATGATAAAGATATGTTGGAATACTATCCTTTACCTGGTCGATTATTTTTATTAGAGCATCATTTCCACATTTATCTATGTATACATGATGAAACGATTCCTGATGCTCATTATACTTGTCAAACTTGTGGTATTTAATGTCTATATCCATAAGGTCGATAAATTCATTCATTGAAAGATAATCATTCTCATCTAAGGAATCAAGTGCAAGCAGGGCGGCATTTGCATCAAGTATAGCAATTACATAATATGTGTCTAGTTTTGTCTGCAAATCAAAGTCTCTGATTTTATAGCCTTTCTGTGGAACTTTTTCCAGTAAATTACTAGCTGAAAGATGTATTAAAGCTTCTCTTACGGGTGTCCTGCTTACATTGAGCTCCTCACATAACCTTGCCTCAGATATAATGGAATCCTTATTATAAATATTAAATCGTATTCGTCTAAGAATTTCATCTTCTACTTGTTCTTTCGTAGAACTATAAACGACCATAACCATCTACCCCCATATGTGATGAATTATATTAATACATAATTTATCACATATTATTAGTTATATCAAATACTAGATGCTTTCGTATCCAGCTTTCAAAGCGGCGGTATTAAGGTCATTAAATTTAGATTTACCTTTATCGGTGAAATATTTTGTCATCGCATTATTGTATTCATCAAATGTAAGTATTCCGGTTTTTTTGAGCATGGTACCTATCATAGCAATATTAGCACCTTTTGGATTACCAGCTTCCTCTGCAAGTTTTTCGGTATCAACTTTTATTACATTTATATCATCCCTGTATTTTCTATCGTCATCAACCAAGGATGCGTTAACGAATAAAAATCCTCCGGGAACAACTTGACTTTCAAATTTAGTGATTGCCGGCTCATTTAGAGTAACAAGAATATCAATTTTTTTGACGTAAGGACTTGCAATATCACTATCACTTGCTTTTACCATGCAATTTGCTGTGCCACCACGCATCTCGGAACCATATGATGGATACCATGTTATATTCTTTCCATTGTGATGAAATCCATAAGCCATTAACAATCCGGTAGTAAGAACTCCTTGACCTCCAAAGCCTGAACAGATTATTCCTATATTCATAGTTTTACACCATCCTTTACAAATTCTCCAAGAGGAAACACTTGTTTTACATCGTTTTTAATATGATTAATTGCATCTATAGGAGCAAGGTTCCAGTTGGTAGGACATGGTGATAATATCTCGATCAAAGAGAAACCCTTGCCTTCCATTTGATTCCTTATGCCGGTTTCTATGTATTTCTTAGTTTTTCTTATCTCCATAGGACTGTCGACACTTCCTCGTGCAAGATATGAAATATCAAAATTGCTAAGTGCTTTTGTGATATCAAAAGGAGCTCCACTTAATTTAGTATCTCTTCCCAAAGGAGAAGAAGTAGTTTTCTGACCATCAAGTGTTGTAGGAGCCATCTGTCCTCCGGTCATTCCAAAGACTTGATTATTTACAACAATAACGGTGATGTTTTCATCTCTAATAGCACTCCACATTGTATGGGCCATTCCAATCGAATAAGCGGCTCCATCTCCATTGTATGCGATTACCAGTTTGTCTTTACGCGTTCTCTTAACACCGATAGCGGTAGGGAGAACTCTTCCGTGAGCAGCACCGACAAAATCAGCATCAGTAGAATACATGAATAGAGAGCAGCACGCTACGTCTACAACACTAATAAAATCTTCTTTGTAGCCCATCTCAACAATGTTTTCATATAAAATTCTTCCTATTATACCGTGGCCGCAACCAGGACAAAATGAAGTTTTTCCATTCATAATAAAATCAGGCGCTTTAAGGTTCATAAATAAGATCCTCCTTTGCTTTATTGTTAAGTATGTCCTCTGCAAGTGAAATTACCTTGTCACTTTCCGGAACATCAACAGAACTAAGATATGCATAAATTGGCAGTTTGCCCTTTGATGCAACAACTACATCAGATTTAAGCTGACCGGAAATGCTCATCTCTACAATCATAAGTGCCTTGCAATTAGGTGATATTTCTTCGAAAGCTTTTTCAGGGAATGGTGTTGCTGTCTTTAATCTTATGAGACCTAGTTTTATCCCGGCTTCTCTTGCATTATGAACTGCTTCTTTACATACACGAGAACTGATGCCATATGCAACTATAACTATATCTGCATCATCAACCATTACGGATTCCCATCTTTGCTCGTTCTCTTTTATCAGTTTTATCTTATCTGCATATAGGTTGTGATAGCCATAATAACCGCCTTCACAGAAATAGGATACATTTGTGATTTTTCTTGGCTCTGCACCTTCTTTTCTGCCCTTAACACTCCATTCAAATTTATTGATGTCGTGATCTACAAAATCAGGGAGCTTTACACCCTCCATCATCTGTCCAATTGCCGCATCTGAAAGAATCAAAACAGGATGTCTGTACTTCTCTGCAAGATCATATGCAAGCAGTACGAAATCAACAGTCTCTTGTACAGATGCAGGTGTCAATGTTATTACCATTGTATCGCCATGTCCATTACCTTTTGTTGCAAGCTCGTAATCGCTTTGACTTTGGAATATATCACCAAGTCCACTTCCGAGCCTCGAAACATCCAATATTACAGCAGGCAAATCCGCTGCAACAAGATAAGATATTCCTTCTTGAAGAAGTGAAAATCCAGGACCTGCTGAAGTTGTAAGGACTCTTGCACCAGCTGCACTAGCACCATATATCATATTAATTCCAGCCAGTTCATCTTCGGTCTGAATAAACTCTCCTCCAACTTCCGGCATTCTCCATGAAAGATATTCAAGTACCTCTGTTTGCGGAGTAATTGGATATCCGCTATAGAATCTACATCCAGCCCTTATAGCAGCTTCCGCAAGGGCTTCATTTCCCTTCATAATAACAGAATCATTGCTTTTGTTGTTCATGTAGCATTTCCCCCTTTTTAATTTTCGCGAATAACAGTCAATGCATAATCAGGACACATGGTATAACATATTCCACATGCAATGCATTTGTCATTATCGATAACAATAGTCTCATACCCATTTTCATTTGTATGGCCGCTTTTGCTGATTGCTTTTTGTGGGCAAAAGTTCAGACAATAATGGCAGCCTTTGCAACGAGACTGGTCATATAATACTTTCTTGCTTTCCATATACAATTCCTTTCTCGCGATATAGTTGGATACAAGTATACTTTCCGCAGAGTGTATACTTGCAAAAAACTAATTGAAAAAATATCACGCTAAAATCAACGACTACATAACTTTGTTGAAATAATATAATTGATAAATAAAAAATATATTATGGTACTTGACTATAGTTTAATACAAGGATACAATTAAAACAAGAACTTTGTTGAAAATAATATATTGCCGTTATATCGCTTATTATTTAAGGAGGGAATAAAATGGAAGTAAAACCTTATATAACCGTTGAGTGGAATGATACAGAAACTGATGCAAAAGGATGGCTGTGTGCATATAACTTCGTCAATCACTACTGTGGAGGAGGAACCAGAATGCACCCTACAGTTACAAAAGAGGAAGTTGAAAGACTTGCATTGACGATGGGATATAAATATAAGGCATGCGAGTCAAAGACTACAGGTGGTTGTAAGGGCGGAATAGCATATGATTACAAGAAGCCTGATGCAAAGGATGTCCTGAGGAGATATTTGGTTGCCATGGCACCCTATATTAAGGCGGGAGTTTCTATTGGAGGAGATTTAGGCGTAGACTATGCAGATGTTCTTGATATTTTGGATGATATAGGAATTGGTCTTCCTGCAACAAAAGAAATGAAGACAGATCCGGTCATCATTCAAGGAATCAAGGATCATGATGCTTTGTGTGGAATGAGATATGATGGTTTTCTTATGTATGACATGATTACTGGTTACGGTTGTGCAGCAGGGCTTGATGAAGCATGGAAAGCTATGGGTAACAAACAACCGGGCAAGGTTGTAGTTCAGGGCTTTGGATGCGTTGGCGCGTCTATGTGCAATTCTCTTGACAAGATGGGATATAAGATAGTAGGAATTGCTGACGCAAATGGGCTTGTAGAATGTCAAGATGGGCTTGATGTTAAAAAGCTGGTTGCAGGTAGAAAGCCTAAGGGCGAATTGAACCAGGATGACTTTGAAGATAATTATATTTGGAGGAAAAACTCTGAATGGCTTGATGTAGATTGTGATATTATTGTACCTGCGGCACTTGAAGATGTTATTAATAAAAACAATGCAAATGATATAAAAGCGAAGTTAATAGTAGAAGCTGCAAACATTCCAGTAACCGAAGAAGCAGATAAAATTCTCAAAGAAAAAGGAGTAAAGATAGCAGTAGACTTCACTACAAATCTTGGTGGAATAAGAATTTATGAAGTTTCTGTGTTCGGACTTGTTCCTTGCGATCCTTCAGCAATCGTTAAAGATACAGAAGATCTTGTAAGAAAAAATACAAAACTTGTATTTGAAAAAGCTGAAAAAGAAGGAAAAACAAATAGAGAAGTTGCTAGAGAGCTGTTTAAGCCTGACGTATTTGATACACCTGATATCTAAAACAATATCTGCTGAAAGGAGACAATCGTGAGCATTAATAAATTATTAAAGCCTGAAAAAATAGTTATTATCGGTGCAAGTGAAAAAGAAGGATTTGGTGGAGATACATGCCGAAATACTATTGAAATAATGGATAAGGGCAAATATTACTTTGTTAATCCAAGAAGAGATGTAGTGTTTGGAGAAAAATGTTATCATTCGGTATTAGAATTGCCTGAGAAAATTGACCTGGCAGTTATTTGTACTCCAATGAATACGGTTGAAGATCTCATTAGAGATTGTGCAAAAATGGGAGTTAAGGGTGCAGTCGTCTTTGCCAGCGGTTATGGCGAAGTGGGCACGGAAGAAGGTAAAGCGGCAGAAGTAAGCCTGAAAGAACTATGCGAAGAGCTCAACATTGCACTTATGGGACCTAATTGTGCAGGCTTTATAAATTATATTGATAAAGTATCTTCTTTTGCATTTATTTCAAATAAAAGAGATAGAAGCGGGAAGGTTGGATTTGTCTCACAAAGCGGGCAACTTGTACTGAGCATGATGGATAGACCGGCAACAGGATTTTCTTACGTAATATCATCAGGAAACAGTAAAATTGTAACTATGGAAGACTATCTGAATTTCCTGGTAGACGATGAAGATACAAAGGTAATATCCATGTATCTTGAGGGGGTAAAGAATTACGGAGAATTTATTAAAGCACTTGATAAGGCTAATAAGATAAGAAAACCGGTAGTTATTCTCAAGACCGGTAAATCTGAGAAAGCACAGCAGATAGCAGCATCGCATACGGGAAGCTTATCCGGTAGTGACAAAATCTTCGATGCAATTTTTGCTAAATATGGGGTAATAAGGGTTGATGATTTAGAGGAGCTGATTTCCACATCTCAATCCATCGCTACATTCAAGGAATTGCCTAAGGGAAGCAAGCTTGCTTCAATAAGTTTGTCTGGAGGCGAAACTGGAATCTGTGCTGATCTTGGAGAAATTAACGGTATAGAATATGGTGCTCTTTCAGAGGAGACCATGAAAGCTCTAAAAGAAACAATTCCGCCGTATGCAAGCCCAAATAATCCACTAGACATTACAGCGTCACTTTCGTATGACATAGATAAATTTGCAAAAGTATTAGAAATTCTAATGAAAGATTCAAATGTAGATTTAGTCTCAGTTGGATATACACTGCTTGATGAAATAGCAGACAATGCGATTTATTACATGTATGAAGCAATGAAGCGTGTGTCTAAAGAAGATTGGGCAAAGCCTATGGTTATGGTTCCGTTTGCGGAGATGTCAAGGAATCCTGACTATGTGGATAAACTCAAATCTATAAACGTTCCGGTCCTTCCATCAGCACAGTATGCATTTAAGATTATAGCTAATATACTTAAGGCTTCATCTTACAATCCTTCAGATAATAAATTTATCAGTATTTCTGGTGAGACCTTTGATTTTGGAGAAACCAAGAACAGAATCCCTCTTTCTGAATATGAAAGCAAGACATTCCTAGGAGATAGAGGAGTTTTCATTGATCCTTGTGGTTTAGCCAAGAATGAAGATGAAGCTATTAAAATTTTCAATAAAATAGTGCAAGAATCAGAGAATAAAAATATTAAGGTTGTAGCAAAAATTGACAGCAAGGATATTTTACATAAATCTGATATAGGCGGAGTAATTCTAAACTTAGGATCAGAAGAAGAAGTAAGAGAAGCGTATAAAACCATAATAAGTAGAGCAAAGGAAAAATGCCCGGACGCTGATATTAATGGTGTTCAAATTGCTTTAATGTCTAAGCCTGGAGTTGAAATGATAATAGGAGTTAAGAACGACAGAAAATTTGGCCCTTCAATATTGTGCGGGCTTGGAGGAGTGTTTGTAGAGGTCTTCAAAGACGTTTCATTAAGCATAGCACCTTTATCAGAAGTTGAGGCAATGCGAATGATTAGGTCACTTAAAGCATACAAACTACTTGATGGATACAGGGGCTCAAAACCATGTGATGTTGCCTCTTTAGCAAAATTACTTGTAAGGATTTCAGAAATAGCAATACAAGAGAAAAATAATCTTCTTGAACTAGATATTAATCCGGTTTTCGTGAATGAGGAAGGAATATCTGTTGCTGATGCACTCGTTTTACTAAATGCATAAATTATTAAAAATCAATCCAAAAAGCAATGGAAAGGAGAGTGGCTAAGCCACTAGAACAATATGAGCAGTACAAAGAATTCAAAATTAATGAAATACTTAAGTATTATGTCTCTTGGTGTAGCGGGCGGGAGCATATATCTGATTCCTTTTATTAGATATGTTTTTTACACGTGGCAAGCGGATGCAATGATGATGTCAAATCAACAACTTGGTATTTTATCTACCATGTATGCCATAGGCAATACGATCTTGTATGTGCCGGGAGGAATTGCATCAGATAAATTTTCCACAAAAAAATGTATGTTGTTTTCGCTTATGTCCACAACTATACTGACATTTCTATTCTCCATGAAAGTTAACTCATATGCACTTGCATTGTTGGTATGGTTTTTGTTCGCATTTACTACAACATTCCTGTTCTGGTGTTCACTTATGAAGAGCATAAGAATGATAGGAGATGAAAGTGAACAAGGTTTTCTGTTCGGACTATATTACATGTGTAATGGGCTTACTGGAGCGGCTGTGAATGCAATTGGATTAAAATTTACTTCAGAGACAGCAAGTGCGGTAAGTAATTTTAAAGCAGGAGTATATGCATATGGATTTGCAACACTTCTAGGGTTCATACTTGTATGGCTTTTCGTAAAAGACTCTAAGGGGGAAGAAATAAGTGTAGATAACAACGAAAAATTTGAGTTTAGGCAAGTAGGGGGACTGCTTAAAAATCCTTCATTATGGGTGTTTTCGTTAATAGTATTTACAGGATATGCAATTTATTCATCCGCGAGCTATTTTACTCCGTACATGACAGATGTTATTGGAATTTCCCCTACTCAATCAGGATATCTTTCAATTATAAGGCAATTTATTTTTTACATACTTGCTCCTGTAAGTGGAATTGTTGCCGATAAGATTTTTAAATCGACTAGCAAATGGTTTATGATCTTATATATAATTCTTATCTTACTTTACATAGGAGTTATATTTATTCCTGAGGGTGTAAGTAAGAGCTTTGTGGGAATATATTCTCTACTACCTGGGCTATTCGGATTGGCACTTTATGGCATAGTATTTTCTGTTGCGAATGAGGCGAAAATACCTGCGACAGTAATGGGAACAGCGGTAGGAATAGTATCCATTATTGGATATTCTCCGGACTTCTTCATGCCGGCTATGTTTGGAAGATGGATTGATAAAGCAACAGCAATAAATAATGTTGCTTCCGGCTATGATAAGATTTTTATCTTCTTAGCTGCATGTTGTTTTGTTGGATTGCTTGCATCTATATATATCAATAGAAAATCAAAAGAAAAATAGGCATAAAAAAGGAGTATCGCTTATAATGACACACCCTTTTTCAAACTTGTCAAAATAACGAGGATATATACATGAATAATCAAAGCGATGGACTGAGAAGAGAACTGGGAACATTTGCGATTATTGCAATAATCATTGGTCAAATGATAGGTTCCGGTATATATATGACACCTCAAGGCTTGGCTGAGATTTCAGATCCGATTACATCAGCTGTAGCAATGATTGTAACCGGAATTGGCACGATATTTATGGCTGTAAGTTTTTCGAGGCTGAATAAGAGAGGAGCTTTAACAGGCTCAATTATAATCTACACAAGGGAAGCATTTGGAGAGATGCCTGCGTTTTGGGTAGGTTGGTGTTATTGGTGCGGTTGCTGGATTGCAAATGGAGCTATAGCAGTAGCAGCAGTTAGCTATTTTTCCTATTTTATACCGGCTCTCTCAGCGAACCATGTCATACAGTTTATAATTGTAATTGCAATCATTTGGTTTTATACATTGCTAAATATCAAAGGAGTTAAGGCTGCAGGATATTTTAATTTAATAATAACTATCTTGAAATTAATACCGCTTGCTATATTCATAGTTATAGCAATTAAAGGATTTGATGTAAATAATCTTTCGACAACATCATCAAGCAATCTAAAAGGGGTTTCCACCTTACCTGCCGCAGTGGCTTACTGCCTATGGTGCTACATAGGATTTGAAGGCGCGACTGTTACAGCAGGAGAAGCAAAAAATGAAAATCAAATAGGAAGGGCTACGATCATAAGTTCATTTGCAGTGATGCTTATATATATAACTATTGTGTTGCTTTCCGCTGGAGCAATGAGTCAGGCAGAAATCGTTAATTCAACATCACCACTTGCTGATATTATGCACAAAATAACAGGAGCATATTGGACAGGAGCTATAGTTTCAATCGGAGGTTCAATTTGTGCATTTGGGTGTGTGGGGGCTTGGATTTTATCCGCTGGAAGAGCATCGTACTCATTGGCATCCATTGATCTTCTTCCAAGAATATTTATGAAGACAGATAAAAAGTCCGGATCGCCAAAAGCTGCATTACTAATAAATGGAGTACTTATGACCATTGTAATGGCTATAGCTTATTTCGGCAAAGAAG
>CABTXQ010000025.1 GCA_902488835.1 uncultured Ileibacterium sp.
TACGCCTTTTGAAAAAAATACAAAATATATCAAAGTTGTTGAGGAGGAGAAATAAGATGGAATTAGGAGTAGCATTGGCTATATTGGGAGCAGCAATTGCAACATGCGCAGGAGTTGGAAGTGCTATTGGAGTAGGTATAGCAGGTGAAGCAGCGGACGGGGTCATGTCAACTGACAAGGTTAGCTTCGGTTCAACACTTGTATTACAGGCATTACCTGGAACACAGGGAATCTATGGAATGGTTATCGCAATCATGATCCTTGTAAAAATCGGAGTACTTAGTGGAAACATTGTTGATGTAACTACAACTCAAGGACTATCACTTTTCTTTGCAGGACTTCCTATCGGAATAGTTGGGATTTTGTCCGGAATTTTCCAAGGTAGAGCTGCAGCATCAGGAATAATGCTCCTTTCTAAGAAAGAAGGAAGACTTGGTAACGCAATCATCTATGCAGTAATGGTTGAGACATATGCAATTCTTGCATTCATCATTTCATTCCTTATGTATAATGGAATTCAGGTAGGTTAATGATATTAGTGAAAGGATTGTAAGATGAGTATTGACTCCATTTTAAAAAGAATAGAAGATGAGGCGAGTGCGTACTCAGAGCAAAAAATTAAGGAAGCAGAAGCGGAGAAAATAAGAATCATTGATGGAGCAAATGAAGAGGCAAAAAGACTAAAAGATGAAAGAAAAAAAGTTTCCGAAAAGGAGGCAGAACAAATAATCTTAAGGAAAACCTCCGTTGCAGGACTCGATTCAAGACAGATGATTCTTCAAACTAAGCAAGAGCTTATAAAAGAAAGCTTTGACGGTGCAATTCACCATATCATAAATATGGAACCTGATGATTATATAGATTTTATTGGAAAGCAGATTGAACCATTCAAAGATAATGAGGGAGAGGTTCTTATATCTTCAAATGACAGAAAGAGATATGGTGCTGCTATAAGTGATAAGCTCAAGGGAACCAAGCTAAAACTGAGTGATGACATAGCCAAAATCAAGGGCGGCTGTATTATAAGATGTGGAAATATTTTGTACAACGCCTCAATAGAAGAGATCATAGAAAAAGATAAGAGCCAGATGATGACAGAAATTTCAAAATTGCTGTTCTAATGGATATTTCGATGATTGATAACAAATTGAAGGGAGGCGCATATAATTGACGGATTATGTATATGCGACTGCTTGCATAAGAAGCAAGGAAGATAAGCTGCTCAAAGAAGAACAATTTAACCAGCTTATAGATATGAGAAATATAGATGATATATTTAAGGTTCTTCAGGATGCAGGATATGGCGGAACAGGCGAACATATAGATGTATCGAATTATGAACAAAAATTAAACGAGAGATGGAATTCACTTATAGAATACATAAGAGAACTCTCTGATGATGAAATATTTGATATTTTTTCATTCCCGGCAGACTATCACAACATCAAGGTAATTCTTAAAGGCGAGGCAACCGGACTGAAGAGGCCTGACATATTGCTTTCAACAGGGACCATACCAAAAAAGGAAATGGTCAGATATGTAAATGAAAGAGATGAGATAAGGCTTACTCATTATATGCTCAGTGCTGTAACAGAGGCTATTGACAATCACGCAAGAACGAATGACCCTCAGGTAATAGATTTGATATGTGATAAATATTGTTATATGGAAATAAGCGAAGCTGCAGAAAAAAGGCAAAACAAATTTGTTGAAGGATATGTAGCTCTTTTGATTGATACGCTTAATTTAAAGACATGTATTAGAGCAAGGATGATGGGTAAGGAATGGCCTTTTTTCTCAGATCTATTTATTGATGGCGGGAATATAGATGAAAAAACCTTCCTTGAAAGTTTTGAAAAAGATTTAACCCAAGTGGCTGAAATTTTCGAACCTTATGAAATACATGAGGCAGTTGATTTGGGCTTTGATGACCTTGAGAATTCAGGAAACTTCACAGTTCTTGAGAAGTTGTGCGATGATATTTTGATCATGTACGTCAGAGAAGCCGGATTTAAGACCTTCGGCATTGAAGCAATTTTTGCCTACATGGTATCCGTTCAGATGGAAATAAAAAGCGTGAGAATACTGATCACCGGGAAACTTGCAGGGATGGACCCCGCACTGATTAGAGAGAGGATGAGGGCTACTTATGAATAAAATCGGTATAATAGGCGATGCCGACAGCGTTATAGGATTTAAAGCTTTCGGACTTGATGCATTTTCATGCAGAACGGGAGAAGAAGCTTCCGAAATCTTGCATAATATAATTAAGGATGATTACGGAATTATTTTTATCACAGAGACGTTTTACAAAGAAATAGAAGAAGATATAGATAAGTATGAAGATTTAATGATTCCGGCAATTGTCTCAATTCCGGGAAGAGACGGCAGTCAAGGGACCGGTCTTTCTAACATAAAGAAAGCAGTGGAAAAGGCAGTTGGCGTAGATATATTGTTTGGTGATAAATAGGAGGAATTAGCATGGATCAAGGCACAATTGTAAAGATATCCGGACCTCTCGTTGCGGCTACAGGAATGGGCCGCGCAAATATGGGTGATGTTGTAAGGGTTGGTCATTTAGGACTTACCGGGGAGATCCTTGAGATGCGAGATGGAAGAGCTTCAATTCAGGTATATGAGGAGACGGCAGGACTTAAGGTTGGAGAACCGGTTCATACAACAGGACTCCCTCTCTCAGTAGAGCTTGGACCCGGATTGATTGAAACTATATATGATGGGATTCAGCGCCCGCTACTTAAGCTAATCGAAAAAAGCGGTTCCAATATAAAAAGAGGAGTTACTGAGGCTGCACTGGACCATGAGAAAAAATGGGATTTTGTTGCCAAAGCTTCTGTGGGCGACAAGGTAAAGATGGGCGACATAATCGGAACAGTTCAGGAGACAAAGGCTGTAGAACACAGAATAATGATCCCAAAGAATATAGAAGGAGTCATCAAGGAAATTAAGAGCGGAAGCTTTACGATCGATGAGACAGTTGCTACCGTAACAGATGAGAACGGGGACGATTATGATGTTACGATGGTTCAGAAATGGCCTGTAAGAGTTGAGAGACCGTATGTCGAAAAGCTCCCTCCAAACGAACCGCTGACAACAGGACAGAGAGTAATTGATACGATGTTTCCTCTTGCTAAAGGAGGAACAGCTGCGGTACCGGGGCCTTTCGGTTCTGGAAAGACAGTTGTGCAGCATCAGCTTGCTAAGTGGGCTGAGGTTGACATTGTAGTTTATATAGGATGCGGTGAACGTGGCAATGAGATGACAGATGTACTCAATGAATTCCCGGAGCTTGAAGACCCTAAGACGGGAGAACCGCTGATGAAGAGGACGATTCTTATCGCGAATACGTCCGATATGCCTGTAGCGGCAAGAGAAGCATCTGTATATACAGGCATTACGATTGCAGAATATTTTAGGGATATGGGCTATTCCGTGGCACTCATGGCTGACTCGACATC
This sequence comes from uncultured Ileibacterium sp., assembly GCA_902488835.1. GTDB lineage: Bacteria > Bacillota > Clostridia > Peptostreptococcales > Anaerovoracaceae > Alterileibacterium. Next base: position 3,477 of record CABTXQ010000025.1, read on the forward strand.
TAGATGGGCTGAAGCACTTCGTGAGATGTCCGGAAGACTTGAAGAAATGCCTGGAGAAGAAGGTTATCCGGCATATCTTTCATCAAGACTTGCTCAATTTTATGAAAGAGCAGGTAAGGTTATATGTATGGGGCATGACAGGCGTGAAGGTTCACTTTCAGCAATCGGGGCTGTATCGCCTCCAGGAGGAGATATTTCAGAACCTGTATCTCAGGCAACATTGAGAATTGTCAAAGTGTTCTGGGGACTTGATGCAAACCTCGCTCATGCTAGACATTTCCCTGCAATTAACTGGCTTACATCATACTCACTGTATGAGGACAGGCTCGGACCATGGCTTAATGACAACATCGATAAGCAGTTTACAGAACATAGAGCCAGGTTGATGAGACTTTTGCAAGAAGAGAGCGAGTTAAATGAAGTTGTTCAACTTGTAGGTATGGACGGCCTTTCAAAAAAGGATCAGATGAAACTAGAGATATGTAAGGTCATACGAGAAGACTATCTTCACCAAAACGCATTCCACGAGGTGGACACATATGCTTCAATGCATAAACAGTTCAAACTGATGGATTTGATTCTTTATTATTATGATCAGTGTAATTATGCGATTGATAAAGGAGCAAATTTACATGACCTCTTCGTTATGCCATCAAGAGAAGATATAGGAAGATATAAATATCTGGAAGAAAATAAAGCTGAAACAGGATACATAAAGCTAATACAGGACATAGATTCAAATGTCACAAATCTAATCAAGGAAGCAGGTGAAGCCGATGATTAAAGAATATCAGACAATATCAGAAGTTTCCGGACCGCTCATGCTCGTTAAGGGTGTTCATGATGTAGGATATGATGAACTGGGACAAATAGAGCTGGGAGACGGAGAGACGAGACATTGCCGTGTTCTTGAGATAAATGGCGATGATGTTTTGGTTCAGCTGTTTGAATCATCTTCAGGTATGAATCTGGAGGACAGCAAGGTAAGATTCCTGGGCCATGGAACGCAGCTTGGCGTATCCCTTGATATGCTGGGAAGAGTCTTTGATGGAATGGGGCATCCTATAGATAAGGCTGCAGAAATTATTCCAGAGAAAATGATGGATATAAACGGGGAACCTATGAACCCGGCAGCAAGAGAGTATCCGTCGGAATTTATCCAGACGGGAGTATCTGCAATAGACGGACTTAATACACTTGTAAGAGGACAGAAACTACCGATTTTCTCAGGTTCAGGACTTCCACACGCAGATTTTGCAGCACAAATTGCAAGGCAAGCAAGGGTTCGTGGAACGGATTCAAACTTTGCTGTAGTATTTGCTGCTGTTGGGATCACATATGAAGAGGCGGATTTCTTTATAAACGATTTTAGAAAATCAGGGGCTATTGACAGGACAGTCATGTTCCTAAACTTAGCTAATGACCCTGCGGTAGAGCGAATTTCCACACCGAGAATGGCACTTACTGCTGCTGAATATTTGGCATTTGAGAAGAATATGCACGTCCTGGTTATTATTACGGATATCACAAACTACTGCGAATCACTTCGTGAGATATCTGCGGCGAGAAAAGAGGTACCGGGAAGAAGAGGATATCCGGGATATCTATATACAGACCTTGCTACAATGTATGAGAGAGCCGGCAAGAAGAGAGGTGTAGACGGTTCCATTACAATGATTCCTATAGTGTCGATGCCTGAGGATGATATCACACACCCAATCCCGGATTTGACAGGATATATCACAGAAGGTCAGATAATTCTTTCAAGAGACCTTTATAGGAAGGGAATCAAACCTCCTGTAAATGTATCGCCTTCGCTTTCAAGACTTAAGGATAAGGGAATCGGAGAAGGAAAGACGAGAGAAGATCATGCGGACACCATGAACCAACTCTTTGCAGCTTACTCAAGAGGTAAGGATGCAAAAGAACTTATGTCTATTCTTGGTGAAGCGGCTTTATCTGAAACGGATAAGATATATGCGAAATTTGCAGATCACTTTGAAAGAACTTATGTAAATCAGGGATATTATACAAACCGTTCCATTGAAGAGACACTTGATATTGGATGGGGACTGTTAAAAGAGCTTCCAAGACAGGAACTCAAGCGTATTCATGATGAATATATTGAAAAATACTATTATGAAAAGGATGAGAATAAATAGTAATTGCTATTATTACAGGGGGTTAGTACATGTCAAGGCTTAATGTGAACCCGACAAGAATGGTTATGACGACACTTAAGGGTCGTCTCAAAGTTGCGATAAAAGGGCACAAGCTTCTCAAGGATAAGAGAGATGAGCTAATGAAGAACTTTATCGACCTGGCAAAGGAGATAAAGGTGCTGCGTGAAGAGGTTGAACCGATGCTAATGGATGTATATGGAAGTTTTTCGGTTGCAAGAGCCGTAATACAGCCTGAGGTCCTCGAAGAGTCACTCATGTATCCTAAGCAGAGTGTTAACCTGATTGCCGGTGAAAAAAACGTGATGAGCGTAATCGTTCCCGAATTTGATTATGAACTAAATTCAAAAGATTCATCAGATGTATATCCATATGGTTTTCTTAGTACTTCCGGAGAACTTGATAAATCAATAGAGAAGTTGTCAGATCTCTTCCCAAAGCTTCTAAAACTTTCATCGATGGAGAAAGAAGCATTTCTCTTAGCGGATGAAATTGAAAAGACGAGAAGAAGGGTAAATGCTCTTGAATATGTTAAAATTCCTGATTATCAGGAGACGATAAAGTATATAAGAATGAAGCTTGATGAGAACGACAGAGATAGCCAGACCAGACTTATGAAGGTAAAAGATATGATGCTTGAGGAAGAAAGACTCAAGGAAATTGAGAAAAATAGAGAAAAGATGGAAGAGTTTGAGAGAAAAATTAAAAGCTAGGATCCATGATATTAAAAGAGGGAGTTGTAATAACAGCCCCCTCTTTACAAATTGAGTTAAGCCAAAGTACCACCTATGATTTTGCAATCCTCAATTCCTTCAGAATCAGGTGTAAGATGTAATATGAGAGGTGGTGCAACAAGATCAATGTTGTTTCCCTTACATCTCTCTTCCCATTCTCTCATCCATTCACCATCACCCCAGTCGTAAGAGCCGAAGATTACAACTTTCTTTCCTTCCAATTTGGTGCTGCAATCTTCAAACAAAGGTTCAAACACTTCCTCTTCCAGCTGTTCAGACCCCATTGCAGGACAACCGAAACCGATAGCATCAAAGTCTTTAATCATTTCAGAGTTAAAGTCTTTGGCATCAAATATCGAAACCTCTGCACCATTTTCTTTCGCCCCTTGAGCGACAGCATTAGCCATTGCTTCGGTATTTCCGGTTGCACTCCAGTAAACTATTGCTACTTTAGTCATCTTAATCCTCCTGTGATTTGCAATAAAATAAACTTTTAAAAACATAAATGTGGTGAGTTAGTTATATCTAACTCAATGATATAATAATATGTTGATAATGAATTGTCAACAAAATAATGCTATAATTAAACAGCTAAGTTAGTGCTGTATGCTATGGAGATAACATATGGATAAGAAAAAGGTAAATTTAAAGATTTCGAGCAAGCAGTTTACAGAAAGTCTCGAACCTAAGGGCGAAGCCTTTGAGAAAAAATTTAATTTAGACGATTCGGTAGAGATATTTACAGAAGGGACACTTGATTCAAATGATGAATATACTCACATCAATTATGAAGAATCAGAAGCAACAGGTCTTGAAGGAGTAACTACTGATATAACATATAAAGATGGCATTCTTAATGTTGAGCATCGTGGAGAAAAATCCGATGAACAGCTTGACCTCTATCTTGAAACAGGAGTTACTCATATAACGAGATATGTTCTTCCATTCGCAACTATTGATGTAGAAGTATATGCTCACAGTGTTACCGGGGCTCTTGACGAAGAGGGATATGGAAAAATAATGGCGGATTATAATATAAAATTTGACGATGTACTGAACAGAAGAAATAGGCTTGAAATTGAAGTGTTGCCCAGCTGAAAACAGTAATTAAACAGAGACATATTATTAAACATTATATTTTAGTGAACATATGAGAGGAAAAGATGACGAAAAAACCTGCCTTTAATGCTGATAAATATATTGAAGAACAGTCCAGATATATTCTGGAAAGAATTAAAAATGTAGATGGAAGGCTCTACCTTGAATTCGGTGGAAAACTTATCGAGGACAAGCATGCTATGAGAGTTCTTCCGGGATTTGATGAGAATGCGAAAATCAAATTGCTTGAAAAAATTAAAGACCATGCGGAGATAATAATCTGCATATATGCAGGAGACATTATATCCAATAAGACGAGGCAGGACTTCGGTATAACATATGACCTTGAGGTTATGAGGCTTATTGATCAGTTCCGCAAATTTAATCTTGAGATAAACTCCGTTGTAGTAACAAGATATACGGAATCACAAGCGATAACAAATTTCATTAACAGGCTTGAAAGAAGGGGTATAAAAACATATAAGCATTATTTTACAAAGGGTTATCCCACAGATATAGACACGATAGTTAGTGATGAAGGATATGGAATGAATCCATATATCGAAGTTTCAAAACCACTTGTTGTCATCACAGGACCGGGAGGAGGCTCAGGCAAACTCGCAACGTCACTTTCTCAAGTGTATCACGAATATAGAAGGGGTCAAAAAGCGGGATATGCCAAATTTGAGACCTTTCCGGTATGGAATTTACCGCTCAAGCATCCTGTAAACATAGCTTATGAGGCTGCAACTGCAGATCTTAAAGACACCAATATGATAGATCCTTTTCATCTCGAAGCATATAATGAGATGGCAATTAATTACAATAGAGATATAGAAGCCTTCCCTGTTGTCAAGAGAATTCTTGACAAAATAACGGGTAATAAGTTTGATTATAAAAGCCCGACAGACATGGGGGTAAACAGAGTTGGATTCAGCATAGAGGACGACGAGGAATGTCGTAAAGCAGCAAAACAGGAGATTGTTAGAAGGTATCTTAATGCAGAAGTCATGTTCAAGAAAGGCTTAATCGATGAGAGCATCTTGGAGAGAATGAAACTCCTTATGGAAGAAGTTCAGATGAATAGATACGACAGGAAGGTTGTAGGAGCTGCTGAAGAATATGCGGAGAAGAAAAGATTATCCGACCCAAAACGATATGAGAATATAATAGTAACAGCAATAGAGCTAGAAAACGGTAAGATAATAACAGGAAGAAGTTCAGGCAGGATGGTTGCAAGTGCTGCAATGCTTCTTAATGCGATAAAATATATGGCAGGTATTGATGATGACGCACTGATAATTTCTCCTGAGATCTTAAGCAACATGAGAAATATGAATATAAGCAAGCTGCATAAAGAAAGGTCCGGTCTTAATTGCGAAGAAGTTCTCCTTGCACTTGCGATTACAAGTATGACAAGACAGGATGCAAGAGAAGCATATGAGCATCTTGATGATCTGAAAGGTATGAAGGCTCATTGTACTGCTATATTGTCCGAAAGAGACGAGCAAACATTAAGGCAGCTTGGAGTTGATATTACATCTGATCCGGAATTCTCAACCAATAATCTATATACTCGTTAGCCGAACCGGTTTATGGAGACAGAATAATATGAAGAATGCAAGACTTTTTGATATTATAGGTCCAAGAATGATAGGACCATCAAGTTCACACACAGCAGGAGCTGCAAGAATCGGGATCATTACGGGAAAGCTTCTCGGTGAGGATGTAAAGAAGGCAAAGATAGTCCTTTATGAGTCATTTGCGACTACTGGTAGAGGTCATGGGACAGATAGAGCAATAGTTGGTGGACTTCTCGGATTTTCACCGGAAGATGAGAGACTTAAGAACTCGTTTGAGATAGCAAGAGATAAAGGACTTGATATTCAATTCGAGTTTTCTATGGGGGAAGCAATTCATCCGAATACGGCAAGAATTGAAGCCATTGGAAAATCAGGGGAAAAGGTTGAGCTTCTAGGGATATCCGTCGGTGGAGGGAACATCGAAATCATAGAGGTCAACGGAATGCAAGTCTCATTTAACTGCGAATATCCGACTCTTCTTGTTTTTCATACCGATGTGCCTGGAGTAATAAGCAAAATAACTGCCGTTCTGATGGAAGAAGGTATAAACATTGCATTCATGAAGGTATTCAGAACATCGAGAAATGACGATGCCAGCATGGTGATTGAGACAGATGAAAATGTGCCAAGGGAGTTGATCCCAAAGATTTTAGATTGTGCACCCGGAATAAAGAGAGTAAGTGTGATATGAAATATGAATTCCACAGCGGTAAAGACATTTGCCTAATATGTAAAGAGCAAAATATTACAATTTCCGAATTGATGTTAAGATCAGAGATGGAAGAAAGCTTGAGGAGCGAGAAGGATATTCTAGATGAGCTCAGGTATGATCTTGATATAATGAGAAATTCAATATCGTCAGGACTTGATAAAACAAAAAAACAACACGGGATGTTTACAGGCGGAGATGCAATAAAAATTTCTCAATTTGCCAGTAAAGCAAATATGGGAGATGGTATGGCGAGAATTGTTGCATCAGCTATGGCAGTAGCGGAAACCAATGCCTCTATGGGTAAAATTGTTGCAGCACCTACTGCAGGTGCAAGCGGAATACTACCCGCAGTTCTCATTGAATGTTGCGAGAATCAAAGAGGGTTTGACGAGGATGCTTTAATAAGAGGATTACTTACAGCAGGTGCTATCGGATGCATTATCGCAGAAAATGCTTCTATTGCAGGTGCCTCTGGGGGATGTCAGGCTGAAACAGGAACAGCAGCAGCAATGGGTGCTGCTGCACTTACAGAAATGTGTGGTGGATCACCTTATGAGGCACTCTCATCATCAGCAATAGCAATTAAAAACTGCCTTGGACTAGTTTGTGACCCTGTAGCTGGACTTGTAGAGTGTCCATGTATAAAGAGAAATGCTATTGCAGCAGCAAATGCAATACTTTCTTCAGATCTAGTGCTATCTGGGATTGACAGTCTAATTCCATTTGACGAGGTTATTTGGGCTATGGCAAATGTAGGAAGAGCGATGCATAGAGATTTAAAAGAAACTGCAAGAGGAGGTCTTGCTGCAACTGAGACCGCAAAAAAACTTTCAAAGAGCTTATATAATAAGGAGGGATAATCATGGCATTCAAAAGACTTATAATTGAGATCGGTCAGGGAGTTGACATGCATGGCGGAGATCAGAACAATGCAGTTCTGAAGGCCACAAAAGATGCAATTCATCATTGTTGTATGGCAGGTATATCTGAAATATTTGAAATAAAAGATAGAAAGAAAGAAGCCAGAATAAGGGCGGATATATATGCACCGCATCCGGAGGAAGTAGATCCAAATGTTTTAATAGATTATCTCAACATGTGGGAAGTTGAAGCCTTTGTCCATAGTGGCGGAGCAAATCCTGAGGGAATAGCGTTGAATGAAAAGCCTAAGACGGAAATAACGATAGCGATTGTAGTATTGACAGTTTATGTTGACGTTTAATTAATTATAAGGGGGATAAAATGGGATTTTTAAAAGGTAAGACGGCGATAATAACAGGTGGTGGAAAAGCATTATTAAAAGATGGTTCGGCAGGAGCTATAGGCTATGGGATAGCACTTGCTTATGCTAAAGAAGGTGCAAATCTGGTGTTAACCGGAAGAAACGAGAAAAAGCTCGAAGATGCAAAAAAAGAGCTTGAAGAGAAATATGGTATTGAAGTTCTTGGAATATCTGCAGACGTTTCATACGGAAATGACAATGAGCAGATCGTAAAAGAAGTTATTTCTAAGGCAATAGATAATTTCTCAAGAATCGACGTACTCATTAATCTTGCACAGGCTTCAGCATCAGGGGTAAGCATAGCTGATCACACGACTGAGCAGTTCAACCTCGCAATTTATTCCGGATTATATGGTACATTCTATTACATGAAGCACTGCTACCCATATTTGAAGGAAACAAAGGGAAGTGTAATTAACTTTGCATCAGGAGCAGGACTCTTTGGTAATTACGGACAATGTGCATATGCTGCTGCAAAAGAAGGAATAAGAGGGCTTTCAAGGGTTGCAGCTACTGAATGGGCAAAGGACGGAATAAATGTAAATATAGTATGTCCACTTGCTTATACGGCAGCTCTTGAGAGATTTAAAGAAGCCTATCCTGAGGCATATGAGGCAAATGTTAAGATTCCGCCAATTGGACATCTCGGAAGGCCGCTTGAGGATATAGGAAGGGCATGCGTTCAGCTTGCATCACCTGATTTCAAGTATATGACCGGTGAAACCTTGACACTTGAGGGTGGAATGGGACTTAGACCATAATTATAGGTGATGAGCATTGAAATAAAAAAATCGGCCGGACGTTTAGATGTCCGACCGATTCATTATTTCCTAAATATTTTCTTCAAGAGGAATGCCATTAGGTCCTATATATGAAGCATTACCAAATGCGAGGATCGCATAGAAGATAGTGCTAAGGAATATGAGACCAACACCGAACCCTGCACCCTTTCCAAAAGATTTCGCCATTTTCAAACATAGCATAACAGAAACAACTATATTAGCGATTGGAATGAACATCAAAATGAACATCCAACCCTTACCTTTTTCCCAGAACAGTTCAAACATCTTATAATAGTTGGCAAAAGGAATTATAGCCCACCATCCCGGGATACCGGCTTTCGTAAATATTTTCCATAGAATGATGCAGTTGATAATTAAAATAGCTAATGAGCCGATCAAAAATCCTGTGCTTTCAAATAAAGAACTTTGATAATATGATGAACTGTAATCCATTATGACACCTCCATTTATTAAAACGATAAACCAGTGTATATCTAAATTAATTATAAAAGAAGAGTCGAAAATGTCAATAAATTTGATTATTGAGATTGTTAAGCTAATATGATAATGATAGAATCAAAGCGAAATTTCAGGAAATGAGGAGGAAATCAAAATAAAAAACGAATCCAGTGTAAAAAATATTCGTCTAAAAACGAGTTTTAAATATAGATTGGTACTTGAGGGTATAGCTGTTGGAATTATTGCAGGTACTGTTGTAGGGACATTCAGATGGCTTCTCACTATTGCAGAACAGATGAGAAGGAAGCTTGTGATACATGCGAACGGAAGCTTTAATGGAATGCTTATAGCATTTTTTATACTCTTATTAATTGCAATCCTTGTTTCACTACTTATGAAATTTGAACCTGAGATAGGGGGTTCAGGGATTCCTCAGATTGAAGGAGAGATGAAGGGACAGATTGATCAGAACTGGATAAAGACTCTAGTTGGAAAGCTTGCAGGTTGCGTGTTAGCAATCAGCGGCGGCCTCGCGCTCGGGCGCGAGGGGCCGAGCATCCAGATAGGTGCAATGCTCGGTAAAGGCCTGGCCCGCACCAGAGGGGTTGGACTTACAGAAGAAAGGATGCTGATAACAGCGGGTGCCGGGGCAGGCCTTTCCGCCGCCTTCGGTGCGCCTCTTGCCGGTGCACTTTTTTCACTTGAAGAGCTCCACAAGAACTTCAGTGCTGGAGTTCTAATAACGACGCTTTCAGCATCAGTTGCCGCAGATTTTGTTACAGGCAATATACTGGGTGTTGTTCCAGTATTCAATTTCGATATAGAACACAGACTTCCACTCAAATTATACTGGACAGTATTGATCCTTGGATTATTAATTGGACTCCTTGGAGCCCTTTACAATAAAACAATTGATTTCATGCAGGACCTGTTTATGAAGATTAAAGTTCCAGGTATAAGAATAGGGATAATAATGCTTGTCGCATTTATCCTAATGTTCATATACCCTGTTGCACTCGGGAGCGGAAGCAATCTCGTTACAGAGGTTAGTGCAGGAAGAATTACACTTAACGGAATAGTTATACTGCTTTTTGCGAAATATCTTTTCTCGACAGCAAGTTTCGGATCAGGTGCACCTGGAGGGATATTCCTTCCTCTCCTTGTTCTTGGAGCATTAATAGGAGGACTTTATTGTAGATTCCTTGGAATTGCAATCGATTTGGATCAGAAATATATAACATCGTTTGTTCTTATGGCTATGACGGGATATTTTGCAGCAATCGTAAGGGCTCCGGTTACCGGCATAATACTTTTAACCGAGATGACGGGAAATTTCTACAGTTTGCTTGCAATGTCACTGACATCACTTATTGCATATGTTGTAGCAGATCTAGCTGGAGCAGAGCCAATATATGATCAACTCCTAAGAAAGAGAATGGGTAAGTCTGATTCTGTTGAGAATGTTAGCCTCGAAGATGCTAACAGGGGAGGTTATGAGGATAGAAAGGTAATAATAACTACTGATGTTATAATCGGCTCATATATGGAGGGTAAAACAATAAGCAAGATAAACCTTCCTCACGGTTCCCTCGTTGTAAACATAATCAGAGACGGGGAAGAGATAATCCCGGGAGGTATGACCGTGATAAAAGGGGGAGATGTGCTTGAAATCCTATGTAAAAATTCTGACATAGCAAAGACGGACAGAAGAATGCTCATAAGGTGCAGAACTCTATTGAAATAAAAATTAAGGCATTTAATTAATTTTTTAGGCTCTGAATTGGGGCAGGTATTCTCCCTCCACGATTAATCATTTTTGCAGGTGATTTTTTATTAAGAGACATAACAGGACCATATCCGAGAAGACCTCCGAAATTAAGTTCTTCTCCACTTTTTAGCCCTATTGCAGGAATAAGTCTTACCGCAGTCGTCTTTGAATTTATCATTCCTATTGCAGCTTCATCCGCGATAATTGCAGATATGACCTCAGGGGTTGTATCTCCCGGTACAACTATCATATCAAGACCCACAGAACAAACAGCTGTCATTGCTTCCAATTTTTCGATTGTTAGAGAGCCGGAACGAGCAGCATCAATCATGCCGGCATCTTCAGATACAGGGATAAAAGCACCAGAAAGACCCCCAATAGAAGAGGATGCCATTATACCGCCCTTTTTTACAGCATCATTAAGCATTGCAAGTGCAGCAGTAGTACCATGGATACCGCACTCTTCAAGTCCAATTTCTTCAAGAATGTGAGCTACAGAATCTCCTATAGCCGGAGTAGGTGCAAGCGAAAGGTCAACAATTCCAAATGGTACATTTAAGGCATTGGAAACTTTGGTACCTACCAACTGACCGACTCTCGTTATTTTGAAGGCGGTCTTTTTTATTGCTTCAGATACCTCTTCAAGAGGAGCATCCGAAGGCATTGAAGAAAGGACGGATCTGACTACACCGGGACCTGATACTCCTACGCTCAATACAGAGTCCGCTTCTCCTGTACCATGAAAAGCACCTGCCATGAATGGATTATCTTCAACTGCATTACAGAATACTACAAGTTTTGCAGCACCTATACATTGATTATCTTTTGTTAATTCGGCAGTCTTCTTTATCTGAACGCCCATCTTAGCAGCAGCATCCATGTTTATTCCTGCTCTCGTTGAACCGATATTGACAGATGAACATACCAGATTTGTTCTTGAAAGAGCTTCAGGAATAGATTCAATAAGCTCACTATCCCCTGCACTAAAACCTTTCTGAACTAGAGCACTGTATCCGCCGATAAAGTCAATCCCTATCTCAGAGGCAGCTTTATCCAGGGTCAGTGCATATTTTACAGGGTCACCTTTTGAAACACCTAAAAGCATAGAAATAGGTGTAACAGATACCCTCTTATTCACAATAGGAATTCCAAGCTCATTGCTTATCGAATCAGCTTTTGAGACAAGATTTTCCGCCAGGCGGCAGATCTTATCATATATTTTTTTACATGAACGGTCTATATCTGTATCGGCACAGTCTATAAGAGAGATTCCCATAGTAGTTGTACGTATATCGAGATTTTCTTCCTGAATCATGGAAATAGTTTCCATGACATCATCATAATTTACTAAAGACATCAGTACCTCCCACTAAATTGTGTGCATCGAATTGAAAATTTCCGAGTTCATAACGAGAACTTTCATATCTTTAAGTTCAGAAGAGATTTTGTCGCACAGTTCACTACATGAACAAGTCATATCCCTTATATCTATTTCCATCATCATAGTGAAAAGGTTTGAGCTTACACTCTGATTGACAGAAATTATATTGCCATTCATTTTTGCTATGTTAAGAGCCGCGGTTGCAAGAATTCCGACACGGTCCTTACCTATTATAGTAACTATTGCCATTGAACCATTATCCTGTTTCATTTGAATCTCCTTTATCCTTTTATAACTAGTTTGAAATCTCCATCTGAAAGAAGATCGTCAACTTTATACCTTATGTTAAGATGGGGATATTTATTATTAAAATATATCTTGTTTTCACCACCATTACCAATCATATTTGAAAACCACGAAGGGGATGAATAGATATCCGCTTTAACGGAATTTCTACATTCTATACATGAGCTGCCAGGATCATGCGCATCTAGACTCTTATTTATCAGATCTTCGATTTTATCTCTTGCTATCGAACCCTCTACAAGCTGTCTAAATGCGGGATGATAAGCTGGCGAATCGATTACCGAACTCTCCATTACATCGCTACTCTTTAATCCCACTCTCATTATCGTGATACCGGCCTTATCCAGGATGAGGTACATGGCTTTTGCTCGTTTAACGGCTTCCTCTTGGGAGATAGGTGTGTATTTTCCTTCAAGATACATATTTAATAACTCGGTGTCCTTTAGCATAACAGTCGGATAAATTCTTGCAAGAGAAGGTGCGAGATCTGCAGCCTTTTTTGCAGTATAAATAGAAGATTTCAAAGAATCGCCGGGAAGTCCCACCATGAGCTGTATGCCAAGTTCAAATCCGAATTCATTAATAAGTGCAGAAGCTTTTTCAGTGCATTTTGCAGTATGTCCCCTGTTCGATGCCAAGAGAACAGCATCATCAAAGCTCTGAGCACCGAGTTCAATGGTATCTACACCGTATGATTTGAGATTTGTCAATATTTCTTCGTCTATATAATCAGGCCTTGTTGACATGTGAATCTTATCAATCAAGCCGGAATCCTTATATTCCTTAGCGATACTCAGATAAGAAGATTGTGCATCAATTGGAATCCCTGTGAAGCTTCCCCCGTAGAATGCCAGTTCAACAGTGCCTGCTGCATTTTCCCCCTTAGGTCTAAGAGTTGTGAGCCATTCATCAACAGTATTTCTGACATCTTCTTCTTTCGGTATTTTTGTTCTTCCGGTAATTTTGTTTTGATTGCAGAATACACATTCATATTCGCAACCGTAGTGTGGAATAAAAATCGGGATAATCGCGTGCTTTTTTTGGACCTTATATTTACGCATTCTAATACCAGCCGTTACTGTTGAAAAATTGCGCTGCAGCTGAAATCGAACCGTACCTGTCTATCATATATGAATACATCCAGTTAAGCTGAGTTCTTGGATTTGTCTCCCAATCGGAACCGAAAACTGCCATCTTGCTGCCTGGAAGAGCTTGACCAAGCCCATATGCACCTGAACTTTGATTCCTTGCATTGACTCTCCAATTGGATTCACGACTTATAATATTAGCCCATCCTTCGGCATCAGAAGCGGAAAGACCCTTTTCAGAAACGATGTTAAAGAACGCTTCCTTTGCATCACCACTTGGAATTGCGGCATTGACTTTTTCTCTTACCTCACGTTCTTTTTCTTGCTTTTTCTTCTCTTCTTCTTCCTTTGCTTTACGTTCTTCTTCTATCTTTTTATCAATAGCCGTGTTTATATCTTCCGTGCTTTTAATCATGACCGATGATATTTCTTCAGTAGCATTGATAACAACTTTATTTTTTTCAATAGCAATAGAATAGACGGAATTCATAAAGATAAATAAAAGGATAAGAAATATACAGAGTTCTATTATTAGTATTTTTTCCAGTTTTTTAATTAAAAGATTCAGTGTTTTTTTCAAGATGACCTCCTAATAAACTCGTATCTTAATTTATCATAATTGGTCTAATTATTCTAGATATTAGGGGATAATATTGGTAAAATTTATAGCTCTCTATTTCAATTACTGTTAAAATGATATATAATCACAAGCGTAACTTTTCAAATTTACGCTGCCGTGGCTCAATGGTAGAGCACTTCACTCGTAATGAAGGGGTTGCGAGTTCGATTCTCGCCGGCAGCTCCAAATAAGGAAGCATATTTTGATAGAATAATATGCTTCCTTTTTCATTGCCGAAAAGCCTTGATTTCAAGGGATTTCAGTGTTTTAAGGCATAAAGCAGCCCGCCCCGGAGTCGTTTCCGGGACGGGTTTTTCTCGTTTTTTGAGATTGCAGCGGAGTGCTGTAAAAGTAAAGGTTTGCTTCGTGGGTATATCGTTTGCTTTTTGAGTAAAGGTTTGCTTTGTCGGTAATCGTTTGCTTTTACAAACGAGCAGTTGCTATACTCAAGAAATAATGAAATATGCAAAATACAAACGCATGCAAGCGAAACTGCAGGAACAAAGCAAACAAAGAAAAGACCAGGCAGATTCAATCGGGGCACTTATGTTCGAACTCCACGAAACCGAAAACCCTATCACGTCATTTGATAATAAGCTGTGGATTTCTGTAATAGAAAGTATAACGGTGAAGAACAATGGAACGCTACTGTTCAGGTTTAGAAACGGAATGGAAATTGAAGGATAATAGAAACATAAAAAAGAGTCCGCAGACAAATATGACTGCGGATTTTTGCTGTTAATAGGAGTTTGCACCCATACCCCTTGAATTGCACCCATAGGCTGAAATTCTATCAGAAGTAGTGAATGAATTTGCCACAGCTCTTTTGAGAAATGTTCAATCTCTTTTTTTATATCA
>CABTXQ010000026.1 GCA_902488835.1 uncultured Ileibacterium sp.
CTTGTTGGTCTGCGTGTCTTCCGTCAACGCCAAGCCTGATATGCATCTCTACACTTTCATCAAATTTAGCGCCAGACATTTCCTTAACTTTCTTTACCGCTTCTGCAACGTCATATAATTCGCCTTTTTCGCGATTTTTTGCTGCATCAGTATATCTTTTGCTTCTTTTCATTAATTGCCTCCTTGTGGTTCAATCGGCATAAGCCTCCCACCAGATTATTCTTCTACAGTAATTCCCATGCTCCTTGCCGTACCTTTTACCAGGTTCATCGCCGATTCAAGCGATGCGGCATTGAGATCAGGCATCTTAGTCTTAGCAATTTCTTCGACCTGCGCAAGCGTTATCGAAGCAACCTTATTCTTGTTAGGCTCTCCGGATGCCTTGTCAATTCCTGCTGCCTTCTTAATTAGTACGGGTGCAGGAGGTGTCTTGCATATGAACGAAAATGATCTGTCAGCATAAACTGTTATAACTACAGGAATAGTCAAACCGTTCTGATCCGATGTCTTTGCATTGAACTGCTTACAGAAATCCATAATATTGACACCATGCTGACCAAGTGCAGGTCCTACAGGTGGTGCTGGAGTTGCTGCTCCGGCAGGGATCTGAAGCTTAATATATCCTTCGATCTTCTTAGCCATCCAAATTCTCTCCTTTCTATATTATTTTATTCACCTGTGGAAATTCAAGTTCCACAGGAGTATCTCTCCCGAACATCGAAACCTTTGCCTTAACAATTTGTTTCTCGGGGTTGATGTCTTCTACAATGCCCACCTGACCTTCAAATGGACCTCCTATAATCCTGATGGCATCTCCAATTTCAACGTCGATTTCGATGCGCATCTTCTCGATTCCCATCCTCACAACTTCCTCTTTGGTAAGTGGCGTAGGTTCTGTACCGTGACCTACGAAACCGGTTACTCCTTCAGTATTTCTCACCAGGTACCATGTTTCATTATTGACCACCATTTTTATCACAACATAACCAGGATAGAGTTTCCTTGTCCTGACCTTTTTGACTCCCTTTGAATCAATTTCAATTCTTTCTTCTGTCGGTATCTTGACTTCAAGAATCCGGTCCTGCATACCTCTATATTCTACCATCTTGTCAATATTGGTTTTTACTTTATTTTCATATCCAGAATAAGTATGAACTACATACCACTTAGGAGTTCCATCACCTCTAAGCCCTTCGTCTGGAAGTGGCGACAAAGTTCCAGCGGACTCCTTTTCTTTTTCATTTATATCCGTCATCAGCAACCTCCTTCCCGTGACATGTGAATAAGGTTCATATTTTATGACAGCGTTATTCCAAGCAGATGCTTAAGTGCTGCAAGGAAAGCTGTATCAATAACCCAAAACGCAACCGCAAACAATGCAACTGCTGCAAACACTGCAATTGTATCTGTTACAAGTTCATCTCTCGTAGGCCAAACAACCTTGCTCAATTCCTGCTTGACACCTCTGAAGAAATTAATAAACCCTTTCTTGCCGGATGTTGATGTATTCTGTGCCGCCTTCTTATTTCGTGCACGAATCTGCGATTGTTGTTCAGACCTGTTCTTTATCTGCTTTTGCTTTCCCTTAGCGCTCTTCCTGTTCTTATTAGCCATTATCTACTCCAAATGCAATAATTATTTAGTCTCCTTATGAAGAGTTTCCTTGCCGCAAAATTTGCAATACTTCATAAGTTCAATCCTGTCCGGTGTATTCTTCTTATTCTTCATCGTGTTGTAATTTCTCTGTTTACACTCGGTACATGCCAGAGTTACTTTAGTCCTCACGGTTGCTTCCTCCTATTCTAATATTTCTTTATTTAACTCAAATCCAGAGCGGTCAAACTACCGCTCTGTATAAATTTCGCTAAAGTTGCCCATATATGATACTCCTCACATCTGTCAAAGTCAAGATGTTTTACCAATTAGTTGCAATATCAATCTGATTAGGGTTCCCTGTGGCAAATCCGCCCGTATCTGCAACAATACCTATTCCCATCGATGTTGTTACGAGTGTTCCTTTCGGTCTTATGTTCAAGTTTGCAGCCACCATGATGTATGAGCCTAGCATCTTTGCTCCGTCACTACGAATATAATATGGATAGTTCGCTTCATCGAATCCAAGACTTCTCATTATACTTATCACGCCTGACATATTCAGATTGTAATATGTCTCTTTCCCTGAAGGTCCCATCTGTGATCCCTTGGACGGGGAAAGGGGTGATCCATTCCACCCTGGATTTATTATGCTTTTAGCCGCTTCTATCTTATCTTCTTCTTCTTTTTTCAGCTCCGCTTCCCTTGCTTCTTTTTGATCTATATATGCTATGCTTTCATTTTTTGTCTGTTTTCCTAGATAATTCAAGGTCTCAGGAGCAGTCTTCTTAAGCATTTGGTAAGAACCGCTTTTTTCTCTATAGTCCTTGATGCTCTCAGCACTTAGATTCCATATTGTCGTAAGTTCAATGCAGGAAATGAAGATGCCTATCGCTATACATGCTGCAAGCCTCTTCTTCCCGAATTGGCTAATCCTTGACATAAGCCTCTTTTTCTTGGCTTTTTCATCATCTTTAGACTGTTCTAATTCAGCATTAATTTTGAAAACAAAAAAGCATGGATATTTGTTTCCCTTTAGATTCCCTTTTGAGACTGCCTTATCAAAGAATTTATTTCCTTTCGTAATCGTCTTATATTCTTCTATCATAGACCTCCTATATTGTAGATAGCAAAATGCATGTCTTGATAACAATCTGATTTCTCGATTACTTTAACACAGATTTTTTGAATATAATGAAAGCCTTGTGAAAATAATCATCTTATTTCAAGAAAATCTCTAATTTTTATCGCATCACTGATTCCATAATCGTATAATTTTTCCATGGCTTCTTTATCTCTTTTTAGCGTTGTCATTCCCGCTAAATCCTTAGGTGCAAGCAGAAGAGTTTTTCCTTTTTTCTCAAGTTCCTTAACCTGGTCCATTTGGAAATTATATAGATCTGCTCTTCTCATTATTTTTTTTGCAACTTCCGGGTAACGCCTCTTAACTATTCCGGCAGACTTTTCGTCATCCTTTGTATCTCGGTAGTAATCCCTAGGTCTTGTTAAAATCACAACTACCTTGTCACAGCCTGCTTCAAATGCTTTTTTGTAAGGTATTGGATCGCTGATCCCCCCATCGAAATATCCAATGCCGTCAATTTCACAAGGGTGTCCGATTATCGGAAGAGAGCCCGATGCCATTATAACTCTGTAGTTATCCTTTTGAATATCTTTGTTGGTGAAATATATTGGTGCACCTGTTTCTGAATCCGTTGCAACGAATATTGCTTTTTTGTCACTTCTTTCAAAGGTTTCATAATCAAGTGGGTCTTCTCCATCACTATTACTTAGTGTACCGAATATATATTCATATCCTATGAAATTTCCCGTTTTCAGTAGAGTTCCTACTCCCATATATTCATTTCTAAACGTATAATCTGTATAGAATCTATAGTTCCTTCTCGGCTGATTTGCAATATAAGAAATTACATTTGCAGCGCCTGCAGAAACGCCTATGCAAAAGTCGAAGTCTATTGAATTGTCCATACAGTAGTCTAAAATCCCGGCACCATATATATCTCTAAGGCCTCCGCCTACATCAACTAATCCTATCATTTTATTCCTGCTCTCTTCTACGTCTGATTTCATACATGATTATCGCTGCAGCATTTGATGCATTAAGAGAATTTATTTTCCCTTTCATTGGGATTGAAACTGTGAAGTCGCATTTCTCTTTTACAAGTCTACTAACACCCTTACCTTCATTACCTATTACAATCGCTATAGGACCATCAAGCGCTTTTGTATTAAAGCAGTTTTCTCCGTCCATATCACATGCCGCTATCCATATTCCGTTCTTTTTTAGTTCGTCAATTGCTCTTCCTATATTGGTTACCCTTGCAATTTTGATATTTTCAACAGCTCCTGCCGAAGCCCTTAAAACTGCAGGTGTAACTCCGCATGACCTCTTTTTTGAGACTATAATTCCGTCACAAAAAGCACACTCAGCTGTCCTTGAAATTGCTCCTAAATTATGCGGGTCTTCAATCCCGTCAAGCACTATTATAAATGGATCTTCCCCTTTATTCTTTGATTCACAAATAATATCTTCAAGGTTTGCATACTCATAAGGAGCGGATATTGCAAGGATGCCCTGATGGTTACAGTTTCCAGCAAGTTCTTCAATCTTTTCAACAGGAACTTTTATAATCTCAATATTCTTATTTTTTGCTAACTTCTCAATATCTGAGCTGTCTACATTCCTTCTATCTGAAATATAAATCTTTTCAATTTTTCTATTTCCCCTGAGAGCTTCTCTTACAGGGTTTTTACCAACTATGACTGAACCGTCATCATAATTTATTCTGATCTTATTCTTTCCCAATTTAACCTCTTTTTACCCCAAATTCCTATTCTCATATACAAGAAATTTGTAATTTATTCCGTTTTCCAGATGCATTTCGCTCTCTTTTGCCAATGAAAAATCAGGGTCTTCATCAAGATTGACCATAAATCTGTCAGCGTTTAAATCCGCATACATCTTGGTTACATAGCACTTGGTGCATTTTTTGTAAAACTTTCTGTATGTGCTGTCTCCGCCTATTATGAAGATATTGTCAGGGTCAGTTCCTTTTAACCTATCATATAGCTCCTCTTCAGTGTGAACAGTTTCACATCTTTCTGCAACAAATTCACCGTTTCTACTCAAAACGTAATTCTTTCTATTGGCAAGTCCTCTTTTGTTCGGCATGCTTTCAAGAGTTTTCCTTCCCATGACCACAATCTTTCCGATCGTTTTTTCCTTGAAATATCGAAGATCTCCAGGAATATTTGCAAGAAGTTTCCCTTCTCTTCCTATTCCCCATTTTTCATCAACTGCAACTATTAAATTCATACATTTTACCCACGTCTATATAGCTATCGGAATGTTTTTTACCTGAGGTCCGTGCTCGTAATTTTCTATACTTAAGTCTTCCACTGTAAAATCATAAAAATTATGAATGTCCTCATTAAGCGTTACTTTTGGTGCCTTATACATAGGTCTTTTGATAAGATCTTTTATTATGTCAATATGCCTGTCATAAATATGTGCATCTGAGATAACATGTACGAGTTCTCCTGCTTTCAATCCGCTGACCTGTGAAAACATCATGAGAAGTAGCGAGTATTGCACCACATTCCAGTTGTTTGCAGCCAGTATATCCTGCGAACGCTGATTAAGTATTCCGTTCAATGTGTCTCCTTTAACATTGAATGTCATGCTGTATGCACATGGCTCGAGGTTCATCTCGTTAAGATCCTCAAAATTATATATATTAGTCATGATTCGTCTTGAGTACCTGTCATTTGAAAGGAGCCACAGAACATTGTCAACCTGGTCCATTTCACCTTGTGCAAATTTGTACTTCTTTCCAAGCTGGTATCCATACGCCTTACCTATTGAGCCTGATTTGTCTGCCCATGAATCCCAAATATGGCTGTTCAAATCGTTTACATTATTTGATTTTTTCTGCCATATCCATAGGAGTTCATCAAAAGCAAGCTTTATAGCTGTCGGTCTTAGAGTAAGTGCAGGGAATTCCTCTTGAAGATTATACCTATTTACAACCCCAAAATTCTTTATTGTGTGTGCTGGAGTTCCGTCACTCCAGTGCGGTCTCACCTTATTGCCTTCCGTACTGAACCCATTTTCAATAATATCTTCACACATTCTGACAAAAAGTTCATCTGCTTTACTCATATCTCTTCTCCATCTATTATCTTTACAGCCATATCGATGATTTCAATAAGTCTTTCTATTTCATCTCTAATGTATAGGTCTCCAATCAGAGCTTCAAAACCCGTTGCCAATTTATATTCAACCGGATCCGCCCCTCTCGGGTGAGATGATGTCTTATGATTTCTAGCTCTCTTTACGAGCTTTACCTCGTCTTCTTTAAGGAATTCCTTCATAAGTTTTTTTACAGATTCCGACTGTCCGCTGGCGGAAACATATCTGGTCGCCTTACGATGAAGTGAATCTGCTCCAACATTCGCTTCTCTAAGTATCAGCATCTTCCTTATATAGAGTTCATATACTGCATCACCAAGGTATGCAAGAACTGTCGTATTATATTCCTTGTTCAATCCTGCTCCTCATGTATGATTTGTACGCCCTGAGGTGTATCCTTAAGTGTAATGCCAAAAGCTTTGAGCTTATCCCTTATTTCATCGGCTCTTTTATAGTCCTTCGCAGCTCTCGCTTCTTCCCTTTTCTTGACAAGTTCAGATATTTCATCGCTTATCTTGGTATTGTCTTCAATGTTTTGCATTATTCCTATAATGTTACACAGATTAATAATTCTCTTTTTTGCACTATCTGCATACTTCCTTGAAGTTCCATCTTTTATAATATTATTTACATGAGATACCATCTCGAAGATTGCCGATATCGCATCCGCCGTATTCAGATCATCACTCATAGCATCTTCAAATTTTTGCTCAAGCAATGTAAATGCTTCAAGATCTTTTCTCTCATCTTCCGACATTTCATCTTTTCCGTTCTTACTATGGAAGTCAAGATTTTCAATGGCATTTCTTATCCTGTCATATCCCTGCTTAACGCTATTCATCTCTGTATCGCTGAAATTAATCGGATTCCTATAATGTACAGAAAGCAGGAAAAATCTTATGAAGTCTCCGTCAAACTCTTTTCTTATATCTCTCACAGTAAAGAAGTTACCTAAAGATTTTGACATCTTGACTCCGTCAACTGTTATGTATCCGTTGTGCATCCAATATTTTGCAAAAGGTCTACCGTTGCATGCTTCTGACTGCGCTATTTCGTTCTCATGATGAGGGAATATCAGATCTTGCCCTCCCCCGTGAATATCTATTGTCGGTCCGAGATGCTTCTTTGACATTGTAGAACACTCAATATGCCAGCCAGGTCTTCCTTTGCCCCAAGGAGAATCCCATGCAATCTCACTTTCTTCCTTTTGTGCCTTCCATAACGTAAAATCAAGAGGGTCCCTTTTTACCTCTCCAATCGCAATCCTGCTCCCAGATTCAAGGTCATCTATCTTCTGTTTCGATAGCTTTCCATAATCCTTGAACTCTCTCGTTGCATAATATACATCGCCATCCGCCTCATATGCATATCCTTTATCTATAAGAGTCTTTATAAATTCTATAATGTCATTAATATGTTCCGAAACCTTCGGATGAACATCGGCAGGAAGAACATTTAGTGCCTTTGCATCGTCAAAATATTCTTTAATATATTTTGACGAAATCTCTCCTGCACTAACTCCTTCTTCTTTCGCCTTATTAATGATCTTATCATCGACATCGGTGAAATTCTGAACGAATTTCACATCGTATCCCAAGTGAATAAGGTATCTTCTAAGTGTGTCAAAGGCCACAAAAGGTCTTGCATTTCCTATGTGGAAGTAATTATAAACAGTAGGTCCGCATGCATATATCTTGACCTTTCCCTCTTCCAAAGGTATAAACTCTTCTTTGCTCTTCGTAAGTGTATTATAAATCTTCATATCTAACTCCTGTAAATCCTCCTCTTGTCATACTCCAAGCAATGCCCCTGCTATCCCCATTGCTATCATGACCTTTACCGGGCTTATTTTAAATTTACCTATTGCTATTATTGTCGATATGGCAATAATAACAGCAATTATGTCAACTCTTCCAAAAAATGCCTGTTCAAAATTAAAAATATTAGCGCCAAGCATCTTATCTGTAAAAAAAGCAGGCTTACTCATCGTAATCAAGGCAACCGCTACCATGGAAACTGTTGCAGGTTTAACTTCATTTATAACCTCAATTATATACTTATTGCTTTGATGCCTTTCCATTATGTATGCAACAAAACAAACTATAATAAAGGCTGGAATTGCAACCCCCAATGTGGCAGTGACAGAGCCCTTTATCCCCCCGGAAAGGTATCCTACATAAGTCGCTGCATTTACAGCGACAGGTCCAGGTGTAGTCTGAGAAATCGCTACTATGTCTGCAAACTGATATTGATCAATCGCCGTGAAAAGCCTTATATTTTCATAAATCAAGCCTATAATAGCCATTCCACCGCCGAATCCAAATAAGCCTATCTTAAAAAATGCCCAGAAAAGTTCGAGGTATATCATATATCCCCCTTTTCATTCTTTAAATTAATATAAGCTCGGATTATGCCGATTATAATTAGAATAGATATTATTATCATTATGCTTACATGCATGAATGCTATAAGTAAAAAGCTTAAAATTGCAATTGCTGCGGATTCCTTATCTTTAATAGCAGTCTTACCTATAGTATATATGGCAAAAGCAACCATGCCGGTTGCTGCTGCCCTGAGACCGGAAAGAGCACCCATAACATAAGTATTATCACTTATGAAATTAAGTCCCATAGCAATAATTAATATTATTATAAATGAAGGAAGAATAACTCCAATTGTGGCAACTATGGAGCCTAGAAGTTTATTCCTCTTATAGCCGACAAAGGTCGCCATATTTATCGCAATAACCCCAGGCAAGCTTTGACATATCGTTATTATGTCGACCATTTCATCATCGCAAAACCATTTCTTGTCTTCAACCATAGCCTGCCTAAGGATTGGAATCATTGCGATTCCTCCTCCTATCGTAAAAAGCCCTAATTTAAAGAATACCAGAAAAAGCTCTAACAACTATATACCAAATCTTTCTTTTTCCACTAATTCTTTTGCTGAAGCAATTGCCTCTTCTGCAGTAAGGACGGACATCTCGTTCTCCCTTCTCAGTTTATATTCAACCTTTCCATCCTTTGCCATTTTGCCAACTGTAATTCTTATTGGTATTCCAATAAGATCAGCATCGTTGAATTTTACTCCTGCCCTTTCCTTTCTGTCATCTACAAGAACTTCTACATTCTGTCTTTCAAGTTCTTCTTCAATCCTGTCTGCAAGATTCATTTGATCCTCATCTTCAGGTTTTATTACAGTTATCATTACATGATATGGTGCAACTGAAATAGGCCATATTATTCCCTTGTCGTCATGGCACTGATCAACGATGGCTTGAAGGGTTCTTGTGATTCCTATTCCGTAACATCCCATCCAATAGACCCTCTCCTCACCTTTTTCATCTTTATAATATGTTTTGAGTGACTCAGAATATTTTGTTCCAAGTTTGAATATTTGACCAACTTCAATCCCTCTTGTGTGCTTAACCGGTTTACCACATTTAGGACAAGGATCTCCCTCTTTCAGAACCTTTACGTCAGCGATAATATCTGCCTTATAATCTCTACCGTAGCAGACTCCTAAGTAGTGATAATCTTCATCGTTAGCCCCTGCACACATATTGACTGTATCAACAAGTTCGCTATCAACAACAATCTTGCAATTGTGTAGCCCAACAGGACCCGTATATCCTCCAACGATTCCAGTTACAGGTCCCATGTCATTTTCATCAGCAAACTCTATAAAATGTTCTGGAATATTTAAAGCATTTACGAGCTTCACCATATTAAGCTCTCTATCGCCTCTGATAAATACGGCAACGTATTCATTAGGATTCAGTTCCTCATCATATGTTACAAACATCAGAGCTTTAATGGATTTTTTCGTATCAATTTCGAGAAAATCGCACACATCCTTTATCGTCTTTGTTCCCGGTGTCTTAACTTTTCTAAGCTCTTCTTTTTCTTCATGTGGCTGTTTTTCATCAACAAAAGCGGCCCTTTCTACTGTAGCTGCCATGTCACAGTTCTCACAATACACTAATTCGCTTTCACCGTTCTCCGAAAGAGCTGAAAATTCATGAGAATTACTTCCTCCTATTGCACCGTTATCGGCCTCAACCACCCTGTAATTAAGTCCACACCTGTTAAAAATGCGTTCATATGATTTGTACTCATTATCATAAGAAGCATCAAGTTCTTCTCTGGTCCTGTCAAAAGTATATGCATCCTTCATAAGGAATTCCCTAGATCTCATAAGTCCATATCTTGGACGTGCCTCATCTCTATATTTGAGCTGAATTTGGTAAAAATTCATAGGTAGCTCCTTATATGACGAGACTTCGTTCTTAACTATATTCGTTATCATCTCTTCACAGGTCGGTGCAAGGCAAAAATCTCTATTGTTCCTATCTTGTACTCTCCAAAGTTCAGGACCGTATGCATACCATCTGCCCGATTCTTGCCAAAGTTCTGCAGGCTGAGGTGCAGGCATATGAAGCTCCTGGGCTCCTATTCTGTCCTGCTCTTCTCTTACAATGTCCTCAATCTTCCTGACAACCTTCCAACCAAGTGGCATGAATGTGTAGATGCCTGCAGCTTCTTTTCTGATCATATTTGCCCTAATAAGAAACTGATGACTTTGAAGTTCCGCCTCCTTTGATGCTTCTCTCAAGGTTCTCAAGTGTCTTTTTGATAATTTCATATTATTAAAATCTCCCCTCTATGGAACATATCGCCATTGCGGCAATTCCTTCTTTTCTTCCTGTAAATCCAATACCTTCGGTTGTTGTTGCTTTCACATTTATAGCGTTCACATCAATACCCATTGCAAATGAAAGCCTTTCTCTCATTTTTTCAATATATGGTGAGATCTTGGGGCTTTCTGCAATTATTGTAATATCCACATTAACGACGCTCACTCCGCCCACTATCCTTATTGTCTCCTCAAGAAGCTTGATGCTTGATATGTCTTTATATCGATCATCCGTATCAGGGAAATGTCTTCCTATATCTCCCATTGATGAGGCCCCTAGAATTGCATCAATAAGTGCATGTATTGCAACATCTGCATCAGAATGTCCAATTAAGCCAATATCGCTATCGATTTCAACTCCACATAGTATGAGTCGTCTATCTTTGCTGAGCTTATGAACATCATATCCGATTCCTACTCTGGTCGCTACAGGGATATCTGTTTCCGTTGTAACCTTTATATTTGAATAACTGCCCTCAACTATTGCTATCTTTTTCCCGGAATATTCGACTATTGAAGCATCGTCAGTCCCTGTATATCCTATCCTGTTTGCAGCTTCATACGCTTTTTTTACAACATCAAGTCTGAAGCTTTGAGGAGTCTGCACATTGAACACCCTATCTCTGTCAATTTGTTCGGTAATTATTATAGGATAATCAGTTTCAGAGTTCAAGGATTTAATGCGCATGGAATCAACCGCTTTAACGGCTGTACAAACCGCATCGTGCTGTCTCAATGCGCCAATATTTCTATCTATTATATCTTCATTTATATCCGGTCTTGCTCCATCGTGGATAAGAACATTTACATTCTCACTTTTTACACCTCTTGAAAGGTATAAATTCTCTATATACACAAGTCCGTTATAAACAGAAACAGATCTTTCATTTCCGCCATGCACGAGTCTAATTTGTTTTCCATAAAGTTTTTCGAGTCGTCTTGAGATATCATAATAAGGTGAATTGTTAAGGTTCGTTTGACTCGGGACAGCTATTACTACCTCTTCAATCTTCTCATTTCCAAGGAACGGTATTACAGCTGATTCAAGGACACTCTTTCCCTTATACATAAGAAGTTGCTTAGCCGTCTTTGTCTTCATTCTAAGTCCTTTACCGGCGGCAACTATGAGCGCGCAATATTTCATTTCGTCCAAATTCTCTACCTCCAGAGCTTGTTTTTCAGCATAAAAATAGTCGAAACTCACATTTGCTAATAGCTATATATGGGATTCGACCAATTTATCGGCTTCCGCCATCGTATATCCGCCTGCAAGTGCTAACTCGCTTTCAAGTATTTGTTTCGCAGTACTAAGAAGCTTTCTCTCTCCTGTTGAAAGACGTTTCTTCCTGTCTCTTCTAACTAAATCCCTCACCACTCCTGCAGCGACGAATATGTCTCCAGTTTGAAGTTTATCACGGTTAGCCCTGTCCCTTCTGTTCCAGTTAGAAGGCATCGGCTCTGATTTAGCCTTAAGAACATCAAACACCTTCTCTATTTCGTCAGCTTCTATTAAGGACCTAACTCCAACCATTTCAGAATTCTGGACCGGCACCATAATCTTAAGTTTGCTTTGAGAGAGTTCCACATGGTAAAAACTATTGATTTCACCATCCGTCTCTTCTTCAGTAATTTCCACAATAGTGCCCGCCCCCTGCATAGGATATGCAATATTGTCTCCTACTTTAAACATTATTATATCAAACCTCTTTACTTTTAATTTTATGCTTTAAGATGATTAATATTATACATTAAATATTATCTTTTTTCAAATGTAAATTTTGTATTATATAATTTACAAATTAATAAGTCAATGTTTTTTTACAATATCTGTGCTATAAAAAATTTTTTTATTTTTTATAGGTTTTACAGCCTTTTTTAACTATGGTATAATCTGGTAAATATTTTGAAAGGGGATTTATCTATGAAACAACTTCTTGTAGTGGATGATGAAGCTAAAATAAGAGAGGTAATTAAAGAATATGCCGAGTTCAGCGGTTATGAAGTAACCGAAGCCGGAGACGGAATGAGTGCAATAGGACTTTGCAAATTAAATGACTACGACTTAATAATAATGGACGTTATGATGCCTAAGCTTGATGGTTTCAGCTCTGTTAAAGAGATAAAGAAAATAAAAGATATTCCGGTTATAATGCTTTCAGCACGGGGTGAGGAATATGATAAGCTGTTCGGGTTTGAACTAGGGATTGATGATTATGTTGTTAAGCCTTTCAGTCCAAAGGAACTTATGGCAAGGGTAAATGCAGTTCTCAACAGAAGAAGCGGTTCCGACCAGCTCTCCTCTGCTATTGCTTCATTTGACGGGCTTGAAGTAAATTTCGCCGCTAGGACTGTTACAGTTGACGGTCAAAAAGTTAATCTTACTCCAAAGGAATATGATCTCTTATTCTATCTAATAAAGAATAAAAATATCGCTCTATCTCGAGATAAACTGCTTTCAGATATCTGGGGTTATGATTTCTTTGGTGATGACAGAACAATAGATACGCATATCAAAAATCTTCGTAATAATTTGGGACCATATAGGAAGTTTATTGTTACTTTGAGAGGCGTGGGATATAAATTCGAATATGAAGACAAAGAAAAGTAAACTTGATTTAAGCAGCATACGAACTGTTTCGCTGCTTTATTTTATTATTTTTGCAGTATTCCTACTTTTGCTCGTTTGGTTTCTTCAAAGTTTTTTAATAAATAACTATTATGAGGAAATGCGAATTTCCGAAATCAGAAATTCTGCAAGAATGCTAGAGAATAAATATCGCCTAAGTGATGAGGCATTCGAAACTGCCGCCTTAGATATCTCAAAAAACAGCGGTGTCTACATTCGTGTCAGTTCAACAGATGGTGTAAACTCATATAATTTTGCTTCTGGCATGCCTCCTTCTTCAATAGGCTACGATTATGAAATTGCAGCTGCAGATAGCAAGCTCAAAAGCAGCGATTTAAATAGCGTCTCAATGACCACAAAAGAAGATGACTCTGATCTTTACACATTAGTATCTGCGAGTTATCTGAATCCAGAATCAAAAGATGAAGTATTATACTTGGTAGCACCACTTTATCCTGTTCGTTCAACAGTTCAGATTCTTCGCTCTCAATTTAAGCTTATAACAATATTTGCTCTTGTAGTTGCGGTTATCCTTGCTCTTTATTTATCACGACGCCTTTCAGGACCTATTGACAATATAACCAAGTCCGCAGTTGAATTAAGCAAGGGCAATTTCAATGTTAAGTTCAATGGCGGAATGTTCACAGAGACCAATGAGCTTGCTAGGACGCTTAACACAGCTTCATACGAAATGCAGCGTTCTGAATCTTATCAGAAAGATTTGATTGCAAACGTAACGCATGACTTAAAAACGCCACTTACGATGATTAAGTCTTATGCGGAAATGATAGATGACCTTTCAGGTGATGACCCAAAGAAGAGGAAAGAGCACCTTGGTGTAATCATATCTGAGGCCGATAGGCTTAATAAGCTTGTAAGCGATATGCTCGCCATGTCTAGACTTCAGTCAGGCAGCCTTATTATGGATAAATCCAAATTCAATATCGTTTCTGCAGCTGAAGAGGTGTTTGCAACATACAAATACTTAAGTGATCAGGAAGGATATAAGATTAAATTCACAAAGCCAAAGGCAACATATGTATATGGCGATGTTGATAAGATAAAACAAGTTATGATAAATTTCATTTCAAATGCAATCAAGTATTCGGAAGATGATAAAAACATCGAGATAAGTCTCAAAAGAGCTTTCTCCGGCAAGACTATAAGATTCAGCGTATTAGACCACGGAATCGGTATTCCATCTGATGAAATTGGTCATGTGTGGGACAGATATTACAGGACGAGTGCCAACCATAAACAGTCCGTAGAAGGAAGTGGACTTGGACTTTCTATAGTAAAGGGGATACTATCTCTTCACAATGCAAATTACGGCGTAAATAGTAAAGAAGGCGAAGGAAGCGAATTCTGGTTTGAAATGGATGTTGTTAAAAAATAAATATTTTTTACAAATTTAACATTTTTCATTCAACTAATTTCACCTATTGCCTTTATTATCCACAAAATAAATTAGTATAATCAAAGCTGAAGAGTTATTCTTCAGCTTAAATAATTTTGATTTAAAGCCATTTATTGGCATATGAGTTTATAAAAACAGGAGGAAATTTATGAAATTATCTGCTAGAAATCAGTTAAAGGGTAAAGTTACTAATGTTCAGGAAGGTGCTGTAAATTCAATCGTTACTATTGATGTTAACGGTTCTTCAGTTACTGCTACTATTTCAAAGGCTGCAGTTAAGGAGCTCGATCTTGCTAAAGGTGTTGATGCTGTTGCAATTATCAAGGCTACTGAAGTAATGATTGGAAAAGAAATAGTTAAGCTTTCTGCTAGGAATCAGTTCCCTGGTAAGATTCTTTCAGTTGAAGAAGGTGCTGTAAACTCAATCGTTAAGATTGACTCATCTGTAGGTCAGATTACAGCTACAATATCAAATGCTGCAGTTAAGGATCTAGGTCTTGCTAAGGGTGTTGATGCAACTGCTGTAATCAAGGCTACTTCCGTAATGGTAGGTCGTTAATAGCTAACCATTAATTAATATCAAAAAGAGAGTAATGAGAAATCATGACTCTCTTTTTTTATTATAGTGAATTCGTTGTTTTTTAGAACATTTTTATTGCATCTAATATGTTTTTAGATTCATAAATAAGAATTTCGCTGTTTTTTTCACTCCGTTTATTTTCAGATTTCTTATTTCCTTTAGGTAAAATGATTGCCTCATATCCTATCCTTGCTGCTTCCATTATTATCTTATCTATGTTTTTTACTCCCCTCAGATTACCTGTAAGCCCAACTTCTCCTATAGCTACAATCTTTCTTTTGGAAATTTTATCATAATAAGAGCTATATATTGCAAGTGCAACCGCTAGATCTGTACCGGGATTACCGGGTTTTACTCCCCCTACGACATTTACATATACATCGTGATTCATCAATTTTATGCCGGCTTTTTTCTCAAGAACAGCCAGTATCATGTTAAGTCTATTAATATCTATTCCAACTGACGTTCTTCTTGCAAATCCTACATTTGCAAGTGTTACTAGTGCCTGTATTTCAAAGAATACAGGTCTACTTCCCTCATATATCGCAGATACAACTGATCCGGTTTCCTTGACCCCAGCATTTTCGAGAAGTTGACCGCTCAAATCCTTGACTTCTTCCATGCCGGTTTTGCACATTCTGAATGCGCCTATCTCATCTGTCGTTCCAAATCGATTCTTCCATGAACGAAGTATCCTGAGATCTCTATCCCTTTCACCTTCAAACCTAAGAACACAGTCCACCATGTGTTCAATTGTCTTAGGTCCTGCAAGCTCACCTGATTTTGTAACATGTGCGACGATAAAGATTGGAATATTGTTTTCCTTTGCATAGTGCATAAGGGTTGATGTACATGCTCTTATTTGTGAAACACTACCGGGAGCAGAATCTATCTCCTCTAAAAACATCGTTTGAATGGAATCGACAATTAGTAGATTCGGAGATATTTCGTCACATATGCTTATAATCGTGTTTAGATTTACCTCGGGAATTATCATTAATTCATCCGAAATATTTTCACATACTCTATCAGCCCTAAGCTTTACCTGTTCTTCAGATTCTTCGCCGGATGCATAAAGTGAAAGTCCTCTTATTTTCGCAATATTATTTGCACTTTCAAGTATTAGTGTTGATTTACCTATGCCCGGTTCTCCGGATATGAGGATAAGTGATCCTAGTACGATTCCCCCACCAAGCACTCGATCAAGTTCTTCTATTCCCGAACTGATTCTTTGGTATTGATCAGTTCCGACTTCATTAAGCCTTAGAGGTTTTATTGTCTTTCTCTTTGTTCCGGTAATTCCAAGAGCTTTATTTTCCGTTTGACTGCTTATCCTCTGCTCAGATATTGTATTCCAAGAGCCACAATAATCACATCTCCCCTGCCATGCAAGATACTCGTTCCCGCATTCCGTGCACATATATATTTTTTTTGTTTTCTTAGCCATTGATTTCACCAAAGTTATAATTAATTTTATAAATAAA
>CABTXQ010000027.1 GCA_902488835.1 uncultured Ileibacterium sp.
AGCATAAAGAAGCCTTGCGGGATTGGTTTTTCTTGATTCCTCAATGGATTCAAGAAGATTACTAAATGATTTTTCTCCGAAACCTTCAAGGTTCAAAATCTCTTCTTTATGAAATCTGATATCGTATATGTCCTTGAACTTCTTAATAAATCCGTATCCCATAAATTTGAGTATGGTTTGCTCAGAAAGCCCTTCTATATTCATAGCATCCCTCGAAACGAAATGGGTAAATCTTCCGGATTTTTTTGCCGGACAATCTTCATTTAAGCAGACAAGGATTTCTGTATTACCTGAAAGTCTGAGCTCTGTAGGTTCCATGCACACCGGACATTTCGAAGGTATTTCGAGATTATTACTCCTCGTCAGATTGTCGGAAATTTGCGGGATAATCATGTTTGCCTTATACACTGTAATATTATCCCCTATTCCAAGTTCGAGACCTCTAAGAATATTGACATTATGTACTGAAGCCCTTTTGACAATTGTCCCTTCAATTTCTACAGGGTCAAACAAGGCAATAGGATTTAGTAGTCCAGTCCTCGATGGGCTCCATTCAATCCCCCTAAGTACAGTCTCTTCCTCTTTATCTTCCCACTTGAATGCGATTGAATGTCTCGGAAATTTT
This sequence comes from uncultured Ileibacterium sp., assembly GCA_902488835.1. GTDB lineage: Bacteria > Bacillota > Clostridia > Peptostreptococcales > Anaerovoracaceae > Alterileibacterium. The sequence goes on from CABTXQ010000027.1 coordinate 626, forward strand.
GCTGTCTCGCCGAGGCTCTTTGCTAATTTTAGGTCCTCAAGAGCGAGAACGAGCCCGTCTGAAGGAATCGGGAATTTTTTTACCAGAGTTTCAAATTTATCAACTTCTTTTATGAGACTATTTGAATCGACAATTTCATAAGGCACAACATCAAAGCCTTGATTTTCAAGCCACTTGAGCTGTTCATTCTTGCTATTTTTGAAATTTGATTCTTCCATCTTCGTTACGGTGAAAACATAAAATCTGACATGGCGTTTCGCTGTTATGCTGCTATCGAGCTGCCTTACACTTCCACTGCAAAGGTTCCTTGGATTCCTGTATTTTGCATCGGCATCTTCTATCTCATTATTAATTTTCTCAAAATCGTTGTAAAGTATGACAGCTTCTCCTCTTACGACGAGTTCTCCTTTGAATGGAATATTATAGGGGATGTTTTCGAAGGTCTTAGCATTCTCCGTCACAACTTCACCTATATCGCCGTTACCCCTTGTAACCGCTTTATAAATCTTTCCCTCTCTGTATGTAATTACTATCGTAAGCCCGTCAAGCTTCCATGATAGAACTCCCTCATTATTTCCAAGCCAGTTTCTTAGCTCCTCCTTATCCTTTGTTTTATCAAGGCTTAACATTCTATTTTGATGAGCTTCTTTTGGCAGTTTTGACTGAACGGTATATCCAACATTCCTTGTAGGGCTATTAGCCATGATAATTCCCGTCTTATTTTCCAGAGAACTTAACTCATCATAAAGTGCATCATATTCGAAATTACTCATAATTTCATTTGCATCATCATAATATGCACGTGATGCATCATTTAGAATAGAGACCAGTTCTTCAATTCTTTTTTTGTCTTTGGAATTTATATTTGCATCCATATCCATTGATTTTCTCCATTATCTGCCTTTTACTCCACCTTGGTAATTTTCACAAATCCTTTACCTATCTTCTTCTCTCCAAATCCTTCAAATTCTATCGTCATGGTCAAATCATCCTGCTTTATTAATGTTCCCTTGCCGAATTTAGGATGCTTCAACTTATCTCCCAATGAAAAATTCTGGTTTTTTTTATCATCAGTCACATCATTAATTGCACTTCTTGGAATATCAAAAGGTTTCCTCGATACGCCCCCGTAACCGTCACTTGTTCCATAGCTTCTTCCCCTATATGTATAATCTCCGATAAAAGACCCTTTCTCGGAATTGGCAAATCTTACTCCAGGCTTACTTGTTCCAAAAAGAGATCTCTCCATTTCACTAAGGAATACAGACTCTTTCGTATAATCTGTCCTTCCGTATAGCATTCTTGCTGCAGCTGATGTCATATAAAGGATCTCCTTAGCTCTTGTTATTCCGACGTAGCAAAGTCTTCTTTCTTCTTCAAGTTTCTCATTATCGTCGAAGGCAGATACTCCTGGAAAAAGTCCGTCTTCCATGCCTGGCATAAATACAGCCTTGAATTCAAGCCCCTTTGCACTATGCAGTGTCATGAGGGATACGGCATCCTCATTTGGATCTCTATTGTCTACATCTGACATCAGCGTAATACTTTCAAGGAAATTGCCTAGTTCTGTCTGTTCATCAAGTTCAAATCCGCTCTTTATAAGTGCTTCTCTTTCATTCCTTATTTCATCCTCAAACTCAGATGGACTTTCGCTATTATGATTTTTCTCGAACTCTTCTATTACGGACTTAAACTCCATAATGTTCTCAATCCTCGTGTCAGCTTCTACGCTATCCGCATTTTCAAGTGCCTTTAGATATCCACTTCTACTTAGAATATTGTCATATAGATCTGAAAGTCTCATGTTCTCCTTTTCATTTGAACAGTCTTCAATCATACTAATGAGATTTTGTAGTTCATAAGAAGCCTTCTTAGGTATAACTCTATTTATATCTTTTCTTTTTATTTCTTCAAATATACTTATCCCGTGATTTGATGCCTCATCTGTTATAAGTTTAAGTGTTTTAGGTCCTACTCCCCTCTTAGGCTCATTTATTATTCTAAGCATGGAATTATCATCATCTTGATTATCGATAAGTCTCATGTAGGACATAACGTCCTTAACTTCCTTCCTATCGTAATATCGTAGACCCGCAACCACTCTATATGGAATGCCTCTGAATGAAAATTTTTCTTCAAATGCTCTTGACTGCGCATTCTTCCTGTACAGTATAGCAATATCGCTGAAATTAAGCCCCTGTTCATGCAATTTTTCTATTTCCATCCCTATGTAATAGGCTTCAAGTTTCTCATCTCCACATCTCTTGTACTCAATTTTCCTACCCTTAGTTCTATTTGTCCAAAGTTTCTTTCTCTTTCTCTTTGTATTATTACTGATTAATGAATTTGCAAGAGATAGAATGTTGCCGTCTGATCTGTAATTTTGTTCAAGCCTTATAGTTTTTACATTTGGAAAATCATGCTCAAAATCGAGAATATTCGAGATATCTGCACCTCTCCACTGATATATGCACTGGTCGTCATCACCTACAACGCAAAGATTCCCATATCCGCCTGAAAGGTATTTGATAAGCTTATACTGCAGATAGTTTGTATCCTGATATTCATCCACCATGACATATTTGAATCTTTCCTGATAAAATCTAAGAACATCCGGTTCTAATTCAAGGAGTCTCACACCGTTAAGCAAAAGATCGTCAAAATCCATAGCATTATTTGCCATCATTTCGTTCATATATTCTCTATATACATTGTAAATTGTCTCGGACCTGAAATCTCCCGAATTTAAGTCGTAATATTTCTCCGGTCCTTCTTCTCTTTCCTTTGCTTTACTTATCGTATTGATTATTAGGCTTACAGGATAATTCTTATCATTTATATTGAGATTCTTGATTATCCTTTTAATAAGGCTCTTTTTATCTCCTTCATCATATATGGTAAAACCTTTCTTGTATCCTAAGGCTTCCGCATGATACCTTAGAATTCTAAGGCACATCGCATGAAAGGTCATTATCCAAAGTCCTCTTGTATCCGGAGTTAAATTTTCAACTCTCTCACGCATTTCAGAGGCTGCCTTATTTGTAAAAGTAACTGCAAGTATATTATATGGGTCTGTACCTTTCTCAATTATATTTGCAATCCTATGTGTCATTGCCATAGTTTTACCGCTTCCAGCCCCTGCAAGTATCAGGAGTGGGCCATCTATATGTTCAACTGCAAGGAGCTGCTCTTTATTTAGTTTGCTCTTATCCATTCTGTCTCCACTCATTTTTTGAATATTTTTAGCTAAAATCTTTCTTCGAATATTCTAACACAAAAACACATTTCATATAGCATAAAAATAAGAACGCAGCAGCCATACAAATGACTGCTGCTGTTAAAAATGATATTACTTACGAAATCACCAAGGCTTAATTATCCTTATGTTTTTTTGCTTTTTGATATCTGTATATTGCCAATAGAGCTATAGCCAATATTACAACGCTTACGTAGAATCTTAAATTAGTACTATCTCCTGTAATAGGATTATTCTTAACATTGTTTTCTTTGTCAAAGATTGGTGCGATGACCGTATCCTTAGTGAACTTGTGTCGATTACTGAATTTATAGACTCCATTCTTTTCTTTGGCTTCATTCTGTGCCCTTCTGTCCGCCGACCAATGCTTAAACCTGGAAGTTTCTTTTTCCTTTTGACTTAAATTCATCTCTGGAATTTTTACCCATGCCTTAGGATTAACATAATAGACCTTGGATTTTCTTCCGGGAATTTTACTTGTTGGGTCTACAGTAACCTTTACATAGGTTTTTCCAGAAAGAAGTTTAACTAAATCACCATTAGGAGCATTTGTTGCCTCCTTCAAGAAGTCAGGCATTTCGCCAGATGGTTTTGCATCATAGCGGTTCTTATAAACCTTAATTGGAACATTAATTTCCCTTATATTTTTTTCTCCCTCAATTTTTACTTTTGCCTTGAGGTTTATAGTCCGTAATTTTTCCTCGGCATCTGTCTTCCCTTTTTCGCTTACCAGCTCGTATATATCAGCAGCGGTTTTTACTTCCTTATCGTCCGAAGTAAAGAAATCAATAGTTGCCCCATCCGGCAAGGACGATATTTTATTGTTCTTACCTTTCGCCTTGATCAGTTTCTTTAGATCATCCAATTTTGGTGCAAAATCGTTTGTCCAGATGTTAGCAGGATCATCAAATGCCTCGGTGGTAACCATGCCTTCTGTTGTGAGATTAAACCAGTCAAATACAGCGGTAAAGACGTAAGATTTTTCGTCCGCTTTCTTTATGATGTTGTCTGCAGGTAAAAGTGGATTCTTGTCCCACTTTTCAAAGGTCTTGCCGTCTTCCGGGGTTATGTAATATTTGTACTTATCCTTTTCCTCACCTTTTTTCAATTCCAAAGGAACCGGTATCAAATCGAATTTAATGCCCTCAAGTACATCATAATTGATTTCTTTGATCGGTTTTCCTTCTTTATCTTCGCCAAAGGAGCCTCCTTCACTTGCCTTGAATGTTACTCGTACATATCCTTTTGGAGTTTCGCTCTCTTTCGGCACCTCAATGACTCTTACATCCTTATAAAAGAAGGTGATTTCATCGGAGCCCGTACCATTAATCCCCAAGAATTTGTTATTATCTTCATCCACATCGTAGAAAAGCTGCTGCTGTGGATCGGAAGTCAGCTTCCACCCGATTATCGGCTTATAGTTTCTGGCGTCATAATGGCGACAGAGGCTAGTCACCTCTTCCTGGTCAAGAATGCGGTACTTATCGATAATTGCTTTCTTTTCTTCATCGTTACTTGCTTTATCCAGCTCCGCCTTAGCTCTTTCGTCGACATAATTTACCTTGTATTGCCTACTTCTAAATGGACGATAGAAGAAACGGAATTCATTATTTGGACTATCAACTAACGTGCCATCTTCTAATTTCTTTTTCGCCTCCACAAGGAGCGTTTGGAAATAGGTGTTACCTTTCGTTGCTCGGTTACCAAGCTGATCAGCAAGCTCTTGATAATCTTCGTAAAGTTTTTTAGTTTGTTCGTCTTTTATCTTTTTAAGCTCTTCAGCAGAAGCCAATATCCACTTGTCATCTTGCTTAGAACCGATTGCTGCCACGTAATTATTGACACGCTGGTTACCTATATTTTCTTCAGAGTGGTTAACCCCTTCAACTAATTTCATAGCATCATCCAGGAAGTAGTGGTGAACTCTAACATCCTCTAAGTCATTTTTTACCCAGATTGCCTTCAGATAAATTGGGCTAACTACGTCATTACCAAAGGAATAAAGTTCTGGAACACCATATGTATCCCGATAAGAATTGTCAATTTCATCGGTATATTCGCCGGTATCCGCATCTTTTTTGAAGCGTTGCACTTCCCAACCCATGAAAGTATAACGTTCTCTAGTTGGATTTTCTGGTTTTGCCAGTTTCTGTCGCTGTACGACGGTAAAGACTTGCTTGTCTCCATCGTTTTCTTCCTTTTTCGCATAAGTAACTTCTTTTTGGTCGGCGACATCCCCCTCTCTGATGGTCTTACGATCTGAGGTAATCTTTTCCTCATCGATAGGGTCTAGCTTCCCTCCGTTAGGATCAAAAGTTATCTTCCACTTATAGTCCGGCTCTCCCCACTTTGCGTATAGAATCAGGTTGTGCGTAGGCATAGTTTCCTTATTTTCCCAAACCAGCTTTTTCCCAGCCGGGTCGAGAGCCCAACCCTTAAACACCATTTGTGGTGAAAGCCCCTTAGGTCTTTTAATCCCATAGTTTCCCTCATCATCTTTTTCTACCATATCTGTCAGTCCTAGTTCCACCAAGGTCTCGGGATTGTCCAGGTCTAAATCCTTTAATGGGTATTGATAGAAAACATCTGTTTGATTAGTGCTGTTGTACTCACTGTCATCCTTGAGCTTTGCTGGATCATTGTTGAACCGCAACTTGTACTTATTGCGCTTGTATTTAAATTGAATATATCCATTCTTATCGAATGCATCACTGCCATCGACAACGTCGCCGAATTCATCGGCTCGGTTAAAGAATGTGGACATAAATTTCATTACGCCCTTAGTCTTTTCAATGCCATATGGATCTTTTACCTTTTCATCGGGAAGTGGGGTTATCTCTTTCCTCTTCTCGTTCATATCAGCAAGCTCATCCTCGGTGAGCTGCTTTGCAGGTACTCCCTCATCGTAAGCGGTAAAACCCTGCACAACCGGGCTCGGATGAGCATAACTTGAGCTATCTGTATCCGCCTTGGTTCTATATAGGTTATAGTCAATGATGGTCTCACCTGGCTTAAAGCCATCCATCCAAAAATCCATGTGGTGAGGTATCGGATGATTGCTTGAGTCACGGCCACCCCTTTGATCGATACCAAAAGAAAGGGTAGTGAAAGTTCTCGGTTTGGCATTCCAGTTGACGTTCAGAGTGACGCCATTTCCGGCATCAATCTCGTTAGTGTAACCGCCACGTCTTTCGTAGTCCTCCATGTCTAGGAACTCTTCAGCAGATAACCGGTATGGGGGAGTATCGCGATACCTCCAATCTGGCACAGCGAAGTTTGGTCCCCATCCAAAACTTTGCTTCCCATCAGAAAAGCCCTTGGTTTCCTGAGCATCATCTGGCCACTCTGTCATTAGCTGGTTAAACCGGGCCTTAAAGTGGTATGGATTACCTGGTTCCCCTAACTTTTCGCCGTGTCGCCAAATTTCGGGATAGAAAGTATCTTCTTCTTTCCTAGCATTGGACTTAGTAAAGTAAAGGTCGTAGACCTGCCTATCATAGTAGATGTTATAGACGGTTTTACCAGTGGAAGAGACCGCCTTTACTATGCTAGGATTGTTTGGATCAGCGTTTTCTTTATCGGTTAAGTCTTTATTGTATTTATAAAATTTATTAAGGTAAAGGAAGAATTTGCGGTAAAATCTTTGGTTGTTCCATATTTTATCTAACCGTGCCTGATCTAGATCCGGAAACTCCACTCCGTTTACCGGCTCCTTGGCTAGATCCGGACGAGTGCCGGTGTCCTTGTCTTTATAGACATGGGTACCAACAAAGTCGTATTTTTCTAAAAGGGAAGCTCCATCTGGGTGGTCAGCCTTTTCCGTCCAGAACTGAACTGCATAATCAGCCTTTTGGTTTTCTTTCCACACTGCGGTAAACTTTACGTTTTCATACGGCATAATCAGCTGCGCTTTTAGATCTTTAATTGCATTTCCTGAAGTATCTTTAATTACTTCACCTGCCTTAAATGTCTTGCCCGATTTATCTTTTAGCTCCACCGAAGGCTTCCAGCCTTGGAAGGTTGCCCCCACTTTGTTTGGGATATCTTTTGTATCCAGAGTGGGGATTACTTGCTGATAGTAAAGAGTACGTGTAGGAACTTCCGTACCACCGTCTGTGTCAAAGGTGACGTCATAGTGGTTACGATTATAGCGATATTCCACGGTAAACTTTGCAGTGTTTAGTGGAACTCGAACATTAATAGACTCGGTTTCCGGTACAAACCCTTTTATTTTATCTGCTGGTAAAGGTTGAATTTTCAGGTTAGAGCCTACACTACCCTCTGCGGTAGTTTTTGTCTCTTCATTTTTTCCAGGTTTATTACCATATTCTTCAAAATTATCGATATGCTGGAAAACATGAATCACGTTAATGGTTTTCTTTTCCGCATCATATTTAAATTCTTGAGAGTTTTTGTAAGTTTTTCCGTATTCTGAATCACCGCTACTTTCACCCTTTGTAGCTTCCTCCACAATTTTTTTATAGTTTATAAGAAAATCGTCAATTGGATTGCCATTATCCTTGGGTTTACCGTAACCTGAGAATTCCGGAAACTTAATTTTCTTATTTACCTTTTCTTTTTCTTCATCGGTAGTTGCTTGGCCTACGGTTGCAACATAAGGCTGGAAGTTAATGAAATATTTTCTATCTCTTTCTACCTTATAGTCGCTACGAAAGGTATAGAGATCCGGTTGCTTCGGGTTCTTGATGAACTCCTCGACAGTCATACCTTCCGGCAGTTTTACAGGGTCTGCCTCTATTTTATCTGCATATTTGCCGGTTTCAGCAGCCATAGTTCCCAGTGGAGTAGGAATGACCATAGCCATTGCGAGCATTATTGCAAATATTTTTTTCATAAAAGTTTTCATTTTATCTCCTTTTATATGGTGCACCAGTTCTACAAAAACCATATTATAAAACACATATATTGTGAGTGTATAATAACCGTGTTTTGTAATCAATATTCCATATTATTTATCGTTTTTCTTTTTTATTATAATTGCTAAAGCAAGTGCCAAAATTGCTATGATGATAACTGATATGTAAATTGATGGTTTATTGGAATCTCCCGTATTAGGAGCATTACTATCTTTAAGTTCAGACTTATCGATTTTTTCCCACTTTGCTACAAAGGTAGCATCACCTTTTACCTTGTATAATTCGCCAGGCTTGTACTGATTGCCTTCGCTTTCCCAGTACTTAAATTTATATCCGTCACGAATAGGTGCTTCTTTAAGCTTAATCTCATCATTCACCTTATGCTTTTCAATGATTTTTACTTTTCCATCACCAAATTCCCCACCGTTACTGTCGTAAATAATTGCTCTATAATCGCTTTTATAATTTATATCATAGTTATTAATTAGACTTTTAGGCATGTAATTCTTGTGAGGCACATCCGAACCCTTGCTAAATTCCAAATTTGTAAAGTCTTTGTAATTCTCAGGCGGAAAAAAGAGTCCGGATTCGGATTTATTCCCTCTGAATAATGTGGTATTATCCGTTGTTAAATTTTTATAAGCCTTCGCCTTGAAATCATCAAGAAGTCCATCAGATATTTCCTGTCCCCCTAAATCATATAGATAAGGTATGGTGTAAATAGCTCCACCTTGTCCCGCCTTGCATAAATTCGAAATAAATTTAGTATTATCACTGATCTCTACTTTGATATTCTTTTTTATGCCTGTGATTTTACCTTCATCATCTCTTATAACACCATTTATTCCGATGGCACCGCCAGAACCGCCCGCAGTATTTTCCCTAAAAGTAGATTCCGTGATAACAGTCTTATTATCAATAATCTCCATCGCACCGCCTACACCCGAAAAGTGAGGATTTGTTTCTTCATCATTTTTGCTAACTATTGCTTCATTGTTAGAAAATGTGCTATTAAAAACTTCTGTCGGAAATGCTGTATAGATTCCACCACCCATAAGGGATTTATTGCCTGTAAAATTTGTTTTCTCAACTTTAATATTTGTTAATTCTTTATCTACATCTCCATTTCCTGCACTGGAAATGCCTGCACCATAGGCAGCCTGATTGTTTTTGAAAGATGAATCCGTTACCTCAAGCTTTGAGTTTAATCCGAGGTACACTCCTCCGCCGAACGCATTAGAATAGTTATCTGTAAATGAAGTTTTTGAAATCTTTGTTATACCCTTGTTATCATGGTTTATTAAAATCGATCCGCCACCTTTTCCAGAACCATTTTCTTTGAATTCACAATCATTAATTGTTGTATTTGCGGTATCAATATAAATTGCACCACCCTGTAGATTTGCTAAATTCCCATTAAACACACAGTCAGTAACCTTAGGCTTTCCACTTCCCAAATACAGTGCACCGCCTTTCTTAGCTACTTTATTTTTGGCAAAATTTATATTGTTTAAGTCAATGCTATCTTTTGCAAAAATAGCTCCACCCCAATTTGCTTCATTGTCGTTAAAGGAAGAGTTTTTTACTTTGATTTCATTCCAGCTGATAACAGCACCACCCTGACTGGCACTATTTTCCTCAAATATTGCATTCTCTATACTAGTATTTGCCTTCTTAAAGCTGGCTATTGCACCGCCATATATTGCACTATTATTTCTGAAGGTTCCTCCGGTAATATTTAATTTGCCCCAGGTCGCAATAACGCCACCATATTTTTCGCAAGAATTATCTTCGAAAATTCCACCTCTTATATTGATTGTTGATGTTTCTGAGTTGGAAGCAATTGCTCCGCCTTGACTACTGCCATTGTTTTTTCTAATAATTGCACCATCTTCAATATTCAAAGTTGATGCACCTGACAGATAAATTGCAGGGCCATCAAAGTGTGTGCTATCCTTGCAATTTTGCACTACTGAGCCCTTATCAAGGGTAATCACTGCATTATTAAATGCACTGATCAGCTCTATTTGATTGTTACCATCTAAAACAATATTTTCAAATTTTAACGTAGCATTATCATTTATACTGATGAGGTCACGCGTTCCTTCACGTTTTAGAGTAAATTTATTTCCTTCTCTAGATTTAATTATAATATTGACATTTGATCTACTCCACATGGCTTCATCTGCCGGAACATTATAATCTTTATTCATTGTGATTACATACTGATTACCCAATTGTTCCTGTTTACAATTATCAACTGCGGAATAGAATGTGTCATACTCTCCCACAAGTTCTTCATTACCCGGATTCCCAACAGGGTATTTCATAACAGTAAATGTCTTCATTGCTGATGGAGATTTGACTCTTGTATTAGAATTAATCTCAATGTTTGAAGCGGGCTCACTTTTTTCGACACCATTATTATCTTCATTTTTTACATTCTGTTCTGAAGATTTTTCATTCTGGTCCACATTTACTTCATTAATCTCTGCAAGAGAATTTATTGGAAATATGAACATTGTCGTCAGAGCCATAATCATAATAATGCAGCGTAACTTTTTCATCTCACTTACCTCATTTAATATGCTAATTAAATCAATTATTGCCAATTGTATCATAGCCCAGACCATAAGTGCTAATTATTCAAAGTTTTTTTACAATAATTCTTCCTTAAATATTACAAATGAATTCATGTAAACATTATCACCGTTATATATTGAATAAATAATCGGTTAGTGTTATCATATAGGCGTTGGGTTACTACCAACGAATTTAATTATTTTTAATATCTAATTAATTTTATTATCTTAATTTTTTAAGGAGTAGAAAATGGCTAATATTTCACAGAAGTACATTGAGATTGCTAAGAAAAATTATCCTAATGAGCCTGAATTCCTTCAGACAGTAGAAGAAGTATTGACTTCTATCGAACCTGTTTTGGAAGCTCATCCTGAGTATGAAAAAGCAGGTCTTGTTGAAAGACTTATTGAGCCTGAGAGAATGATTTCTTTCAGAGTTCCTTGGGTTGATGACAATGGTCAGGTTCAGGTAAACAGAGGTTACAGAGTTCAATACAATAGTGCTCTTGGACCTTATAAGGGCGGTCTAAGATTCCAGGCTAACGTATATCCCGGCATCCTTAAGTTCCTAGGTTTTGAACAGATATTCAAGAACTCACTAACAGGTCTTCCTATTGGTGGTGGTAAGGGTGGTTCAGACTTCGATCCTGCCGGTAAATCCGATGCTGAAGTAATGAGATTCTGCCAGAGCTTCATGACTGAATTGTTCAGACATGTTGGTCCTAATACTGACTCTCCTGCCGGAGACATGGGTGTAGGTGGAAGAGAAATCGGTTACATGATGGGTCAGTTCAAGAGACTTACTAACTGCTATGACGGAACAATGACAGGTAAGGGTCCTGCTAACGGTGGCCTTAACGGAAGAACTGAAGCTACAGGTTTCGGTATCGTATTCTTCGCAAGAGAGGTGCTGAAGCACTTTGGTGAGTCTCTCGAAGGAAAGACTGCAGTTGTTTCAGGATTTGGTAACGTATCTTGGGGAACAATTACCAAGCTTGTTGAGCTAGGTGCTAAGCCTATTACAATTTCAGGTCCTGACGGATACATCCTTGATGAAGAAGGTATTACAACTCCTGAGAAAATCGCTACATTGCTTGAACTACGTAATTCAGGAAAGAATATTTGTAAGCCATACGTTGACAAATTCCCTAATGCTAAGTTCGTAGCAGGTCAGAGACCTTGGGAAGTTAAGGCTGATCTATATATGCCATGTGCAATGCAGAACGACATCAACATGGATTGGGCTAAGGAAATGGTTAAGAACGGTGCAAGATATCTCATCGAGGGTGCTAACATGCCTACAACAAACGAAGCTGTCGCATACCTCATGGAGAACGGCGTAGTTGTTGCTCCTTCTAAGGCTGCAAATGCTGGTGGTGTTGCATGCTCATGTCTTGAGATGGCTCAGAATGCAGAGCACCTCATCTGGAACAAGGAGAGAGTATACGAAGAGCTTGAGTCAATCATGGTTCACATCTTCAGAATTACAGAAGAAGCTTGTGCTAAGTACAACCTCGGCGAGAACCTCGTAGCAGGTGCTAACATTGCAGGATTCGAAAGAGTTGCAGAGGCAATGATGATGCAGGGTATTGTATAAATTATGTTTCAATAATTGAATCTTTTTTAACGGCATAAGTGAAATTCTTATGCCGTTTTATTTAGGGACGTTTATATGGGAAAAGTTAGCAAGGATATATATATATAAGTTTACGTAAGAATATAATAAGCGAGAGATATAATCTCTCGCTTATATTTATTAAGTATTTTTTATAAATATTAACTTTTACATCTTAATAAATTCACCTAAGTTGAATAAGTATAAATAATTTTCAGTTTTTTTAACATTTATCCCTTTCTTCACTGCCTCTTCATAAATCTCTATCTGCGTCCTATATGTATCTCTAATTCGTTTTTTCTCACCTTCCGAATTATCTTTCATCTTGTTACTCTTATAATCAATCAGTATTGCAGAATCCTCCCTGGTTATGAGGCAGTCGATAACTCCCTGAACAAGAATTTCCTTTCTATCCCTACTTAGTTCTAGAGTAAAGGGTTTTTCCTTATATATCCTTTTCTCCTCTGATGCTAATATTGCTTCTCTACCGATATCTGAATCAAAGAAATTATAAATTTTCGATAAGTCTATTAAGTCTACAGTCTCTTCTTCGATTGCTCTATTTTTTACAAGAAATTCGAAGCATTCTCTGAGGTACTCCATTGAAGCTTCTTCACCTTTTCCCATATTGGCAAAATCAATATATTCCATAATCCTGTGATATGCCGTACCAATATCAGCGGCTTTTACTTTATTTTCTTTCTCATTTATCAGATGTCTTACGTATTTAATCCCTCCTTCGTTTAATTCACTTACGGAATATTTTGCCTTAATAAGCGTGTCTTCCTTATGTTCATACTTATAATTAAGTCTTCTTTCAACTTCATTAGCTATATCAGATGGAATACTTATCCCGCCTTTATCTCTTCTATTATAGTATTCTCCCGCCTTTCTATTACGAAGCTTATTAGAGTTGTCCGCTGCATCAGATATATATATATCGCAAAGTCCCTTATTAAGTCCATTCATAATCATTGATTGAAATGTGTTTTTCTCAAGATTATTCCACGGCATTTCAAGAATTGAATCTATCTTCTTATTATCTTTCACTGTTGATGTCAATATCAACTTCTGTCTTGCTCTTGTAAGTGCGACGTAAAGAACTCTTATCTCTTCTTCTATATTTTTCTTGTTTATACTGTTTATTATCAGTTCCTGCATCAAGGAATACCTTCTGTATCCCTTATTTCTATCAATATATGATAATCCTAGGCCAACAGATGAATCTACCATCATTCCATTGCTTCTATTCTCTGATTTAATCCTCTTTGACAATCCCGCAACAATAACAAAAGGGAATTCAAGACCCTTGCTCTTATGAATCGTCATTATTCTTACGAGATTATCGTTTTCTCCTGCAATGGACGCTTCTCCAGTCTTTATATTGTTCTTCTTTAACACATTTAAGTATTCAATAAATCCGGTAAGAGAGCTTATCTTACCAAGTCTAAATGTGAGTGCCCTATCAATAAGTACACGAAGATTTGCCTGCCTCTGCACCCCGCCTTTCATCGCTCCCGCATATATGTAATACTTAGACTCTATCATCAGATACCATATGTAATCCTCTAGAGGCATAAGTCCATTCTTATCTCTCCATTCTTTTATTTTGTTAAAAGCATATGAGATCTTATCAGATAAATTATTGTTGAAATGATTCTGATACCAGATAAGCGCAGCCCTGTATGAATTGTCTTCTCTTTGTTTAGATAATTTATTATATTTCGCTCTTATCTCGGCAAGTTCATCCGCTGTAAATGCAAAAATTTCTGAATGAAGCACTGCGATAAGCGGTATGTCCAACGTGTCATTATCTATAACGTTGAGAAGTGCGAGAAAAACCTCTATTTCAAGCGTGTCGAAGAACCCCTCTTCTTCATTGACATAAGATGATATTCCTCTCTCAAGGAGCTCTCTATTTAGAACTCTCCCCATATTCTTAACGCTTCTCATCAGAACGACTATATCTTTTGGCTCAACCATTCTTATCTCAGATGTCTTCGAATCATAGAATTCTCTTCCTATGAGATTACCTATTATGTTAGCAATATAGGCTGCTTCTTTTTCTTCATTTGTTACTCCAAGATTTTCTACATCGCCATCGCTATTTTCTACACATATCATGTGCAGTTCGGGCTTGTAGTCATATTCGTCCGGGATCTTTAGTCCCGCATTCAAAGAAGCCTTCACCTCATATTCAGGTATTAGTGGTTTGAAAACTTCATTTATGAAATCAATTGTTCTAGGATTGCTTCTAAAATTATGGCTGAGATTAATATTCTCTGACTTATCTTCCAGTTCATATTTATCTACAGTATCAATAAAAATCTGTGGTTCTGCCTGTCTAAACCTGTAGATGCTCTGTTTTACATCTCCGACTTTGAACAAATTATCGTCTCTGGCTATCTTTGATATTATGCTTTCCTGAAGATAGTTGGTGTCCTGGTACTCATCTATAAATATATATTTAAATCTTTTTCGTAATATTGACGCTGCTTCTTCATCACAAAGGATCTTATATGCGTAATGATTTACGTCAGAAAAATCCATGAGCCCTTGACTTCTCTTGCTTTCCTGGTAAATTTCCTCGAACTTTTTTAATAATTCAATATAGTATTTTGAATACTTGTATGTGTTTTCATTTTCGATATAAAGCTCTTCTCTCTGAATTTTTTGGATATTAATGCGTGCTTTTTTAATTAGTTCCTTAGTTTTTTCTCTAATCGGTTCAATTTTTTTCGATATAAGTTTGATTTCGCTTTTTTCATCATTTGTTCCTCTTAATGTTGTAAATTTGAAATTCAAAACTCTATCGATATAATCATCATCAAAGTTGCCTTGTTTAGACATTTCTGAAAGCCGGAAAAGTTCATCACGTTCCAAGTCAAGTTTTTTACGCATCTTAGGAACGGTCATCTCGTCAAACATAGGAATGTAAAGATCTTCAAGTTTTGATGCTTCAATTACTCTTTCTCCAATATTTTGAAGAAACTGCCTATATATTACCGATTTTTTATATCCTGACTTTGGAATTTTAAGATGATTTAGCTTTTCATCTGCCCACAAGAAATAATCGGGCATGCTCCGTAATTTTTTATAAACTGAAATCATTTGACTTTTTAGATTTTCTTCGCTATTCGCATCTGAATAAAGCATCAGAAATTCTCTAAATGAAATACCCGGTATAGCACAGTCATTTTCAAACATTTCATCAAAAAGAGCCGTCATGGCATCTCGCATGAGCAGCTCTTGTTTGATATTATCGCATAATGAATAATTCGGATTTACATCAATCTTGTAGAAAAACTCTTTAATCACTTTCCCAGAAAATTTATCAAAGGTGGAAATATTTGACCTATA
>CABTXQ010000028.1 GCA_902488835.1 uncultured Ileibacterium sp.
CTTTATCTGCTTCAATTCCCCCCTCAGGGTCCTGCTTCAATATTGTTCCCGCCGGTTCTTGAGATGTAACCTCTTTGACAATTCCGAGTTTATATCCATTCTTCTTTAGAATTTTTTCTGCTTCATCATATTTTTTACCTATAAGGTTAGGAATCGTACCAGCTTTAGATCCCTTACTCAAGTTTACTGTAATTGAGGACCCTTTTCTATGCTTAGCTCCAGGCTCAAGGCTTTGCTGTGCGACCCTATCCTTTGCTACATCTACACTGTAAACTCTGCTTCCTTTCTTTATCTTGAATCCGTCCTTTTCTGCAGCTTTTTCAGCCTGATCATATGTCATTCCAGATAAATCAGGTACAGCCTTCATATCTCCACCGAACAATCCAAAACTTCTACCAATGAAGACCAAAAGTGGAATAAGAATAATTATTGTAATTATAGATATGATAAATGCTTTTTTCTTTTTGTTCTTGGTATTTTTTTTGTTTTTCTTAGATTTTTTGCTATCGGTCTCTTCCGAATCGTTTCTTTTCCTTTCAACTTCAACTGATGCTTGATTGAAGAAAGTGTTCCCAACTATCTTTGTTACAAACTCTATATTATCAAGGTCTTCAATCAATTCATTTGCGCTTGCATATCTGTTGGTCTGGAATTTGTTTGCACATTTAAGCACCGCTCTCTCAAGTTGTGGCGGTATCCCGCTTACAAGTTCACTTGGTGGTTTTATCTCCTCATTAATATGCTTTAATGCAACAGTAACAGGATTATCTCCATCAAAAGGAACCTTACCTGTTAGCATCTCATACATTACAATCCCAAGCGAATATATGTCTGACCTTTCATCTACGTAATTACCTCTTGCCTGTTCAGGTGAAAAATAATGAACCGACCCTATTATCTTGCTTCCTGTAGAAAGCGTTGCATCATTTACCGCCTTAGCAATTCCAAAATCCGCAAGCTTTGCCGTCCCATCTTCCGTTATCATTATGTTTTGCGGTTTTACATCACGGTGGATAATTTTCTTACTGTGAGCAACTGAAAGTGCTGATGCAACCTGTCTTGTGATATCTATAACCTTGCGATAGTCCATAGGGGCTTCTTCAGCAATAATATCGCTTAAACTTCTTCCATTAATAAGCTCCATTACAATGTAGTTGATGTTCCCTTCTCTTCCTACATCGTAAACAGCAACTATATTGGGATGAGAAAGAGCTGCCGCTGCTTGAGACTCTCTTTTGAAATTTTCTACAAATGCGGCATCTTTTGTAAATTCCGGGCGAAGAATTTTTATGGCTATATATCTGTTAAGCAGCTTATCCTTAGCTTTATATACAACTGCCATTCCTCCATCCCCGATTTTTTCAATCAGTTCATACCTACCCGCAAGTAATTTACTGCCCATCATATTCCTCCATATTATCAATGCAGATGACAGAAATATTGTCGTTTCCGCCATGCACCTTCGCCTTATCAACAAGTGCCCTTGCACAAGCATCCATATTAGAAGCACTCATCATCTCATTAAGTAGCTCCTCATTACGGAGCTCAGAATATAATCCATCTGTACACATCAGTATCTTATCGTCTTTTACATATTTGATGCTGAAGCAATCCGGACCGCTATATGCATCTTCACCTATAGCCCTTGTTATTACATTTTTTTTTGAATGAGAACGTGCTTCCTCCGCTGTCAATACACCCATCTTTATAAGATCATTTACATATGTATGATCTTCTGTAATCTGATATATTTGACCCTCGTTAATAAGATAAACCCTGCTATCACCAATGTTTGAAATATATATCGATTCTTTGCCTATATATAAAAATACTAGTGTCGTAGCCATACCTTCATATTCCGGCACTTCTCTCGATAATTCAGACACCACCTCATTAACATAATTTACGGCATCTTCAAAGTATAGAAACATCTCGTCTTTACCGTATGCTTCTGGTATATCATTATCAAGTATATAATCTCTCAAAGCGTCAAGTGCTGTCTTACTTGCTATTTCTCCTGCCTTATTACCGCCAACACCGTCTGCCAACATGAAGAAACGCTTGTCTGGCATTATCATTGCTGAATCTTCATTTTTTGTTCTTCTATTTCCTCTGTCTGTCAGATAACCAACTCTCATCCAAACTCCAATATATTAACAGTCTATATATGTATTATTCATAATTTTTCATTATGCAGTAATAAAATCCTATTTTGTTATTATAAGGTAAAATATACTTACTTTCAACTATTTCCACACCTGGAAATGACTGCAATACCCTTTTAGGAATGTCCTCATTTTCTTCCATATTTAAGGTGCAGGTCGAATACATTATTGTACCGTTTTTCTTAAGGTATCTTATTCCATTGCTTAATATTTTTTCCTGAATCATTTTTAATGAATCAAGATTTCTAACATCTATTCTGTATTTTAATTCGGGTTTATTCGGAATTACACCTATTCCGCTACAAGGAACATCGGCAACCACGTAATCAAAACTTTTATTCATAGTTTCATCAAATAATGATGCATCTTTTATTTTTGTCTTTACTATTTTTGTCTTTGTTCTTTTTATATTTTTTTCAATGAGTTCAATCCTGTGTGGATGAATATCACATGCGACTATTTCTCCTTGATTATCCATTATTTCAGCAATCGCCATGCTTTTTCCACCTGGAGCAGCACATAGATCCAGGACTTTCGATGCTCTCTTCGGATTCAATTTTTCAATTGCTTCTATAGAAGATGAACTCTGTACGGAATATAAGCCGGAATTGAACATTTCGTCTTTAACGGGGAATCCGCTCTTAACAATTATTCCGCTCATTGTTGTTTCATCTTTAATTGCGTCATATCCTTTTTTTTGCAGTTTATCAATAAGTTCTTCTCTGGTTATCAGATTTTTATTGCATCTTAGAACTATATTTTTTGGCTCATTCAGTGCCTTCATAATCTTTAATGCGTTCTCTTTATATTGGAAGTATATTAAATCTGCCAATTCATTTGGAAATGATAATTTAATCCTATCATCTAACTCAACTTCATCTGTATGTTTCCTACCCCTTATGTATGTTCTAAGTATTGCATTGATAAATCCAAATTCAGCAGAAGAAACTTTTTTTGAAAGTTTAACCGCTTCATTTACAGCAGCATAATCAGGCACACTGTTCATCATATCTATCGCAAAAATTGACATTCTCAATATAACAAGCGGTCTCACTTTCACGCTTTTTATACCGCGTTTTGCGAGACCGTCTATTTTATGGTCTATAAGTATTTGATTTCTTAGAACTCCTTTTACCATCATTTGGACAAATCCGGCATCTGATTTTCTGAACTTCTTAATTGATTCATTAATTGCTATATTCGAATATGCTTGGTCCTTATGAACCTTCATCAGTGCATCAAATGATGCCAACCAATCCTGATTCATTCACGTGAACCTCTCATTAAAAGAACCCTAAGTAAAGCGGAAACAGCTGTTGCAAGTGCTGCAACATACGTCATAGCGGCAGATCTTAGAACTGCTCTACTACCCTCAATGTCAGAATCATCCACAATACCGCATTCTTGCATCTTTACTATGGCTCTATGACTTGCATCAAATTCAACAGGAAGAGTAATAAGATGAAATAAGCATACAACAATAAAGCATAATACCCCTATATTGAACAACAAATTTCCTACACTTCCTGTAGGATTTTGCCATGTCAGAACTAGACCTATCATAATAAGAGGCCATGATATTCCCTGCGTCAAATTCGTAATAGGAACAAGTGCATTTCTTATCTTAATAGGTATATATCCCTTGTTATGCTGAATTGCATGACCAACTTCGTGGCAGGCTATACACATCGATGCAATAGAATAATCTTTACCAACAGCTGCTGATAAGTTAAGGCTGTTATTCCTCGGATCATAATAATTGGTAAGTGAATCTCCATTTATTATATTAATCGGAACTATATCTGTAAGTCCCTCTGAATCAAGCAATATTCTAGCTGCTTCTACTCCGTTCAGGTGCCTGCTGTTATCAAGATTTGAATATTTAGCATATGTTGCCTTCATCTTTGCTTGAACAAATAGTGTGAAAATAAATGCTGGAATTAGTACTATCATTGAAGAATAATATCCCGACCCGAAACCGTAATATCCAAACATATCTTTACTCCTTAATAATATAAATTTTAATTATTTTTTTTCGTAAACCTGTCTCCAATTTTTATGTTGAAACCCCTGAGAAAATCTCCCGCCTTCATGCGTTTTTTCCCCTCTAATTGGAGTTCTTTGATGATGAGACTTCCGCATCTGCACTTTATCGTAAAACTGTCATTCGTTACATCTGTAACAGTTCCAAAATCAAAGGATTCATCTGCATCATCTATTACATCTGCATCGAAGAATTTGACGGATTTCCCTTTAATATAACTATGCAAGACAGGCCATTTCAAATATGCTTTAAGCTTATTCTTTTCTTCATTTGCTGTTCCGCTAAAATCAGTCTCTCCGTCTCTTTTTTTGATAAGACTTGTATAAGAAGCTTCTTCGTCATCTTGCTTAATATATGAAGCCCTTCCCTTAAGTATAAGTGGAATCGTATTAATGAGAAGATCCGCACCGGCATTTGAAAGTTCTTCAGTAACTTGGAATATGTCCTTATCAAAAATTTTTATTTCTTTTGATGCGATTATATCTCCTGTGTCAAGGCCCTCATCCATCTTCATTATTGTAACACCGCTTACATCAGCTCCATCAGCTATTGCCTTCTGCATAGGTGATGCCCCTCTATATTTAGGAAGAAGTGAACCGTGTATGTTAAGGCATCCGAACCTCGGTATATCTATTACCCTTTTCGGCAGGATTTGGCCGAATGCTGCAACTATTATAAGGTCAGGTGCTAATTTTTCAAGCATTGCCATAAAATCATCATCCGACTTTATTCTCTCGGGCTGCAAAATTTCAAGTCCATGTTTCATAGCCGCTTCTTTAACAGGAGATTCCTGTACCCTTCCCCTGTTGCCTCTTCTATCCGGCTGGGTTACAACTTTATCAATAATGTATCCGTTGCTTAACAATTTTTCTAATGGCGGAACTGCAAATTCAGATGTTCCCATATAAACTATCTTCATTTATTGTCCTCTTTTGACCTGTACTCATCGTATTCTTCCTCTGTCATAAGCTTATCGGTCTTATCGGTATAAAGAACTCCTAATAGGTGATCATTCTCATGACAGATTACATTTGCAGCAAAATCCTGAAACACCATCTCATTCCATCCACCATCGAGATCTTGATATTTTATCCTTATCTTTTTTGGTCTATTAACCAGACCTATATATCCCGGGACAGATAAGCAGCCCTCAGTACATGTCTGCTCTCCCTCTTTATAGGTAATCTCAGGATTAATCATTACAATGACATCTTCATTTTCCGGGGCATAAGGACATGCTACAAAAATTTTTTTGATTATGCCCACCTGTGGTGCTGCAAGTCCAACTCCAGAAGAATCTCTCATCGTATCGATCAAATCTTGTGCTAACGTTCTAATTCTGGGAGTAATCTCTTTGACCTCTTTACACTTCTTTGTGAGAATTTCATCTCCTCTTTTAACTATATTTCTTATTGCCATATATTCTCCGTCTTAGTCATCTAATATGGGTTAATATCTATTTCTATATAACATTCCGCATTATTTTCAAGCATTTTTTGCCTGTATTCAGTAAATGCTCCAATATAGAAGCTTCTTTTCCCTACAGGCGATTTAATGATAAAGCTTATTTTTTCACCAGATGCTCTTCCTCTTCCGGTAACTTTAATAGGCTTTAGAAGTTTTGCCTCATCTGGTGCATTAATGCTCGATAAAAGCCTGTTATAGAAATCATTTGCATATGCCATTAGCATTTTGTCGTCTCTTCTATCTTTATCTTTCTCTGCGAATGATACCGCAATTATATCAGAGTATGGTGGATAATACATGATTTTTCTATGTAGCAGTTCTTCCTTATAAAACTGTTCATAATCATATTCAGCGGCAGCTTTTATAACCTTGCTTTCAGGTTGATAAGTCTGTATTATTACAACTCCATTTCCGTCATATCCCCTTCCTGCACGTCCGCTTACCTGAGTTATCAGCTGAAAAGTTCTTTCTGATGACCTGTAATCCGGAATGTTAAGGGAAGTATCTGCCATCATTACCCCTACAAGACCTACATTCTTAAAGTCAAGTCCCTTTGCCAAAATCTGCGTACCTATTAGTATATCAGTCTTTTTATTCAAAAATCTCGATAGAGTTCTATCGATCTGTCTTTGATTTTTCGCAGTATCAAGGTCAAATCTGTCTATCTCATAGTCAGGGAAAAGTGCCTTTGCTTCACTTTCTATACGCTCGGTCCCTGATCCTATAAATTTCAAATATTTGCTACCGCATTCCGGGCATTTATAAGGTACGGGTTCTTTTCTTCCGCAGTAATGGCAGACAATTGCATTATAAGATTTGTGGTATGTCATATTTATACCGCAATCATTACACATGAATCTATGTCCGCACTCAAGGCATGTTATTTGAGTAGAGAACCCCCTTCTGTTTAGGAATAGAATTACCTGTTTATTGTCTTCGAGAGTTTCGTACATTGAGTCAACAAGCTTAGTGCTGAAATTGCCTCTGTTTCCTTTTCTGAGCTCTTTACGCATATCTATAATCTCCATCTTTGGAAATCCTTTTATACCGATTCTCTCGTTCATTTCTATAAGATTATATATGCCTACTCCCGCCCTATTATAAGATACGACACTAGGCGTAGCACTTCCAAGGACAAGCGTTCCTCCATAATTTCTCGTTCTTTTGTATGCTATATCTATTGTATCGTATTTTGGAGTGTGGTCACTTTTGTACGTTGATTCATGCTCCTCATCCATAACAATGAGTCCGATATCATCCATGGGTGCGAATACAGCTGTTCTGGCTCCTACACAAATCCTTGCTGTTTTTCTTCGTATCCTTTTCCATTCTGAAAGTCTCTCTCCCATGGTAAGTTTGCTGTGAAGAACTGCAACTTTCTCTTCACCAAACCTCGCCTTAAATACCCTTGCTAGCTGAGATGAGAGTGCTATTTCAGGTACCAATATTATTACACCCAAATTTTTCATAAGTGCAGTTTCTGCTGCCCTCATATATACTTCAGTCTTTCCGCTATTTGTAACTCCCTTTAATAGAAATGTCTCATGTTTTTTCTCCAAAATTGATGAGCTTATTTGAGATACTGCATTTTTCTGCTCTTTTGTCAACTCAGGCTTATAATCTATAATCTCTTGGTTATTTATTTCTATAGTTCTCTCTCTTTTACCCTCTGTTGTAAAAAGTTTTACAGCATCTATATACCTAACACCGTATCTTATCTTCATCCATTTTGCCGTTTCTATCATCTCGGCATTTAATGATGATTCCTTATCAACTTTAATTATATTTTTTATCCTATTTTCATTAAGATCGACTTTTACGTCCACATCAAAAATATACCCTGCAATCGGTTTTTTACGCCGAGCGAAGGGTACACTCACTTTGTCACCGATATCTACATCGAAATCAGTCCTGTATGTGTAGAAAGTGTCTGTATTGTCGCTTCTGTTATCTACAATTACATTTACATATTTCATTTTTCGTCACACTAAAGCAGGAAGATATTATGTTCAGCACAAATCTTCTCCATCTCACTAGGCCAGACAGAGACCTGAACTTCTCCTATATGTGCTTTTCTCAGAAAGAACATGCAGAGTCTACTCTGTCCTATTCCCCCTCCGATTGAAAGAGGTAGCTTACCTTCGATTACATTCCTATGGAAAGGCAGATTTTCCCTCTCGAGCTTTCCTGATATCTCAAGTTGCCTCTTCATAGCTTCAGAATCAACTCTTATGCCCATAGAGCTTAGTTCAATCGGAATATTAAGGACATCATCCCATAGAATAATATCTCCATTTAGCTCCCAGTCATCATAATCAGGTGCTCTTCCATCATGCGGCTTGCCTGATCTTAGCTTTCCGCCTATTCTCTTTATGAAAACTGCACCATATTCTTCAGTTACAAGCTCTTCCCTCTTCTCAGGGCTCTTATCAGGATATTTATCTTCAAGTTCCTGCGAGTCGATAAATTTTATCTCGTTTGGTATTATCGTCTTTATATCGCGGTAAAGCCTGTTCACATAATCACAGGCATTTTTTATCGCATTATAGATTGTTATAACTGTATTCTCAAGATACTCCTCATTACGATCATCTTCTGTTATAACTTTTTCCCAATCCCACTGATCGACATAAATGGAGTGAAGGTTATCAAGATCCTCATCTCTTCTTATCGCGTTCATATCGGTATATATTCCATGTCCCGGCTTAACCTTATATTTGGCGAGTGCCATTCTCTTCCATTTTGCAAGAGACTGCACAATTTCGACATCTCTTTCTCCCATATCCTTAATTGTGAAATCAACACGCCTCTCGTAACCGTTCAAATTATCATTTAATCCTGAGTCAGGTTCAACGAAAAGAGGTGCAGTGACTCGTCTAAGCTGTAGCCCATATGCCAGTTCCTGTTGAAAATAATCCTTTATCTTCTTTATTGCCCTTTGTGTCTCAGCTTGGTCCAGTATCGGTTTATATCCGTCTGGTAAAATAAGATTCGACATATTATTAAACATCCTTCCTTTTATTTATCTTTTTTCTTATCTGCATATCTCGCATACTCGCAACCGCAGAAATTTTGTCTATATAACCCGTGTTTCTTTGACAGTTCAATACTCCTACCGAACCCGTTTTTTTTCTTAAAGTCTATATCAAGAAATTTGGATTTAACCCTTGATTCCAAGCTAATCCCTAGATTTCTTATCTTCTCGTAGTTCTTATGCGGACTTATCGACATGCTTGTTGTAAAATAATCGATTCCAAGTTCTGCCGCTTTTATTGCTGTTTCTGAAAGTCGCATCTCAAAGCATACGTCACACCTTTTACCGCCCTCAGGTTCATCTTTAAGGCGATCCGCTCTCTTGATAAAACTAAGCGGCTCATATTCTCCTTCTATATAATTAACATAGGTATTTCCTATGTTTTCCTCATTGAACTCATTGATAAATTTGAGAAGTGCATCCCTTCTAATCATGTATTCTTCACTATCCATTATATTGGGGTTGTAAAAAAATACTGTAACATTATAGTCTGATGAAAGCCTTTCAATACAAGCACTTGCACATGGACCGCAGCAGGCGTGAAGAAGAACGGATGCTCTCAATGGATCTTTTAAAAGTCCATAGCCTTCTCTTATGTCAACTCGGAGTGAAAAGTATTCCACGTTGAGTCTCTCAGATAATTTTTCTTTTTCCAAAGTATTCCTCCGAACCCGCTTAACCCCTCTAAATTCGATATGGCAATTATAACATAGGCTATCTATAAATAAAAATACGAGAGAATAGCTGCAGAAATCGGTATAGTAACAAGCGAAATAGCAGTCGTAATTGATACTATCTCCGCCGCTTTATTGCCTTCGATATTCTGCTGTACTGAAATTGCAGCTGTAACAACTGCTGTTGGGAAGATACTCGAGAAAACAATTATAAGCTTTACATCTTCATTCAAAAATGGAATGAAGTGCACAGCTAAAAATGTAATTATCGGTATAATAATCATTCTCATTAAACTTGTGATATTAACATATTTATCTTTAATAATCTCTCTTAAATTGCTTTCTCCAAGCTGTACACCGACAACTATCATCGAAATTGGTATAGTTGCATCACTTAAATACTTAACAACGGAATCAATAGCTTCAGGAGGTCTATATTGAATCAGCATGAATATAACTCCTATAGTAATTCCAAACATTGCAGGATTAAGCATCAATTTCAAGTTAGACTTCCAGTTGCTTTCTGAATTCTTTCGCCCGATATTAAGTACCATTGGCATAATTCCATAAAAGAATACACATGTTGGTATATTTATCATGACAAGCAAATAAAAAATATCATCTCCGAATATGGCCTCCGTAACCGGAAATCCCATAAACCCGTTATTGGTAGCAATCATAGCTGCAATATATACTCCCCACTGCGAAACGGGATCAAATTTCAAAAATTTGACAATCAGGAATGCAATGATAACTCCAAGTGCATAGTATAAAGTTTCAACTATAAGCACCTGCACAGTTGACTGAACAAGCTTATCCGACAATTCCTTTGAATAAATTGAATATGCAGCCATGCACGGTGCTGTAATATTAAGTAGCAACTTGGTCAATGTGTCCTTTGCATCTTTTCCAAAAATGCCACGTCTATATGTGATATATCCAACAAATATCAAAGAAAAAATTCCAAAAACTCTTCCAAAAATTAATAACATCTCTAATTCCCTTATCCTAATATTTTTTCGTGTACAATGTATTATAGATTATTTTTGATAAAAAATGTAGAATACCTTTAATATATTTTTGTTTGTTTTAGAGGATTAAAATGCAAGGTGGAGAAAGATACAATTCAATAAGCAATTTTCTGATTGATTATTTTGGCACAAAAACAATCAAGATATCGCTTGATGCCGGCTTTACATGCCCTAATAGAGACGGTAATCTCGGCACCGGAGGATGTAGTTTTTGCTCATCTCAAGGTTCTGGTGAACTTGCATCCCACATAAGTATAAATAATCCAGTAATGCTTAAGAAGCAAATTTATGATTCTATTTCTGTTCAAATCGAAAGGCTCAAAGACAAGTGGCCTAATGCAAAATATCTGGGCTATCTTCAAAGCCACACCAATACATATTCCGATATTCATACCCTTAGAACCCTTTACTATGCAATACTTGAGGATCCTAGAATCAGCGGTCTAGTCATTGCAACAAGGCCGGACTGCCTTGGAATTCAGCAAAATGGAAGAAGTGAAATACTAGATCTTATTGAAGACATTAATAAGGATCACTTTATATGGATTGAACTTGGACTTCAAAGTGCAAACAAGGACACTTTGAAAAAATTAAACACCTGCTATTATCCTGAGGATTATATTTTGGCAGCAAATTCCTTAAATGAGAGGAAAATAAAATTCGTCACCCATCTTATTCTTGGTCTTCCGGGAGAAAATGCCGATGACATGATCCGTTCTCTTAATTTTGTATGTAAGGAGTGCCCAAAGCCCTTCGGTATTAAGCTTCATCTAATGAATCTTATAAAGGGATCTCCCCTTGCTAAGGAATACGGTGCAACTGATCCATTAAATACCGGTACATATTATCCGTATTTCAAAGGAATTGATGAATATGCGGAGTTCGTTACAGATCTTCTTGAACTTATTCCTGAAGATATAACGATTCACAGGCTGACCGGTGACGTTCCTAGGAAGCTTCTTATTTCACCGGAATGGAGTTACAAGAAGAGAACTATCTTAAATTCGATAAATCGTAAGCTCAAGGAGAGAAACACCTTTCAGGGAAATTTATATTGATGGAAATCTTATAGTTTTTTCTATACACATTATGCTTATGCCTGTAACTATAGGTATTACAAGTGAACAACCGATCCCGCTTACAACAATCGTCAATATTCCAAGGGCAAATGAACTGCTGTTCAACATTTCAACGGCACTCATGTTCTTCATGAACTGCATTATAAGAGTTATGAATTCTGCCATGTATATATAGAATACCGTGTGAATTGATGTACTCATAATATATTTTGAAACTTCATTTGCAGATTTTGTCAATTCTTTTTTTTCAATGTTTCCAGTCTTATCTTTTATTTCAAATATTGATGCCGCTACAGCTATCGCATTGTCACACATAGCTCCGATTAGGGCTATTACTAGCACCGAATTCTGAATTGCCAACATATTTATTCCTATATTTCTGCTATATCCGTTTGAATCTGTTATGTCGTATTGAAATTCACTAATCCCCTGGCATGACATCTTTGAAGTCAGAAAATATATGAGTGGAATAATTATCAATATCACGGCTACAACTGATATCAAGGCTATAAAAGACTTTTCTCCCGATTCATTTTGGTAAAATAATATGACATATGTAAAGATTATTGATACAGTTACTGTAACCAGCATAGGATTCTGTCCTATATAAATAAGGTAAATATACGCTATTAAAACAGCAACGTTTATCATAGTTGAAGCTATTGACTTCGCACCTTTATTTCCGCAAAAAATCAATATTAATATTATAAGAATGGCGGAGAGTTAAATCAGCATATCTTCTTCTCCTCGTCCTTCTTAATGCAATAATCGTACATGAGAAAGCTACCGGAACTGAAATTACGACCGCTATACTTCCTGTAAGAAATCTTGCCGCTGCAAAAAAACAATGGTGTACTATAATTGAATGAATTGTCATTGAATTTCTAAGCGATAAGATAAAAAATGGTATATCAGTTGCAATATTTGTAAAAAACATCACGGGTATCATCGTACCAACCATGTCATCCCCAACATTTCTCGATGATATGAACAGTTCCTTTGCTGAAATATTATCGCTTCTTGCAGCAATCTCAGTCAGAGTAATGACTACCGTTATGGTTACATCCATCACAGCTCCTGTACAACCTATTATAATTTGCGAAATAAAAATTCTTTCGGCATCAAGAGGGGAATAAGGTTGGATTAGAAAATCCATAAAATCATAATCAGGTTTCGCGGAAAAAGCCATAACTAATCTCGTTATTAGCATTACCATCATAATCACTGTAACAGATGAGAAAAATCCTATCCAGGTAATTTTACCTGCTCCGTTCAGAAATACCAAAAGCAGAAATATAAAAACTATGACCATTGGTATTGTCAAATACAGTATGTTAAAGCCTTTGAAATACAAACATAGAACTATGTAGAAGACAAGAAGATTTAGGCATAGGCTTAAGGATGTCATTAGTCCGTCTTTTCCTGCAATAAAGATAAATAGAATAAAGAGTGTCATGAGAGAAAACGCAATTATATAGTCTCTTTTTAATCCTCCAGGTATGCCTCTTAATGATCCTTTATTTTCTCCAAGTTTATCTATAAATATGTCATCTCCCGCATTATACTTGACGTCATAGACACATGATTTCGCATATTGATTTTTTAGTTCAACCTTTTTCCCGGCAAATTTCCCGTTTCTAAGCCTTGCATTTATTTGCTGCTCATAATATTTTTCCTCATACTTCTCACCTGCGTTTTTCTTTGAATAGAGATATTTGCTTTTCACAGATGTAACCGTTGCTATTGGTTTATCATAAATCTCATAGTCCATCTTAACTATGATCGTCACCGCAAAAATCAGCATTATGGCAATTAATATCTTAAATATCTTATATTTGTTTTTTCTGAATTTATCACTTGTAATCATATGCTTTAATCTTTTTTATGTATGAGTCCCGGTCCTATTCTTCCGTCCATATAATGTTTCCTGCATAATGATACATACATTTCATTTCCGCCAACTATAATCTGTTCACCGGTTCTCGCCATCTTACCGTCTATTATCCTTGCAACCATTGTGGCTTTCCTTCCGCACCAGCAAATTGTCTTTATCTCTTCGATCTTGTCAGCATAAACAAGAAGATAGTAGGAGCCTTCGAATAGTTCATTTTTGAAATCATTTTTAAGCCCATATGCAAGCACCGGTATGTCAAAACTGTCGACAATTTCCGCAAGTTCAAGCACGTGGTGTTTTTTCAAGAATTGACATTCATCGACGAGGACGCAGTCCGGCTTTTCTCTTTCCGCAATTCTCATGAATATTTTTAGTATATTTGTATCATCTCTCACTGATACTGCATCTCTTTTTAATCCGATTCTTGAATTTATAACAGCTGACTTATCGCTTTCATTAAAAACCGGCTGAAGGCATAGGACTTTTTTTCCTCTCTCTTCGTAATTATAAGCCACCTTAATGAGTTCAAGGGATTTTCCCGCATTCATTGTGCTGTATCTATAATATAACTGTGCCATATTTAATCCTGATTTATTTTCCCTTTCTAATGTATATAATTCCGGCAAGAAGCACTGTAAAAGGTACTGTTAAGAGTATCGCAATGCTACCAGCAAGTGCCTGAAGCATGTCTACTATTACTGCCTCTCTATTTGCAAGTTCAATTATTGATGAAGAGTATGTTATCAATAGCATTATGTTAGTTAATGAGCTTCCTATGTATGCCAAAATGAGCGTGTTTGACATTGTTCCCATAATATCTCGACCTATTCTCATGCCACTTTTAAAGAGTGTAGAAAATTTTATGTCCGGTACATGTGAAACTATTTCATTCAATGAAGATGAAAGGTCCATTGCCACATCCATTATAGCACCTAGGGCTCCTATTATTATCCCAGAAAAAACAAGTGCTACCAGGTCTATTGGCTTATCCGGGAAAAGCATAGTTATATAGATTGAATGTTCATCAGTCATTCCAGTGAGGTGTAAAAATATATTTGCAACATATGTAATCAGGGCTGCCATACTAGTGCCTGCAAAGCAACCGAGCATAGTTACAAGAGATTTTCTGGTAGCACCTTCTATTAGAAGCAAGGTCATAATAATTGTAAATGAGCAGGTAATGAGTATTCCCAGATAGATATTATATCCGTTCATTATCCATGGAATAAAAATGCAGAATACGAATAGTGCAGTAAAAGTTAATGAAATGAGAGCATTTACTCCCTTCTTTAGGCCTATGATAACCAATCCAAGTGCAAATATTGCTGCTAATATGCCTATCTTATCGAGCCTATAGTAATCTACAAACTGCCATTCATCGTTCTTAGTCAAGAGAACTCTGTCTCCCTTCTCTACTATCTTTACTTTAGCAGTCAATCCGACATTCTCGCTCTTTGTTTGTGTAGCTGTAACGGTTTTTCCCTTGTAATCACCAGATTGAATTTTACATTTGAAGGATACAATATAGTCTTTCGTGCTTACATCAAATCCCTGATGTCTTGTATTTACTGTTTTTTCCCCAACAGATGTTACAACTGCATGCTCAGTTAAATTACCATTATGCTTAAAAAAATCAAGGTTTTTTGTTGTTTTTTTAGTACCAACAATAATTATTATAGAAGACATAAGAAAAACTATGATCCATACTAAAATCTTCTGAATTTTATTTTGATTCATTACAAACCTCCGAACTTACATATGCTTTTCAAAAGCAAGAAACACCAATGCTTTTACTGCATCGGTGTTTCTTGTGGTGCCCAGACTCGGAATCGAACCAAGGACACAGGGATTTTCAGTCCCTTGCTCTACCAACTGAGCTATCTGGGCAAATATATAGTTAAATATGTAATCATTTAATTATTGGTGGGCCATCGGGGACTTGAACCCAGGACCTGCCGGTTATGAGCCGGATGCTCTGACCAACTGAGCTAATGGCCCACAATTATTATATGTGGTCGGGGTGGCAGGATTTGAACCCGCGGCCCACTGGTCCCAAACCAGTTGCGCTACCAAGCTGCGCTACACCCCGTTATCACCAACTACTCTATAATTATTAACTTTTATTCTTCCTGCTCATGGTCGGGGTGGCAGGATTTGAACCCGCGGCCCACTGGTCCCAAACCAGTTGCGCTACCAAGCTGCGCTACACCCCGTTATGGCAGGGGCAGTAGGACTTGAACCCACGACACGCGGTTTTGGAGACCGCTGCTCTACCAGCTGAGCTATACCCCTACATTGAATAAAGCAATGGCGGAGAAGAGGGGATTCGAACCCCTGCGGCCCGTATTCGAACCCTAACGGTTTAGCAAACCGTCCTCTTCAGCCTCTTGAGTACTTCTCCA
>CABTXQ010000029.1 GCA_902488835.1 uncultured Ileibacterium sp.
AAATTATCTCTCCATCTCCTGAAAAATATTTCTTAATCTCATCTCTTGCTTTTTCTATTTCATTATGTGCCATGAATCCCATCTCATGAAGAGAAGAAGCATTACCAAAGCATGTATCGTTGAGCCTGTTTACCAATGCTCTAACTTCATCATGCTCCCTTGTAGTAGCACTGTTATCAAGATAAATCATCTATTTCCTCTTTTATTACATAAATTTAGCCACCACATCGACTTTTTACCGGTGTGATAGCTATAATTGTTTCACTTACTTAGCGTAATCAACTGCATGTGTCTCTCTAATCACGTTAACTTTTATATTGCCAGGGTATTCGACCTGTGCTTCTATCTTTTTCGCAACATCTCTTGCAAGCATTGCAACCTCATCATCCTTCACCTGAGAAGGTTTAACAACTATTCTAACCTCTCTACCGGCTTGAATTGCATAAGATTTGTCGACACCCTTTGTCTCATTCGCGATCTTCTCAAGGCTTTCAAGTCTCTTAATATATGCTTCAAGTGTTTCTCTTCTTGCTCCAGGTCTTGCTGCAGACAGTGCATCAGCTGCTGCCACAAGTACAGCTTCCATTGTGCTTGGTTCAACATCACCATGATGAGCTTCAACAGCATTTATAACCTTCCACGACTCCTTATATTTCTTACATATGTTTACACCGATCTCAACATGTGTGCCTTCAACTTCATGGTCTATCGATTTACCAATGTCGTGAAGTAGACCTGCTCTCTTTGCGAGTTTTGAATCGTAACCGAGTTCATCAGCCATTATCCCCGCCAGTATTGATACCTCAATAGAATGGATGAGTACGTTCTGCCCGTATGAAGTTCTGTATTTAAGACGTCCTAGAAGTTTTATCAGTTCAGGATGAAGGTTATGCACTCCAGTATCGAAGCAAGCCTGTTCTCCTTCTTCCTTGATAATATTATTGACCTCCTTCGTAGCCCTTTGAACCATCTCCTCGATTCTTGCAGGATGTATTCTTCCATCGATAATTAGCTTTTCCAAGGCTATCCTTGCAATCTCTCTTCTGACCGGATCAAATCCAGAAAGCAATACAGCTTCAGGAGTATCGTCAATAATAAGATCAACTCCGGTAAGGGTTTCAATGGTCCTTATATTTCTTCCCTCTCTACCTATGATCCTTCCCTTCATATCATCACTTGGAAGAGGCACAACAGAAACTGTTGTCTCTGCGACAGTTTCAGATGCACATTTCTGTATCGCCATAGTTATAATCTCTTTGGCATTCTTTTCTGCTTCTTCCTTTGCTTCTGTCTCGATTTGAGTAATCATCGCTGAAGCATCTTTTCTAACATCTGTTTCGATTTCCTTAAGAAGCATGTGCTTTGCTTCTTCTTTTGAATAACCAGATATTTTCTCAAGCTCATCAATTTGTTTTTGGACAAATTGGTCAACTTCTCTGTGCTTATCTTCAAGTGAACGCTCTCTCCTGCCTATAGCGTCCTCTCTTTTTTCAATCTTATCAAGCTTTCTGTCAATATTCTCTTCCTTCTGATTGATTCTTCTTTCAGCTTTCTGAATTTCATTTCTTCTATCTTTAAGCTCTCTCTCAAGATCAGATTTTATCTTATATGCTTCTTCCTTTGCCTCAACTATTTTCTCTTTTTTTAAATTTTCAGCATTGTTTTCTGCGTCAAGTATGATATTTTTAGCCTTAGCTTCAGCACTACCGATCTCTTTTTCACCGATATTCTTTCTTAGAGCATAACCAACCAGAAGGCCGACTACAAGACACAACAAGCCTGTAAGGACAACGCTTACAATTGGTGTCATATAATAAACCTCCCATTTAACAATATTTGTATACTATTTCATTAATGCACACAAAAAGTGTGCAGGAAACATCAAATAAAATATACTTATTTCTGTATATTATAGCCTTTGCACACTCTTTAGTCAATAATTTACTACTCGTCTAATCACTTCATCTGGTGCCTGGAGCATTAGATATGCTTGTTTTTACCACCATTCCTTCTGTATACGGAGTATTATTATGAACGCATTCATATATTGTATTAATTAGCTCTATCTCAGGCTTTCCCTCAAAATCTGCTAAAGGAAAATCGATACCAAATATATCCTTATACTGCATCAACAAAACTTCAAGCATAACATCCCCTTATAAAACAATTCCTCTTACATCAGTAATATCTTCTACAAATAAAATCCCGTTTCCACTGTTTTGCATTTCAAGATTATCATACAAGTTCTTTACTACCTTTTCTTCAATTTCAGTTGGGACAATAATGAGAACAAGCTCCTTTTCAGGCTCAACTTCCATCCCGAATAATTTAGCGGCATTTTTCGTTCCAGTACCCTTGCCATGCAAAATAGTTCCGCCTCTTGCACCTGATTCTCTTGCAATATCCATGACATCATCTGCCATTCCACGATTAATAATAACAGTTATTTTTTTAAACATTGTTTTTTCTCCTATTGTATTCGATGCATTAGACTCCCCTTTTTCATCCTTTACCATTCTTCTAGATGTTAAATAAGCAATCCCGTGATTTGGCTCATTTAATTTGAGTTTTTCAGCTGTATAATCCATTATTTCTTTTGAATTTTCGCTCTCAATCAGAACATCTATTAGTCTCATCTTTTGATTTTTAAGGCCTATAAGGTTCAAAAAAGAGTTTTTAACCGTTCCCTTTGCTAAAAAAACAATTCCATCATACAGGCTCTTTTCCTTTATGATGTCAATAAAATGATTTGCCTGATGCTCGCTAATTATCAGTGTCATAACATTAAATTCACTATTCATCTTCACTATCCCCTATATGAATTTCTTTATTAGAAGTTCTTCTGACGCTTAATTGATATAGGATCCCTAATATTTCTATTGATATTATCGGAACCATTGCAACAATTGCTATCATGCCGAATCCATCCCTTATTATATCTGCATTTGGCATTCCTGCTGAAATACCTTGAATAAAAGCAAGTGAGAAGGTCGCAGTCATAGGCCCTGATGCTACTCCACCTGCATCAATTGCCATCCCAACAAAGAGTTCCGGTACAAAATAAGATAAGATTATTGCAAATCCAAATCCAGGTATTAAGTACATCCAAAGTTCTATCCAATCTACCATAATTCTAAGCGATGACAATAGAATTGCAAGCCCAACAGCAGAAGATAGGAAAATAAGAACCCATTCTCTCCTAACAGATCCTCCTGTAACATCTTCAACCTGATGCTTTAATACATGAACGGCAGGCTCAGCTAATACAGTCGTAACTCCGAGCAGCAATGATACTATAAGTATTGGTGTTCTCGAATCTAAGCCAGATAATTTGATTCCAAGTTGAATTCCAATTTCCATAAATCCAGAATTTATCCCAAGCAGGAATACAACAAGCCCTATATACGTCATCACTATACCGCTAACAACTCCTATAACCCTGTTCTTCCTTTGCTTAAGGAAAAATATTTGAATAATTGCGTATGTAAATACAATAGGAAGAAGTGTTAAAGATGTTTCATAAGCAATATGTATTAGATTTTTCAAGAACATTGAACCAATATCTGTGCTTCCAATAGAGTTCTCAGGGAGGCTCCCTTCAATTACATCATTTCTAAAGAATATTCCTGCTATTAATATTCCAATTATTGCACCTGTCGAAGATATTCCTATTACACCAAAACTCGTATCTTCATTAACCTTGCTATCCTTCTTCATAGATGATATTCCTGATGCTAGAGCTAACATAAAAGGTACAGTGATTGCACCTGTAGTTGCACCTGAGGAATCAAAGGCTATGGCTATGAAATTATAGTTTGAGAAAAAAGAAAGTACAAAAATCAGCAGATAAGAAAATGTAAGGATGTGCTTGATCTTTATGTTTTTTAGAGAACGAATCATCCCGACTGTCATCATGACCCCAATACCAATCGATACAAGGGTAACCATGAGCATATTGTTGAATTTACCGTCTGTAACACTGCTAACCTGTTTTGCGAGAATATGCAGATCCGGTTCAGCAAATGAAATGAAAAAGCCCAATATCAAACTAACTGTAATTGCTATGCAGTAGCTGTTAGACCTTGCTATAACATTTCCTACACCTCTACCTATGTTTTCTATTCCCTGATCTATACCAATCAAAAAAACGGTAAGTCCAACTATCACCATTATTGAGCCTACTAGAAATAGATAAATCAATTTTGGGTCAAGTGGACTTATTGTAAAATGCAGTATCAATACAATTGTTGTGATTGGTAAAACAGAGAATAAGACTTCTTTTAATTTATCTTTTACCTCATTCAAGAGATTCCCCCTATATTATTTTCTGTTTAAACCTATCTTGGGAATACCGTTTTCATCAGCATCTTTAATTATATTTCCAAGAGTGTGCCATCCAAGTACAGCACATTTTACCCTTGCAGGCATGTGAGATACATCCTGAAGAATCGCTGCTTCGTCAAGCTCTTCAAGCTCTTCATCTGTCACATGACCCTTTATCATTCTAAAGAAAATATCAGAAAGCCTCAATGCCTCTTCCTTTGATTTCCCTAAAACAAGTTCAAGCATCATATCAGCTGAAGCTTGAGAAATAGCACATCCATCTCCCGTGTAGCCTCCATCAACAATCATCCCGTCTTCATCTATCTTAAGCTTCAAGATAATATCATCTCCGCAGGATGGATTTACTCCTTCAAGCTCAAAGTTTGCATCCTTTATATCTCTCTTGTGGATGGGATTCATATTGTGATAGGTCAACACCTCATTGTAAAAAGTATTATTCGCCATATCCCATAGACCTCCTTACGCCCTTTAAGCAATCTATAAATGCCTTAACATCCGCCTCTGTGTTGTAAAATGTTATACTTGCCCTTGTCGTAGACATAAGTCCCATATGCTGATGAAGTGGCTGAGTGCAGTGATGTCCCGCTCTTACGGCAATATCCTTGCTGTCAAATATAGCTGCAATATCGTGAGGATGAACTCCTTCGATTTTGAATGTAATTATTCCACAGTGCTCTTCAGGTTTATCAGACCCTATTATGCTAACATGTGGAATCTTAGCCATCTCATCCATTGCCATCTTAGTAAGGCTTAATTCCCTTCCTATCAGAGTATCCCAACCTATATTTTCCATATAATCAATCGCAGCATGCAAACCTACAGCACCACCGTCATTAACGGTTCCTGCTTCAAACTTGTGTGGGACTTCTGCATAGGTCGCACTGTCCTTTGTAACATATTCGATCATTTCGCCTCCATATAGGAATGGTGGCATTTTATCAAGCAATTCTTTTTTTCCATAAAGAACACCTATGCCCATTGGAGCATACATCTTATGCCCTGAAAATGCTAGAAAATCAACATCTAGTTTTCTTACATCAACCGGCATATGCGGAACACTCTGTGCACCATCGCATACAATTATCGCACCATGATGATGTGCAATTCTCGAAATCTCTTTGACATCCTGAGTAAATCCAAAAACATTTGAAACCTGTGCAACTGCAACAATCTTTGTGTTATCACTCATCATTTTTTCAAGTTTTTCAGGACCAATACACCCATTTGAGTCGCATTCAATGTACTTTACCTTTGCACCTGTTTTTGATGCAACCTGTCTCCAAGGAAGCATATTGCTGTGATGTTCAGATATACTCACTATGATCTCATCATCTTTTTTTAGAAAGTTCATTCCATAGCTATATGCTACAAGATTCAAGCTTTCTGTGGCATTTCTTGTGAAAATTATCTGAGAAGAATCCCCCGCATTTATAAAGCATGAAACAGCTTCCCTTGCGTTTTCATAGGCTTCTGTTGCAGCAATTGAAAGATCATACAGCCCTCGCATAGGATTCGCATTCTTCTTATCATAATATTCTCTTACCGCTTCAAGAACACAGTTAGGTTTTTGTGTTGTTGCAGCATTGTCAAGATAGTGAATATTCTGTTGTTTAAGAAGAGTAAAGTCATCAATATTAAACTTATCCATCATTACCTCTAATTCGCCCCCGTATCATTCAAGTAAAGATCTACGTATTGAACTGTCATTTCATCTTCTATTAGATTCTTTATTCCGTCAATTCTAGCTCTTGCCATCATCTTCAAAACATCTGCTTCAGATATACCACGAGAAGTTAAATAGAACATCTCGTTTTCATCTAGCTTTCCTATGGATGCCCCGTGATTTCCTTCAACGTCTTCCTCTGTACACAATATAACAGGTATGGTCCTGTTAATGACATCTTTGTTTAGAAGGAGAATATCTTCATTCTCATTTCCAAGAGAGCCTGAACATCCACGTTTGAAATCTATTGTACCTCTGAATATCTTGTGTGAGCTATCCTTCATTACACCGTTTGCTTTTATATCACAGAGGGTTTTCTTTCCGTGGTGGTTTGAAATATAGTTCATATCCAGCAATTGATCCTTCCTCGTTCTATATGCTATCTTTGTTTCGAGGTTTGAGCCATCACCGATCAATTCTGTTCTATTTCCTATATAGCTTTCTTTTCCTCCAAGTACTAGCTGGATCAGCTTAAACTCGCCGTTCTCTTCGCATTCTCCACCGATATCATTTAGGAACCTGAATTCATTGCCAAGTGCTTGAACTTGAACCAGGGTAACCTTTGCATTTTTTCCGACTTTATACTTAGTCTGTACTGCGCCTGTGCCTTTACCGCTTCCGCCTGTAAACTTCATTATTATGTATACTTCAGAATTATCTTTTGCTTCAATCATAAATGAGTTCGCAGCTCTGTCATCAGAAAGGTAGTCGATATCAATTCTTAGAGGCCCCATAACCTTGCTATTTACCACAATTGTCTTGGCATTTTCGGTAGCATCATCTATGACCATTTCCATATCTTTTCCAAGTGCAGTCTCAATATTTGAAATTGACTTTCTTGGTGTTTTACTTATTTCAACATCCTTAGGAAGATAATATGAAGCTTCTTTTTCATTAAGAGATTCCATATCTTCAATCCATGATTCATTCAATTTGAGCCATCTCCATGTTGGTGAAGGAAGCTCATTTACTTTAATATTTTTTCTCATACTGACCTCCT
This sequence comes from uncultured Ileibacterium sp., assembly GCA_902488835.1. Taxonomy (GTDB): domain Bacteria; phylum Bacillota; class Clostridia; order Peptostreptococcales; family Anaerovoracaceae; genus Alterileibacterium. Next base: position 7,068 of record CABTXQ010000029.1, read on the forward strand.
TACTAACCCATAGCTCCAATCATTTCAACACGTATCAGATTGTTCATTTCAACAGCATACTCTAAAGGTAGTTCCTTACCTACATTATCCGCAAATCCACTTACAATTAGTGCCTTTGCTTCTTCTTCGGACATACCCCTTGACATTAGGTAGAATACAGCCTCATCGCTAATTCTTCCTATCTTAGCCTCATGCCCAATATCAACATCATCAGTTCTTACATCCATTGCAGGAATTGTATCAGATCTGCTTTCTTTATCGAGCATCAAGCTTTGGCAGCTTATTGAGGACTTACTGCCATTGGCATTTTTGTTCACAACAACCGAACTTCTGAACGTACTTATTCCGTTACCTTTTGATATAGACCTCGTGTTAATAAAAGAGGTTGTTCTCGGTGCATTATGAACGACCTTGCATCCAGTGTCAAGATTCTGATCATTTCCTGCAAATGTTACACTTGTAAATTCAGATCTTGCACCATCTCCATTAAGAACACTCATTGGATATAGATACGAAACATGAGAGCCAAAAGATCCTGATATCCATTCAATTTTTCCACCCTCTTCGCAGATTGCTCTCTTTGTATTTAGGTTATACATGTTCTTTGACCAGTTCTCTATTGTCGAGTATCTCAGCGTGGCATTCTTCCCAACATAGAGCTCAACGCACCCGGCATGAAGGTTTGCAACATTATATTTAGGGGCTGAACATCCCTCAATAAAGTGAAGATATGCCCCCTCCTCTATTATTATAAGAGTGTGCTCAAACTGTCCTGCCCCCGGTGCATTGAGTCTAAAATATGATTGCAGCGGAATTGTTACAGAAACGCCCTTTGGAACATACACGAAAGAACCACCTGACCAAACAGCTCCATGAAGAGCTGCAAATTTGTGATCTGTAGGTGGAACCAGCTTCATAAAATGTTCCTTTATCATGTCTGCATATTCTTCCTTATGCATTGCGCTTTCAAGGTCTGAATATACGACTCCTAGATCTGCTACACCTTTCTGAACGTTATGATATACGAGTTCACTATCATACTGAGCTCCAACGCCTGCGAGCGATTCACGCTCTGCCTCCGGAATTCCCAGCCTATCAAATGTGTCCTTTATCTCTTCAGGGACGTCATCCCAATCGGCATGCATCTTGTTGTTCTTAGGTCTTACATATGTAGCAATATTATTCATATCAAGTCCATCAATTGAAGGACCCCAGTTAGGAATTCCAATTTCATTATATATTTCTAGTGATTTTAGCCTGAATTCTCTCATCCAATCAGGATCATTCTTCTCTACTGATATCTGCTCAACTATCTCTTTAGTAAGCCCCTTATCAAGCCTGTATGTATTTGAATCTGTTTCTTCGTTACGAAAATCGTAGAGAGTCCTGTCTATATCGGCTATTTTTGCTTTTTCCTGAGCCATTATACATCCTCACCTTTCTATTAATCTAAGTAACGTTCAAATCCTTCGCTGTTTATTTTTTCTATCAAGCTTTCGTCACCATTATCTACAATATTACCGTTGACGATAACATGAGCAGCATCAACATGAAGTGCGCTGAGTATCTTGGTGTTATGCGTTATTACTATAATCGCTCCATTAACCTTATTCCTATACTCTCGTATTCCCTTTGAAACTACCTGTACTGCATCAACATCAAGCCCTGAATCCGTCTCATCAAGTATTGCGAGCTTAGGCTGAAGCATAAGAAGCTGAAGAATTTCAGCCTTCTTTTTCTCTCCGCCTGAAAATCCCACATTGAGATCTCTATCAAGATAAGCCTCATCCATTCCAAGCACTTCCATCGGTTCTTTGAGAAGCTTCATTAGTTTGAATGGAGTCACTCTCTCTCCTGTCACAGCTTCCATCGTGCTTCTTATGAAATTCCTAAGTGTAACACCCGGAACTTCAATAGGGTTCTGAAAAGAGTAGAACAAACCCTTCTTAGCAATTTTGTCAGTACTTAGATCTGTAATATCTTCATTTTCAAAATAAATCTTACCGGAATTAATAGTAAATCTCGGGTCCCCCATTATGGTAGTTGCCAATGTGGATTTACCAGAACCATTTGGTCCCATAAGAACATGAACCTCTCCTTTTCCGATACTAAGATTTACACCGTGGAGAATTTCCTTGTTCTCCACTCCGGCATGTAGCCCTTCAACTTTCAATAAATCACCTGTCATCTAATCCTCCATAATTTATATCAACATTAATAGTTATCTTTTAAATAATCTTATTCCTAGTAACATGATAGGAATAAGATTATTTTGATTATCGCATAGTTTTTTTTCAAAATCAAGTGTTTAAGTAATATAAATTGTATCCAATCTAAATTCAAACAAAATAAAGGTAACTGATATAGTTCATCAGTTACCTTATCCACATGTATTAATTATTAAAGATTTACATAGGTTTAAAGTATGTACAACTCTTTTTCTATTAAAAATGTATTGTATATTACTTTTGGATCAGACTGCCTTCACTGACGTCTTCCGTCAGATTTAAAATAATCCATGCACTGGTTCCCGCTTCAACCTTATGCTTTCGTATATTGGATGCAAGCATTGTCTCAAATGTTGAACTGTTACTGCATTCAATAATATCAAGAATCGTCGTCGTGATATTCTTGCTGTTTGTAGTAACTGTGACCATATCATCTTTGCCAAATTCACCAGTTATGATCTGTGAGGTAGCAACGATCCTGTTCTTGTATGCTTTCGCTCTTTTCAGCCCCACTTCTGTTGCCTTCGGTGCAATGGAAAAGCACTTATCGTCTTTTGCAACATTAGCATAATCGGAACCTACATTCTCAATAATCTGTGCTTGATCTTCTTTCATTGAGCGAATCATCTCTTCAATTTCAGCTACAGTCATAACCTTCAAAGGATCAATGGTTTTTAAAACATAATCTGCTCGATCAAAGCCTTTAGTGCCCCATCTTTGCTTCCAATATTCAGTGATATTGAATTGCCCACGGAGCATCTTCTCACAATCACTAAAAATTTCTCCATCATCGACGGCCAGACTGCTCAATAGCTTCAATTCATTGCCGCATATCAGACATATTTTTTTCTTTTTTACCGAATAATCCCATCATCGTCTCCTTTCTTTTTTTGATTATGTTAATGTATTGACTTATTTTTATTATACTATTTTTTTACACTTTTTTCAGGAAATCGTTTTATTAGGTATTTAAAAATTATCAAAAACACAATACGGTAACTGATAAATTATATCAATTACCGTATCTACATGGTTGCGGGGAGAGGACTTGAACCTCCGACCTCCGGGTTATGAGCCCGACGAGCTACCAACTGCTCTACCCCGCGATATTAATATGTGGTGCCGGAAACCGGGGTCGAACCGGTACGAGAATTACTTCTCACGGGATTTTAAGTCCCGGGCGTCTGCCTATTCCGCCATTCCGGCATCTAAATAATTCAATGGCTCCGAGGGTGGGGCTCGAACCCACAACCTATCGGTTAACAGCCGATTGCTCTGCCATTGAGCTACCTCGGAACATCGTACCCCACTTTTCGCGACTTATTCATTATACTTGCAAATAAAATATTTGTCAACCAAAATATAAGTAAAAATCAGCATCAATTGGTTTCTAATAATTCAGCAGCCCTGTTTTCTTGAATAATTTTTATCTTTTTACTGTATTTATCTGCTGATGAAATATCTCCTGTCGCATTATACAGTTCTATTAAATCTTTCATAACATCTGTATTACTGGGTGAATACCTGAGAGCCATTTTATAATTCTCTATTGCTGCTTCATAATTTGCAAGCGAAGATTCTGCCACCCCGAGATAGTACCAAAGTGGCCACCAGTTGTTATAAGAGCCTTCTTTATACTTGATAAGTTCGTTTCTACCGTATAAATAATTACCTCTAAGTATCTCATTTATTGCTTGCTCGATTTTCACAGGATCTTGTAGCTGCATCAGTCTTTCGCTTATCTCAGAAACCTGTTTAATCATATCTCGGTTTGATGAGCCCTTGGTTAAATTAATGAACTCCTCCCATGTGAGCTTGGCTTTCAAATAAAGTCCTAAGTTCGCATATCCGTAGCCCAGATAATAGAATCCCTGTTCAAAATCCGGATAAAGCATTGTAAGAAACTCAAACATTTCAAGACTCTCAGCCTTGAACATTCCCGTGTACTCTTCAGACCTTCCTTCCATCTGATACGCATCAAGACATGCCCTTGCATAAAGGTATAACGCATCTTTAGACTTTGGCTCTATCAGGAGTGCTGCTCTTTCATAGCAACATGCTTTATCAAAATCAGATTCTTCTCCACATTTTGATCCCTGTGAGATAAGCACCTTATATGCGTTGTTGTCAAATACCTTGTTTAGAAATTTAATGTACTGCTCCTGATAAGGGAACCTTGGGTCCGCACCTATAATTATTCCCATATTGAGAGCGATTTCGCGAGTATCAATCTCTTTTTTCCCAAAAGAATCCCCGATTGGAATGGGGACCCCTGTCATAAATTCTTCTGTATTTGTTCTTTTTAAATAATCAATTGACAGCTCATCAAAAATCATCTCACTGATTAATGGTGCAAGGAATTTTGAAACCCTGTCATTGTCCTGTATTTCTGAAATAATATTCGTCTTATCTTTATTAGCCAAATTTTCCACTTTCTTAAATAAAATCTAAAACTCCAGACCTTCTTCAATGAGTCGATTTATCTCATCATCATCCATTACCTTACTCATATCACTTCTCATAACTTGCTTTAAAACAGGAATCTGCATGGTATCTCCTGATGCATCATATGTATTTGTTGCATAAGCATAAATCAACCTGTAATAGTCTTCCTTGCTATGCAAACTGTCCTGCAGCTTATTTGTAATCATAAATTCTATTATGCTTGTAAAAAGGTGATATGGTTTCATACGAAGGTCTGAACGAAGCTTCTTTATTGAATCTTCAAATCCTGTTTCAATTGCTCTTAAAAATTTAGAAAACATCTTTATTCTGATTACGTCAGAAGGCTTCATGTAATCGTTTTTTAATATTTCATATGGGGCTTTATTCATGTAAATGTATCCGTATTTTGAAGCATTTTCACGAATTAATGTGCCTCTTTTTATCTTCAATACCTCAACGTTAATCCTGTTCGCCCCAAGACCATATACCTTATCAAATGCCCTAGCGAAAAGCTTAGGTGTCTCGTACGGAAGTCCTGCCTTTAAGTTGACATTAATATTAACAATGTCTTCTCCGATTAGTTTGCTTATATTGTATAGAGATTGGTAGATGTTTGCCTTTCTTCCGACAGCATCAAGGACCTCCGGATTAGTACTCTCAATATCAACATTAAATTCAAAAAGCCCCTTCCTTGCTGTTTTTAAAAGTTCACAGGACTCCTCATCTATGACATCTCCGTCGACATCAAAGAAGAACTTAATATCTCCGTTGTCATTATTTATAATATATTCCCATACCTTGTACGCTTTCTGAGGATTATAGTTGAAGTATCTGTCTACGAAATGGACTTCTTTAGCTCCCCTTACGATAAAGTATTTAATCTCTCTACAAATCCTGTCAACGGGAAGGGACCTAAGCCTTACATCAGGCAATATCTGCCTATAAGAACACCTGTCAACAGCACCTCTCATAGACTCGTACCCAACTATATCTCCCTTTGAAACTTCAAGTTTCTCATATGGGAAAGGTATGTCCTCAAAGCGAATGGATGCTTCAAGAGGATTTACAATTATATTTCCATTCTCTCTATATGCAAGACCAGCTATTGATGCGAAATCGAAATCGTATTTCACAAGGCTCTTTACAAAATTGAAGAGTACAAGCTCTCCTTCTCCCCTTATTATGAAGTCTATGGCAGGATTTTTATGCATATACTCATATGAATCAAAGGTTGTCTCCATGCCCCCGATTACTATAACAGATGTTGGCATAGCTTTCTTTACATTGTCTACTATGCTTCTTATTCTCTCATCGTTACCTGCGTTGACATGAAAATATATGACATTATATTTTTCCAATACTATGTCTATATATATCTCATGATCAGTCTTCCCCTCATTGAATTTTTTAAATTCTACATCAATAGGTGCATCAGCAACAACTGTATACAAATATTTAAGTGCAAGGTCCGTCTTGATACATCCGTTATCAAGGGTAGTTAACAACAGTTTCATATTATCTCCTACATTCTTTCAGGTGCCGAAATACCGATTAATTTGAGACAGCTGGATATGGCAATTCTCGAAGTTTCAACGAGTGCGAGCTTTGCACATCTTTCTTCAATGTCATCGACAAGTATGTGTTCATCGTGATAAAATTTATTAAATGCTTGCGAAACATCTATGATGTGGCGCGTTAGAATCGACGGCTCATCTTTATGTGCTGCATTAATTATAACCTCAGGAATCCTATATATCAACTTAATAAGCTGCTTTCCGGATTCTTGGCTTATATATTCATAATTTATGTCTCCACTCCTTACCTTTTTCATCTCTTCATCGGTTGCATTCCTGATTACGCTCGATGCTCTTGCATAGGTATATTGAACATATGGACCTGTCTCTCCATCAAAGTTTAAGACGTGTTCCCATGAAAAAACGTAGTCCTTAATCCTGTTATTTGAAAGCTCGTTAAAAACAACAGCTCCTATTCCAACTTGCTTTGCAATCTCATCAACATTTGAGACATCAGGATTTTTTTCATCTATTATCTCTCTCGTCTTAGCTATAGCCTGATTCAAAACGTCTTCAAGGAATACAACTCTTCCTTCCCTAGTAGACATAGCCCCATCTTCTAGCATTACAAGCCCGAACGGTACGTGAATGCAATCCTTTTCCCAATCATAACCCATGAGGTGAAGAACCATCTTCCACTGTTTGAAATGAAGGTTCTGTTGTGAAGCAACGACATATATGCACTTGTCAAAATCGTAGTGTTGCTTCCTATATATTGCAGCAGCAACATCCCTTGTTGCGTAAAGGCTAGATCCGTCAGATTTTTTTATCATGCATGCTCCAAGACCATAATCTTCGAGATCGACTATCTTTGCTCCCTGTGATTCAATTAGGAGCCCCTTTGCTTCCAACTCAGAAACAACCTCAGGCATTTTATCAGTGTAAAAACTTTCCCCTGCATATGAATCAAATTTTATCCCGAGAAGATCATATACCCTTTCAAATTCTTCAAGGCTGTATTTTCTAAATGTTTCCCAGAGTGCTTTTTCCTCTTCACTTCCATTTTCAAGATTTGAAAACGCCTTCCTAGCCTCATCCTCAAGCGTTGGGTCGTTTGTAGCTTCCTCGTGAAATTTAGTATACCATTTTAGAAGAGACTTGATAGGAGAAGCTATCAACTCTTCTTCGATACCCCATTTCCTATATGCAACTATGAGTTTACCGAACTGCGTTCCATAATCTCCAAGATGATTTATTCTTACTACCTTATATCCTATCTTCTCATAGAGTTTATATATTGAGTTACCTATAACCGTACTTCTTATGTGACCAATGTGAAAAGGTTTTGCAATATTCGGTGAGGAAAACTCAACTATTACTGTTTTACCCTCTCCTATATCAGCCTTTCCATAGTCCTCACCATTTTTGATTACAGAATCAATCGTCATTTTTGCTATGGCTTTACCATCTATAAATATATTCACATAGGCATTTACCTGCTCTATTTTATCGATAAAATCAGTGCCTTCTAGTTCATTCTTTATTTCCTCAGCTATTAGTTTAGGTGATTTTCTAAGTGACTTAGCCAGCTTAAAGCAGGGAAATGCATAGTCTCCCAATTTTGAGTCAGGCGGTATCTCAATTGACTTCTGAATATCCAAAGTCTCAAGGTCTTGATACATCCCTGATATCTTCTTTGCTATCTCCTCTTTAAAATTAATCATTTTATTTTTCTCCATATTTTTTATTCTCATATTTTTCAAGAAAATCCTGCTCTGTCATAACAGGTATCGTTTTACTGATTAATAAGTCTGCAAAAACTCCATTACCTATTATCATTTTTCCTTTAAAACTACCGTCATATATCCTTCCCACTCCACAAGATGGACTTTTTGACTTAAGTATTGCACCTTCAATAGGTTTACCAAGTCTTTTGGCTTCTTTTACAGCTTCATTATATGATATTTCACTGCCATTTTTAAACTCTTTTGTCCAGTCTGCTCCGTATTTATTGATTACTCTAGGCTCTTGATCTTTCAGTTTTACAATTTCAGATGGCTCTCTAGGTGTTGGAAGGCCTCCTGCGCACTCCGGGCAGACCGAAATATAACTGTTTTTCTTTGAAAAGTTTATAACTTCCTCTGAACGATTGTTATCACCGTTAT
>CABTXQ010000030.1 GCA_902488835.1 uncultured Ileibacterium sp.
ATTTTCTGACTTCTGGTCGCTCTGACCAGAAGTTGATTCTGTATCATTTTCTGACTTCTGGTCGCTCTGACCAGAAGTTGATTCTGTATCATTTTCTGACTTCTGGTCGCTCTGACCAGAAGTTAAATCTGACCTTTCTCCCTGTCTACTTATTGCTTCAAATATATTTCTATATGCCCATCCTTTTTCAAGATCTGTTACTTCTTCACGCTGTAAATTTGTGTCTGCAACAATAATACTTGCTTCTACATCATCTACATCCTTAATTATCGAAGGTATTTCAATAAGCCCTGCTGCTTTTGCTCCTCTCACTCTGTTATGACCTGCAAGAATTTCATAGCTATCCTCGTCTATTGGTCTGACAGTTATAGGTGTTAAAATGCCATGTGATTTTATACTTGCTACAAATTCATCCCACTCATCACCTGAAATAGCTTTAAAGTGATTAAGCTTACTTTCTTGTAGTTTTTCAATACTAATACTCTTTACACCATCGGCATTGTCTTTTAGCCTTTTTTCTGCTCCACCGTATAAATCAGTTATGTTTTCTATATCGTTTCTTATAGATTCTTCATCTCTGACATATACTTTTTTTCTATAATTCATTGCCATCTTTTTTCTCCTCTATCTAATACCTTTCATCAACTGGAATTTTTGCAACTTTCTTATTACACTCATAGCAAAAATAATAAATGCTCGTTAATTTATATATCGCACTTTGGTGCATATCTGCGTTATAACAAGTTTCATCGCACTCGCCTTGATTGTTTACCATGAAATAACAATTTCCGGAATATCTCACTTTTTGATAAAAATTTTTTTCATTGCCACAATGTGGACATTTCAGTTTCATAATTTTCCCTCAAATTCATCAGTAAAAGAAGAAATAGCTTTCGCAACTGCGTTATCTTTATCATATGTTTTTATGCTGACTTTCATAATCTGACTTTCTTTCAGTTTTACGCTTGCCGGAATTACAGTATCAAATACTCTTAATTTCCCAAACAATTCTCTGATTACACCAATCATATCTTTACATAAGTTTGTCCTAACATCTGCCTTATTTATCAGAACTCCTGCAACTGATAATCTAGGATTAAAGAAGCTCTTAATTTTTGCAAGCTGATTCAAAAGGCTTTCCATTCCATCTGTAGAAAATTCATCAGCTTCTGTGATAATAAGAACCTCATCACTTGCAACTAGAGAATTTTGAAAGTCTACCTCTATCGAGGGTGCATTGTCTATTAAGATATAATCGTATTGTTTTACTTCAGCTATATCATCAATAAATAGTTTTAACATTGTTTCTCTTGCCATAGCTATATTAAGTGCAATCTTAGTATCTGCCATATCTATACAGCATGGTATTACTTCAAGATTACTATTTATCCCGGACTTATATATATAATCTTCAGGATTTATTTTTTCACCTTTCATAACTGCATTAAGTGCAGCAGCTATTGTATAGACTGCATTATTATCTTTTCGTATTTTTATCCCTGTAGCTTTTGTTAAATTTCCCTGGCTATCAAGATCAATCAACAATACTTTATTACCTCGTTCGGCAAGTTCAGCTCCTAGATTCATTGTTATTGTAGTTTTTCCTACTCCACCTTTATGATTTACAACTGATATTATTTTCATTTTCTGCCCCCTATATGATTTCTCCAAGCTCAAAAGCTACACCATAGATATATTTTGCATATTGCATTCTTAGATATGACGGACTGTAATTATATTTATCAGCAACTTCATCCCATGTTATGCCTTTTGAATAATGTTTACTTGCATATTCCCAAATGGGATTTCTTACATCTTCACTAACCCAATCAAGTCCTTTTTCAATAGCTTTAACGATTGATTCCATAAAACTTTTATTTATAATATCCTCTTTTGTAATATTTAATTTTGACTTATTTTCTATGCTGAAAATTTTTTCTTTAAATTCGGTATATGCTCTAAGTCTTGCTGTAACTACAATATATGCAGGTTTTGACAGTCCATAGCAATTTTTTGGTAATTCATAATTTTTATCATATAGCGTTGACACAGCTTCACCTCATAAATATTTCCTATACTTTACCGATTTCTTCTCCCTTTTTTAGACATCTTTCATAATCTGTATCTATGAATTTATCATCTCCAAACCTTTTCTTATCGATACCTACACGCTTTATAATCTCTTCAGCATTTATATATCTGTCTTTTAGCTTCAAATATTCTTCTTCAGTTAGGAAGACATTTTTAAATAACCCATATGTTCTGCATTTTTCCAGTACAGCCTTTGTTTCTTCTTTTAATGACAGCAATTTCTGTTCACTCTCTTTTGCCTTTAGTCTTCTTTCCTGTCTTTTTTCAGACTCTCTTGTTCGCTTACCAATTTTATCTTTTAAAAATGGTATATGGATTATTGTATTTCCTGCTTCGCTCCAAACTTCGATCAACTGTTGATTTTTAAAGTAGTTTAAAGCTAATAACATTGATTCTGCTTCTTCTCCTATGTCTTTACAAATTATTGGTGCTATTTCATCAGGAGAAAATCCTTGAACAGTTATATATCCTTTTGTTGGTGTTGCTAGTGAACATAATTCTAAAAATATAACTACAAACTTATAACCATATACAGGAATGTGTTTCATATTCCTCATTCGTTCTTCAGTGAAAAATGTATAAATCATTCTGTAGTACCAAATGAATGTATCTTCTGTAGTGTAATTATTCATCTTTATTACCATTACCTTTTATTTCATTTTCCTTTTGTTTATATATATCGAATATTATTGAAAGTTCATCTACTCCATACGTTGTAAGTGCTTCTTTATATAAAGCGTTTTCTGGGCTGTACTTTGAATATCTCTTATATAAATATTCTTCTGCATCCATACCACGCTTTAGCTCTGTATATACGGTACTATCAGACACACTTAATTCTTCTGCTGCTCTTTTTGGTGTAAATCCCTCTTTACATATAAGAAATTCAAGTGCCTTTCTCATATCCCAATCCCATATATTTTGTCCTATTCTTTTTGCCATTTTCTCCCCCTTCTATTAACACCTATACTATATTTATTTATTCTTTTCTTTTTATAGTAATAGTTATAGTAATAGTTATATGTACAGACATTTGTCCGGACATTGTCCTAGACCATAACCTTTTTTTATGGCTTCAAGCTATATAACTGAATATTTAATAAATTGTATCTCTTGTAATGCTTGAAATTCCAATAAAAAATTAAGCTGCACTTTCCTTGTGCAACTTAATTATAAAACTCAGCTTTAGTTCTAATTTTGCAGGTATAATTACACCTACCTTTATCATATTGCAAGTACTTGAGATAAGAAGTTCTTTGTTCTTTCTTCTTTAGGGTTCGATAGAACCTCTTCAGGACTTCCCTCTTCAACTATATATCCACCATCCATGAAGAGCACCCTGTCTCCAACCTCTTTTGCAAAACCCATTTCATGTGTCACAACCGCCATTGCCATTCCTTCTTTGGCAAGTTCCTTCATTACATCGAGGACTTCTCCAACCATCTCAGGATCAAGTGCGGATGTTGGCTCATCAAATAGCATGATCTCCGGCTCCATAGCAAGTGCTCTCGCTATGGCTACACGCTGCTGCTGTCCTCCAGATAGAGAACCCGGGTATACATCTGCTTTTTCCGGTAGCTTGACCTTAGAAAGAAGTTCTCTTGCTTTTTCATAAGCCATTGATTTTTCAACACCTTTTACATTTATCGGTGCACATGTAATATTTTCAATTACTGTCATATTTGGGAAAAGATTGAAATTCTGGAACACCATGCCCATCTTTGTCCTTACATCATTGATGTTTGATTCAGATATCTTTTCACCATCAATTATTATCTCTCCATCAGTCGGTATCTCAAGCATGTTAATGCATCTTAACATCGTTGATTTGCCTGAACCTGAAGGACCGATTATACATACTACCTCACTGTCACCAATTTCTGCATTAATACCTTTTAACACTTCATTATCGCCGAAGCTTTTTATTAAATTATTGATTTCAATCATTTATCAAGCCTCCTGTGACATTTTCTTTTCCATTGTTGCAATGAGTTTAGTTAAAGATAGAGTCAAAATTAGATATACTAATGCTACACCTATGTATGCCGGAAATGTTTCAAATGTTGAAGCATTCCATAGATTGCCTCTTCTCATGATTTCAACTACCCCTACAAAGCTGAGAACTGATGTTTCCTTAATCAGGGTAACGAATTCATTTCCAACAGCAGGAAGAATAATCTTAATCGCCTGAGGAATTATAACTAGTCTCATAGCCATCTTGTGAGGCATTCCAAGAGAACGTGCTGCTTCCATTTGCCCCTTATCTACAGCTTGCAACCCACTTCTTATTACCTCAGCCATGTATGCCGCACTATTCAAACCGCAGCATATTATTGCAGGTATAACGAGATATGGCCATGTAAAGTTGACATTATGAGATTGCAGCATTTGAGGAAGCCCATATGCAAATATGAATGCCTGAACTACTAGCGGTGTTCCCCTTACAACATCTATATATACCTTAGCTATAACTTTTATTATCCTTATTTTTGACTGTCTCATGAGGGCAAGCAGAAGTCCAAATGCAGTACCTATTATTACGGCAATTATTGTAACTCCTATAGTTGTCGGTGCACCCTTTAGAGCAACTATAAAACCTTTGATGTACAACGCCATTAATATATCCTCTTTCCGTAGTTTTAAGAATCAATTATTCAAACCATTTCTTATATATTTTGTCATATGTGCCGTCAGCTTTAATATTTTTGAGTCCTTCATTGATCTTTGCAAGAAGCTCTTTATTTCCTTTTTGTACGGCAAATCCGTATGATTCAGCATTGAGTACATCTCCAACAGCCTTTATTTTATCAGCATGCTTTTTCTTTGACATATAATTTTTTGCAACCGGCTGGTCCATTATAACCGCCTGAATGTCTCCATTTTCAAGTTGCTGAATAGCTTCGCTGTTCTTATTTAATATAACAGCCTTAGCAATCTTATTATCTTTCTTAAGATCGTTTACGAGATCTGCACTAGTTGTTCCTATCTGACCAGCTACTGCCATATCTTGAGTAAACGAATCAACCCCAGTTACACTGCTATCGCTCTTTACAAGAACCATTAGACCACTGTCATAATATGTATCTGAAAAATCTACCTTAGCCTGACGAGCCGGATCCTCAGCATTCATTCCTGCTGTAATCATATCAGCCTGCTTTGATTCAAGTGCAGGGATTAAAGCATCAAATTCAAGATTCTTATACTTAACCTTAAATCCCTGATCTTTAGCGATTGCATTCATAAGGTCCATATCAAAGCCAACAATTTCTCCCGCATCATTTGTGGTGTCAAAAGGTGGAAATGTAGGTTCCGTTACAGCCGTATATGTTTTAACATCCTTATCACCTTTAGCTTTATCCTTATCACCACACCCCGCAAGTCCTATCAAAACTATCATCATAACCGATACAAAAATAATCTTAAATAAATTCATCTTTTTCATAGCAAACTCCTTATTAAATTATCATAAAAAAGTTAAATTATCGCGATACAAATATTTAATATGCGTATATTATACATATTACTGAATAATATGCAATACTTTTTTCAGAAATTTTCATTTTTTTTATTATTAAATTTTCAAACATTTGGATTTTACTGCTTTTTGTGCTATAGTCATTAATTGGATAATATTTTTAATTTTATAAATAGTAAGGAGATTTAATATGGGACTAATAGCATGGATAATTCTAGGTGCTTTATCAGGATGGATAGCAAGCATGATAATGAAGAAGAATGAATCGATGGGTGCTTTGGCTAATATAATAACAGGTATAATCGGTGCATTCATCGGAGGAATAGTTTTTAATCTTATAGGAGCTGATAAGGTTACAGGACTAAATCTTTACAGCGTTCTTGTATCTGTAGTTGGAGCTTGTATTCTTCTATGGATCGTAGGTAAGATTAAGAAATAGTATAGATTTCTATATATCAAAAATGGTTAAGCGGTGCAATTGTGCACCGCTTTTTATGTTTCTTTTGTATAAAATATTTTTTCATATTAACATAAATGATTATCTAAATTAGTATATATTGAATGTGATATGAGCAATGAATAATTTATAGTGAAAGGAGCTATTATGAATAATAAAAATGTAGTTGTAATAGGTGGTGGTGTACTTGGGTCACAGATTGCTTATCAATCTGCGTTCCGTGGATACAATGTAAAAGTATGGCTTAGGAGCGAAGCCTCAATAGGAAGATCTAAGCCTAAATTTGAAAGGCTTCACAAATTGTATCTCGATGACCTCGAAGCAAGCAAGGCATTGATTGGTACAAAAAATCCTGATTATATCAGAGGTTTTTTTGATGACTTTTCATCTATTACGCTTAAGGATATTGATAAGTTAAAAGAAAAGGCAACAAGTGCTTATGAAAACATGGTATTTGAACTCGACCTAGAAAAAGCCGTAAGTGATGCTGATATTGTTATTGAAGCACTAGCAGAAGATCCTGTACAGAAAATTGAATTTTACAAGAAACTTGCACCAGTTCTTCCTAAGAATACAATTCTATGCACAAACTCTTCGAGCCTTCTTCCTAGTCAGTTTGCTGAATACACAGGTGCACCGGAAAGATATCTTGCTCTCCACTTTGCCAACAATGTCTGGAGACATAACACAGCTGAAGTAATGGGGCATGCCGGAACAGATAAGAAGTATTACGATAAAGTTGTAGAATTTGCGAAAGGAATAGGAATGATTCCTCTTCTCTTAAAAAAGGAGCAGCCAGGTTATATACTTAATTCAATGCTGATTCCTTTACTTACAGCAGCAGAGATGCTTTATGCTAATGATGTTTCGGATCCTGAGACAATAGATAAGACTTGGATGCTTGGAACAGGTGCTCCTGTCGGACCTTTCCGTATTCTTGATATTGTAGGGCTTACAACAGCGTATAATATAACGATGATGAAACCTGGAGCAGATGATCCTGAAACCATGGCAGGAAAGATTGCTGCTATGTTAAAACGCTATATAGACGAGGGAAAAACAGGGATTAATGTAGGAGAAGGCTTTTATAAATATAAATAAGCTCTTCGGTAATAAAGAAGCGTGGTTCCTAATATTGAGATCACGCTTTTACTATCATTCATCTTCATTATCTACCATGTTCTTCGCTATTTCTCTCATATCCTTTCTCAGTTCCTTATTTTCAATATTAGATTCTTCAATCAAATCATTTACAACTTTTTGATCCTTTCTTGTAAATATCTTATTCTTATCGAACTTCTTTATCATCAGTCCGAGCAATTGTGTCCTTAGCTGTAGCTCCTTTATAATATTTCCCTTGCTCTTAATCCACCCGGACAGCATCGTTATTATAAGAAGAAGACCAATATACCCAAGAACCGGATACATTATCCCGACAAGCTCTTTAAATCCAAAGAAACTAAGTCCGAATCCTATTGCAACTAGTATAAACATGTATCTATTGAAGTGTTCAGGTTTTTTACCTGAAAATCTCTTTGCCATTGAATAGTATACGCTTATTCCGGTATTGAATATCATGCCGTATATTACGAGAGACATAATTAATCCAAGCACGGGACTTATTTCAGCAATTATCATCTGAGTAGGTATATTAGTATCGGAAACCATCTCAATCTCTGCATATATAGAAAGCCCTATCATAAGACCAAGCAACCCTGTGAGACCTCCACCTATAAGACCGCTCTTTGATGCAACCTTAGGATTCATAATATCTCCACCCATTACTATCGCCATAGAAGTCCCCGTAATGAAACAGATTGAAAAATAGTTTGGAACGGCTATCCATATATTAGGCAAATTTGTCGGCTGTTTCCTCGCTATCACATCAACTGCTGAAAAATCATGGTTTTTTATAAAGATGGCATAAACAAAAGCAATAACTATAAATGCGAATATTAGCGGAGTAAAAAGTCCGATTATCTTTGTTACCTTTTCAAAATCGAGCATTGATAAAAGGCAAATCAAAACAGCGCAGATCAACGATCCAACAAAGCTAGGAATACCAAATTCCTGGTTCAGGCTTGCTCCTGCTCCTGCAATCATAACAAATCCTATTACAAAGCATGTAAAAACAAGCGAATAATCGAGCAAACGTGCGACAATCGGATGCGCAATTTCATTCAAAAGTCCGCTGTGTTCCTTTGATCTGTAATAGGAACCGAGAGTCAGAATGATCTTCCCAAATATTGCATGTAGAATTCCTACAACCCCGATACCTATAATACCGGTTTCCCCAAATCCTATAAAATACTGCATTAGCTCTTGTCCAGAAGCCAGTCCCGCCCCTGTCAATACACCAACATATGCTAAGGATACAACTAAAATCCTCTTTTTCAAAAAATACTCCCTTCAAAATATCTAAATAATCTCATCAATCAATTCTTTTACATCTAATTTCAAGAAGCTCGGATCGAGGTGAGTCAAAAAATGCCAATCATCTTCTTCTTTCGCCTTATATATTATGGCTTCTCCATCCTCAGATCCCCGATATGCTCTTCGGGCAGAATATCCTTTTCCTTCCAGATAAGCCTTGGCTTCCTTATATTTAAGCTCACGATTTTCAATATATTTCCTAACTTCGTTATTATCAATCATGTAGGCATCAACTCTGGTAGATCCCGGCACAAGACCCTCTCTAGCATTAGATAGGTTTGGAATTTCTTTCCAAATAATCATAACTCTATCGTTACCACGGAACATAAATTTCGTAAATGGAACGATATTACCATTAAAAGAAATTTCCATATAATTTGGTAATTTATCTGGATAGATGTATTCATAGGTGAATCCATCTTCTTCAACCATCTGATATCCCTCTATTTTGGATACAAATTCCCTACCATCTTCTATGCTGTCAAAGGCTGCAATATCAGTAATGTCCCCTTCCTGTTCAAGTTCCAGAATATACATTATATCTCCTTACAGATGTCTCCTAATTCTCTTTCAAGAAATTCTGAAGCATCCCTAACACAGTCATCGCAAGAACGTAGAGCTTCTCCAGTATCTATACCCTTTAATTCTCTACAGATTAATGTTTTATTTCTATCTTTGAAAGAATCTGAAATATTTCTAATTTTCATCATCGCTGTTTTCTTGTCATCATAGACTAGACCTATTATGACTGCAGCACCTGACAAAGCACCACAGTGTCCATCCATGCCGCCAAGCCCACCTCCAAAAGCCTGCGTAATCCGGTAGATGATTTCATCATCTACATCTGTAATGTCGTTGAATGCCAGTGCAACAGCCTGAGCACAATTGCATTTATCGTGTTTTAATTCAATTGCTTTATCTGATCTTTTACTCATTTCAACCTCTCATATTTATCCATTAATCTTATTCAAAGCAGTGGTATCATATAAAGCGGTAGATATATAATCCCGTCTTCTACTCTATAATCGCTTGCATGTACCACATATGGAACATTTAATTGCTCTGAAAACTTTTTCTTAAATTTTCTAAGTGATGTTAATGTGTAGTTCTTACTGGACTTTACCTCTATAGGCGAAATATTATGTCGATTGCTTATTTTGTTTTTTGCAATCAAAAAGTCAATTTCCATACGGCTAGCTACATCATCCCTTGAAGAGTTAGAATAAAAATACAACTTATGTCCACCTGCAGCAAGCATTTGTGCAACTATATTTTCTACAATCATTCCCATGTTTACTTCTAACTTACCAAACAAAAGTTTCTTGTATATTTCTTCACTAACAATACTGTTTTCATCAAAAGCATGGCTAATAAGTAGTCCAGTATCCGCCATATAGCACTTTAATGTCATTCTATCCATGTTTAATTTTAATCCTATGCTTGGGGCTGTGGAATTGTAACACATGTTTACAATCATTGCATCATGTAACCAAAACATTGCATCCTCATAATCTCTAAAGCGTGCTTCTTTTTTCAGAGATGCCCACTTAAATTTTTTGTCATGCTTTTGTAACTGAGAGGGGATGTCATCAAAAATTTGTTCCACTTTCATTTCATATCCTGCAGCATGCTTAATTATATCGGCACGGTACAGTTCCAATATGTCTCTTTTTATACGATCTACCAGATTAAAATCTTTTGTATCTACATACATTAGGACTGATTGCGGCATCCCTCCTACAATAAGATATTGTCTAAAATAGTCCATTGCTTTACGGTGAAAAGCTTGACCCATGGCTTGTTTTTTTTCAAAGCACGTTTTGATTTGTTTCATAAAGGAGTCACAACCAATTGCCCATAAAAATTCTTCAAAATCCATTGGGTGCATTTTAACATGTCTTTCTTCTGACGGTATTAATATATCTTTAACATTTTTCTTAATTGTCATAAGAGAACCTGTTTCAAGATAGTCATATCTCCCATCTGCAATAAGGTATTTTATCGCCGCCCTTGCTTTAGGACAAAGCTGCACTTCATCAAAAATAAATAATGTTTCTCTTTCATATAGTTTAACATTATAATAATTTGAGAGATACATAAATAGCATATCAAGGTCTTCCAAATAATTTGCAAATAGATCTTTTATATCATTACTCACTCTATTAAAATCAATCATTATATAGCTTTTATATTCATTTTTTGCAAATTCCTCTGCTATATAGCTTTTACCAACTCTCCTGGCACCATCAATCAACAAGGCCGTGCGACCTGAGTCTGCATTTTTCCAATTTATTAATTCATTATATATTTTTCTTTTCATGAAAGCTCCATGTCAAACCACGAAATCAAATATTTTATTGTATGATTATAACACATAATCGTATATTTATGACGTAGTTTTCTACACGTTTTCAAGAATTATAAGTTCTTTTGAAAACTATTTTATATTGAGAAAATGCTCTTTTGCAAATCCCATATCCTGAACTATTTCCATTGTCCCTAGGTATTTGTTGTTATTATCT
Organism: uncultured Ileibacterium sp.; assembly: GCA_902488835.1. Taxonomy (GTDB): domain Bacteria; phylum Bacillota; class Clostridia; order Peptostreptococcales; family Anaerovoracaceae; genus Alterileibacterium. The sequence continues at coordinate 10,979 of CABTXQ010000030.1, forward strand.
CTTACAGCCATGTATTTTACAAGAACCGTCTTGCCTGCTTTTTCCATCCATATTTCGACCGTATCTTTTTCTCCGCTCCGAAAATCATCTATAATCTTTCTTACCATAGGCTCAATCTTTGGCGGATGACACGAGAATACATCTCTATCGATTGCCATATTAGGACGTTTGAAATCCTTAGGTCCCTCGTTAAAGAATCTGTTGATATTCTTATCATCAATAAATGTAATCTCAAGTGGGATTGTGTTAAGCAAGGCTCTTAGCTGAGGAATACTCATATGACCGCCCGGTAACACTACCTCTTTATCCCTTATCTCCTCTTTAATTGGGTGCGTGTTTTCAGCTTCTTCCCAAATTTCGTTTTCAACACCAAAAGAATCAGCATAATCCTTGGAATCGTGGTAGATAGAGAACCATTCCTCTTCTTTGAAATTAACAGCACAAATAGGAAATAAAATATTCTGCTCTTTATAAATCATCTCCTCCATACGCTTGACAACTTCATTTAGTCGTTCGTGCCAGTCATCCCCTCTAACTGTATCCTTTGCAAGTTTTCCAAGCTCACCCCTGATTTCATCGTCAACCGTCCACATAACATCTGATGGACCTGATATCCCATACTTTACCTTTAGATGAGGATAAAGAAGGTCTCCTTTTTTCGCATAGTGAATAGAAATCTCTCTAAGTTTTTCGAACAATCTATCGGTCTTATCTTTACGATATTCTGAAATCAACCTCTCTAAAGCTTCATTTTCCTTTGTAAAAGTATATAGTGGATGCCCTTTAATCTGCTCAAGCTCTTTTGCTCTCTGATTCTTGTCCGTATAATCCTTCTCTTCATGGTCTATCCCTTCGTGAAAAAGTGCTGAATGAACATCACAGAGCTTCTTAACTTCATTAACAGGCATACCCTCTTTAATCAAATCCTGTTCAGCTTCCATAATCTCACTCGCATTTACACTGCTGAAATTTTCAACAAAATCCTTCCTGACCTCTTCAATGCTTTCTCCGCTGGAAAGCCTTCTTAGGTAAGATTTGAGCATCTCTTTTCTCATATTTATGTCCCCCTATATTTTGATTTTATCCAAGTTTCATTCCTATCATTACAAAAAGAACGCATAGTGCAACTGAAATTAGTGAATACCCTATTGCCATCAACGTATTACCCGATTCTACATACCCGAATACCTCAACTGAGAAAGTGGAAAAAGTTGTAAGTCCGCCGCATAAACCGAACTTAAGGAAGAGAAGTTTCTCTTCACTCATTCCGTTTTTCTTAGCCTCTGCTATGATTATTCCAATTAACAGCGCACCTATAACATTTGTAAGGAGAGTATTTAGGGGATATCTCCCGCTTTTCTGAAGTTCAATCTGATAGAGTAAATACCTCGCTACAGATCCGATGAAGCCTCCAATACCTACCGCCATGCACTTTACAAGCATTTTGATTCCCTCATATCTAATATTCTTTTCCCACCAAAAGTCTTATTGAAATCTTTATACATAATACAATAATCAGTAACGTTATTATTATAACCCCTATACCAATAGCTTTAAATGAATATTTGTTTAAAGATTGCATGATATTTATAAGTATATTTGTGTTCTTTATCAAAATGGTTGAAAATGCATATACAAGAAAATATGTTATTACCATCAGAAGTCTTCCCCTCTCTGCACCAAACTTAATGGCAAATGGGAGTTGAATTCCTGAAACCAGTACGCATAAAAATAGTGTGAATATTGATAAGAAAAAAATTATTTCTAAATTAAATTCACTTTTTAGCTTGAGCAAGATGAACAGTCCAATGCCACCTAATACTCCAAACAGAAGGGATAAAAACAGTTTGCTCATAACATATGAAGTCTTTTTTATCGGCATCGAAAATGCGAGTTGATCGAATTTTGATTCTACGTCATATCCATATGCGACCATGGAAAGCAATAATGGTGTCATTGCAGCTAACAGTGGAATCATGAAGTACAGATTTTCTATTGCTCCGTATATAGAAACGGCTACTGAAATCAAAACAGTAAATATCAATGTCTTTTTTATAGTTGTTAAATCTTTTAAAACAAGTGCCATCATTGCTATTTATCCCCCTTCACAAAATAAATCATAATATCTTCAATCGAAGGTTTTTGTAACTCAATATTTCCCGGCATCAGATCTTTTTTTACCAGAAGTTCCTGTCCAAATGAGTGCTTTCTTCTTCCGACTATGGCATCTTCATCAATTTCATAAGCTTCTTCATTTGACAATGTGCATATTCCATAGTTTTCCTTGAGCTCATCTTTAGGTTCAAACATCAAGATTTTTCCGGAATCAATAAAGGCTATATAGTCCGCAACTTTTTCAAGATCGGATAGAATATGTGATGATATTAAAATTGTGTGATTCTCATCTTGCATAAAATCAAGAAGTAATTCCAGTATCTCTTCTCTTACAATTGGGTCAAGACCGCTCGTCGCCTCATCTAGTAGAAGTAACTCTGCTTCATGTGATAAGGCTATTGCTATGGATAATTTCATCTTCATTCCACGGGAAAAATTCTTAATCTTTTGTTTCTTTGGTAGTTTGAACCTTTCTATATACTGGTTAAATTCTTCGTTATTCCACTTCGTATAAACTCTCTCACAAAATCTTTGAATATCTATAACTGTCATTTCCTTTGTCATGTATAGGTCATCAAACACAACGCCAAGCCTATCCTTAATAGCGGGATTGCTATAATCTGTTTCCCCAAGTATATTTATCTCTCCTGAGTTTTTCTGTAGCAATCCAAGAATAAGCTTTATTGTAGTGCTCTTGCCTGCTCCGTTTTGTCCGATATAGCCGACAATTGTTCCCTTAGGTATATTTAAATTTATAGGTCCAAGGGTAAATTCGTCGAATCTTTTCACCAAATCCTTTATCTCAACTGCATATTTACTCATATTCTCCCTCCATATAAGTTTCAAGCATAACTGATAGCTCTTCATCAGATATTCCGGCAATCCTCCCTAGCTCAACAGCCTCTTGCAATTTTGATTCAATTCGCTTAAGGTATTCTTCTCTGATCAGCTCCCTATTCTGATGAGCAACAAAATTACCCTTTCCCTGAACCGAATTGATAAATCCGTCGAGTTCAAGCTCGTCAAATGCCCTTTTGACCGTAATCATGCTCACCCTTAGCTCCTTAGCCATAAATCTGATGGAAGGCAATTTCTCACCTGTCTTAAGGCTTCCTGAAATTATTTGTGCCTTTATTTGATTCTTAATTTGCAGGTAAATAGGGTCAGTACTCGAGTTATTAATCTGAATATTCATTTTTACCGCCTTGCTGTTCTCTTTGTTATAACTGTTATTATAATATAATAACAGTTAGGTTATTGCAAGATGTTTTTGGAAATAAAAAAGTTATCAAGTTTTTCAAACAATACCTTGATAACTATATTGTGCATATCTTGTAAATATGCAAAGAGCAATTAAATACTCTCATTCAAGCTATTTCACTTATATACTTTATAGCTTCTTCTTTAATATTATATATCCTCTTTCGAGACTATCCACATTATCTCAGCTCATAAATTATCATATGATGCTTATTTTGTTTCAAATAATCCCCAAATGCATGTCGCGATTGTGGTTATTGGGAAAACCATTAAATCATAAATCGATGTTCTATACTTGACAAGCAACAATACTAACAAAAAGCATTGCATTGCTATTATGATGCTAAACCGTTCTTTTAGGTTTTTTTTATTCTTCAATATTTATCTCCTTTTTCATAAATATTTTGGACAGAGCATAAATAGCATTTATTAAATGTTTAACTTCATAAAAAATTTATACTACAATCATGAAGTGCTGTCAAATTTATAAATAATGGTGATCATCATTTGTATAAGTGATTTAACAAGTAAACAAAAGGCTTAGAGAATTTCTTCTCTAAGCTTAAAAGTTGGAAAGGAAACATATTTTGATAGAATTTCAGCCTATGGGTGCAAATGAGGGTGCGTGGGTGCAATTCAAGGGGGTGTGGGTGCAGCTCCATTTTACAACTAACTATTCCTCATAA